>JBDTJC010000117.1:0-19115 GCA_039936055.1 Polyangiaceae bacterium | reverse complement strand
TACAACGCTGCACGCTCGGCGGGGAGGAGGTCGAGCTCCGAAGACAGGAGCGAGCGCTGGGCCTCGCTATAAGTCCGGAGCGTGCCCTCCAGACTCTGCACGGAGAGCCAATACGGAAGCTTGCCCTCCGCCGAGTCGAGGAAGAGCGTCGGGGAGTCGAACGCGAAAGTGCCGTAATTGAAAATTTCGTCTCGGCCCGTTGCCGCATCGTGCACCCACAGCGCGCTGTGCCCGAACTTCGTGAACGGGTGCTCGCCGGGTCCCATCGTGAGCAGCGAAATCGTCAGAGACTCACCGCTGTCCGCTCCGGTTGCTGCGCGGGCCTCGCCGGTGCGCAGCAGCACCAGCAACACGAAGCCGAGTAACCGCATGCTGCGCGAAACACGCCCCCAGTGACTCACTCGTCGCCCTCCTTGGCGCCATCCGACCTGCACATTACCCGCTAAGTTGTAGCGCACCCGCGCCTTCGTGATCCCCGACGGGGGAGTCTTCCTAGACTTCGAGGTCGTTTTGGTTCCGGACGGGCCAGAAAGCGTGTCTTTGTATGGGCTGCGCATACCGTCTTTCACCACAATCTGGACCTTTGCCTCTCGGGCTCGGTACCATTTGCTCCCATGTACCGCGCACCGAAAACCCCGCGTCACGCCTCGCGTCATACCGTAAGAATTGACTGCCAAGTCGTAAGAGAGCGGGATTTCAGCCTAGTTTCTGACCGCGTGGTCGACTTGTCGGCCACCGGGGCGCTCGTTGGGCCTGCGGACCCGGCGCTCACCGGCGAACGGATCTTGGTCTCCTTCCGCATCCCGCGGAGCACCGTGTGGATTGATGCTGAGGCCACGGTCACGCGAGTCGTGCACGGGCGGCGTCCCGGTGAGTTCAGCCGCGCGTTGGCGATCGAGTTCGATCAACTCGAAGCGCTGCCACGCTTCATGCTCGAAGAAGCGCTGCGTATCGTGCCGCCCACGCCGCCGAAGTCCGCGCCCGGCCGACGCAGCAGCCCGTCACTGATCCGCGCGATGGTTCAATAAGCGGCCGCAGCCCGGTTCAAGGCGCGGTCGTGCAGGCACACGTCGGCCCCGCCGAAGGCGGCCAAATGACGTCCAAGGTCGGCGCGCCGCCGCAGTAGGAGCCCTGCGTCGTGAAAGTGAGCTGCCCGCTCGCGCCACAAGCGTCACCGGGCGCAGATACGCCGCCGACCATCAGCTCCACGTACGCATCGGGCACGATGCTCTGCCCGCCTGCTGCTGCTGTCGTTCCGCCCAAATTTGCCGGAAATGTCGGGCCAACCAGCGTGAAAGCGACGTTGCCTTTGTTGTGCACGCGGTACTTCACCGTGTCAGGGCAGATGCTGTCACTCAGGTAAGACAACGTCAGCGCCGAGGTCAGGGGCACGCCGTCGTGGTCAGTGAACTCGAGCTGGGCCGAGAACAGCTGCGTGCTCAATGCCAATTGGTGCTCGGGTAGGCCTGGCTCGTTCGTGCGGAACGACAGCGTACCGGTGGTCGTCTCGCCCGGTTGCGCGTTGGCGGCCGCCGCCGGTGGCGTGATGAGCAGCTCTGCGGCCGCGCCGGGCTCGACGCTGAGCGGCAGCACCGTCTTCACGGAATATCCGGAGTCCGCACTGGCGCTCGTTACCGACAGCGTCGAGCCGCCCGCGTTCTGGATCAGTAGACTCGCGTCCGGCGAGCTGTTGCAACCAACGTCTGCTTCGAACGTGCTCGGGTACACCGCGAGCGGTGTCGGCGGCGTGCCGAGTTCGAGAGCGCCTGCGGCGCCAGCAGCATTGTCGCTCGCGTTGCCGGCTTCCGCCGTCGCACCAGCGTCACCCTCACCGGCGGCGCCCGCGTTACCGCCGGCACTCGCTCCGCCTTGCGCGGAGGCACCGCCCACACTGACCGTGGAGCCGGGGGGATGATCCTCGCTCCCGCACCCAGTGAGTGCGGAAAAACAGCCTGCAACCACCGCCAACGACGCCAGGCCGAGGGAGTACGAGTGAGCCATCCGCCAGGCGCAGCTTAGCAGAAAGTTTTTATTCAATAGTTTTAGAAGCTTGCGACTTGGGATAAGAACGCCCGGCCGGCCCTTCCGGCGCGCCGCGGCAGGCCGTTAGGAAGGTTTGCCCCGGTGAACCGCGTACGTCCCCTGGCACACAGCGTGCTTGGGCAAGCGCCTAGAGTGACCCCCGTTCATGCGCCTTTTCTCAGCATCTCATCTGCCTCGAGCACAATTTCCCCTTTTCATCGCTGCATTCTGCATTTCACTGAGTCGCGCTGCGTGGGCTGAGGAGCCGGCCAACCCTTCACCGGCGCCGGTCACCTTGCCGGTGTCGCCATCCGCGACGGGCGCCACGGCGCCAATTGCCACGTTGTTGTCGGACCCCCGCGCGCTCGTTGCGTGGCTCAAACGGATGAACCCGGATGTGCGCGCCGCAAGCGCTCGCGTTGCTCAGGCTAGCGACGAATTCGGGGCTAGCCGCGTGTGGCAAAACCCTACGTTGGACCTAGGCGTAAACAACTTCGCAATTGGCCGGCTCAATCGCCAAGGCCCGGCCAAGCGCGCAGACACACTGGCCTATTCCGTCGGGCTCTCGCAAACGTTCGAGCTCGGCAAGCGCGGACCGCGGGGCGATGCCGCGAAGCTCCGTCGTGACGCTTCCGGCGAGGATTATCGCGATACACTGCTCGGTTTGGTGAGTGATGCGCGCGCAGCCATGACTCGTGTTGCCTACCTTGGCGCTCGAGAACACATCCTGGAAGACACGTTGGTCTCCGCACGGTCGATGGCTGATCTAACCAAGATCCGCTTGGATCGTGGTGACGTGAGCGGCGTCGATCAGGCGCGCCTGATGCTGGACGCCGAGCGCGTCGAGCGTGACGTAGCGGACAATCGTTCAGATCTACAGGACGCGCTCGCCGATTGCGAGGCTCTGCTCTTCGCCGCCTGTCAGTCGGACGGCGTAACCTTGGATTCCGCGGAAAAATCTGCGTCCGCCCCCTTCGCCGTCAATGATCTGGAGAGCGTGATCGCGGGGCGCCCGGATCTGCGTGCGCTTCGTTTGGAGCAACGCGCAGCGGTGTCGGATGCGACGATGCACCGCCGCAGCGCGATCCCGGATCCGACGGTCGGGGTGAGCTACACGCGCGACTTCGACGAGGCCGCTGGCTCACAGCCGTACACCGTGGGTGTCTCGGCATCCATCCCGCTGCCGTTCTTCGATCACGGCCAATATCAAGCACTCGAAGCGGACCATCGCGCCGAGGAGTTGTCTGCGCAGGCGCAGTCCATGCAGCGTCATGCGGCTTCCGACGCACGATCGCTACTGATTCGTCGCAATGTCTTGCGCGGCAAGCTGGCTAACATTCAGCAAGCCGCGCTGCCACGCTCCAAAGAGGTGGTGGACTCGAGCTCGGTTGCCTATGCGCGCGGTCAGATCAGCATGACGGATCTTTTGATCGCACGCCGCGAACACGCTTCGCTCCTGCTGGAAGAAGCGGACACGCGTTTCGCTCTTTTTAATGTCGAGAACGATCTGCGCCGCGCGCTCGGGATCGACCAGAACTTAGTCGGCGAGAAGCCGCGAGAGGACAGTTGATGTTACAAGCCAGTGCCGAAAACCCGATCCCGCCCGCGCAGGGCCACGGCGCCGGTCTGCCGCCACCCAGCGAGCCGTTCCGGTTCCGCCCGACGACGAAGGTGGGCGTCGTGCTCGCCATCTTGGTCAGCGCCGCCACGGTCTGGGCTTCCTCGCGCTTCGTGCGCAAGGCACTACCCCCGGCGCCGGTTCAAGCTGGTCTGACCATCGATCACGGCACCATCGGCATCGCGCCGGATGCGCCGCAGTGGCAGGTGCTCGAACTCGAAACCGCCCAATCCATCTCCAGCACTTGGACTGACGCCGTGCCCGCCTTCGTGAAGGTGGATGAGGGCAAGGCCGCCCGCATCGGCGTGCCGCTCGCCGGTCGCGTGACTCAGGTTTACGCGGAGCTCGGGCAGCAGGTCGAAAAGGGCGCGCCGCTGTTTGCCGTCGCAAGTCCTGATCTGGCTGCGCTGAACGTCGAGCAAAGCAAAGCCAAGGTGGATGTCGACGCCGCGACGGGCGTGCTCGATCGCACCAAAGCCATCGTCGAAGCCCGCGCTTTGCCCGAGAAGGAAGCCGTCGCGGCGCAACAACAGCTGCACCAGGCCGAGCTCTCCCTGAACGTTGCCCAATCCAAGTTGGCCTCGTTGGATGTCACGACCCGCTCGGAAAACGAGTTCGTCGTGCACGCTCCTCGCGCCGGCCGCGTCGTCGAGAAGAACGTGCTCCCCGGCCAAGAGCTCACCCCGGGCGCCGAGGCCGCGCTGATGCTCGTGGCGGATCTGTCCACCGTCTGGGTCGTCGCGGATTTGTTCGAGTCCGATTCGGACGGCGTGGTTCCGGGGGTGCCCGCGCGGATCACGATCACGTCGCTGCCGGGCGTTGTGATCGACGGCAAGGTTGATATGGTCTCCGCCGTCGTCGACGCCGAACGCCACACCGTGCCCGTGCGTGTGCGGTTGGACAATGCGGACGGTCGGCTCAAGCCCAACACGTACGCCAAGATGCAGTTCCAGGCCTCCACGCCACCAGGTAGCGTGGAAGTCGCAGCGGGTGCGCTGGTGTCAGACGGTTCACGCCAGTACGCCTACGTGAAGAACGCGGCTGGCCGCTTCGTGAAGCGCGATGTCGTTGCCGGCGCGGTCCGTGATCAGCGCGTGGTCGTGTTCAAGGGCATCGCCCCGGGCGAGACGGTGGTCTCCAAGGGCGCCATCTTGCTGGACAATCAGATCGACCTCGCCGAATAAAGAGGCGAGGAAAGCAGCGCAAGGAAGCGGCCGCTTCGCGCAGCGGCCGTGCGGCCCGAATGCGTCCGTAAGGCGCGCGTGGTAGCTTATCTCGGATTGATGCCGGGTCCCATTGTCCCTCGTCGCCCGTCGCGGGCCCAGGGCCTCAACGCGAGCGGGTTGGGTCGCTGGTTGCTCGGCGCCGGTTGTGCGCTGACATTCATCGCTAGTCTGAACGACTGCGGGTTCCCGAGCTACGACTTCACGCCGACGCCGAGCGGTGGCGCTGACGGTTCGACCGGTGGCACCGCGGTCGCGGGCGGGAACGGTGGCACAGGAGCTTCAGCGGGGAGCTCAGGCAGCGCCGGCGCCGCTGGCAGCGCACCGGTGGGAGAAGCGGGAGAAGCGGGAGAAGCGGGCGCCGCCGGTGCATCGGGCAGTGCGCCCTGTGTTTACCCGACGCCCGTCACTTACCCTGACCACTGCTTCAACAATCTCACCGGCGACAGCGAGACAGGTTTGGATTGCGGCGGCCCGGACTGCCTCCCCTGTGAAGCGAGTCAACCGTGCATTCACGACAGTGATTGTGCGAGCGGTACGTGCACGCCGGGCAGCACCACTTGCTCCCAGGTATTGGCGCTGCAGTACTTGAGCATCGTTACGGAGGCATTCACCGACGGGCCCAAGTTCAGGTTGCTCATCAACTACATGGATGCGAAGGCGACGGCGCTTTCGGATCTGAGCATTCGTTACTACTTCAACCACAACGGCGTTGCCGAGCCGGTGATCGCCCTGGATACGCAGGCCACGCTGGACCAGGTGATGGACATCAAGATCAACGCAGTCGTTCATCGTTTATTGCCCGGACCCCCGGCTAAAAAGGGCGGTCAGATCACCGATAGCTACCTCGAAATCACCTTTTCCAGCGCTGTCCAGATCGCGGCCGGTGGGACGCTGGACCTCACTGCGGACATCATCGCGGGCAGTTCAGTCGCGAAATTCCAGCAGTCGAGTCACTACTCGTTCTTGAACGTCAGCGCGCCAACGCCCACGGATGCCATCACCGTCTTCCGCAAGGGGCAGCGAGTGTGGGGCACGGAGCCGCCGCTGGCGACGTTCCCGGAGTGCGCATACGCACGCGGCGTCAACCTCGGCGGCCCCAGCGTCACCCTTGGCGCAAACGGGGAAGGGCCGACGCTCGCGGCTGCGGACGCCAAGGTGACGTTCACTGGCACGCCGTACTCCAGCACGACGCCCCAGCCCTTCCCGGCAGCGGACGCCAATACGACCAAGATGCTCTCGAGCGCGTTCACGTTCACGAATTCCGATACCGCCGCCTGGACCGTGCCCAGCGGGCGTTACTGGCTCTATGCGTGGCTGACCTCGGCCGCCAGCGCGGACAGTGGCCTTCTGTCCGTTCAGGACACGCCGCTCGACGCTTTTTCCGGCCTGCAAAGGGCGTCCGGCGCGGGCTGGGCGCAACTCGGCCCGTACTCGATCGAAGTCACGGATGGCGTGCTGCGCGCGAGCGCGACCGGCAAGGTCAACGTTGCGGGCCTGGCGCTGTACAAGCAAGCCCCCTGAGCTCCCTGTGGCCAACCCGGCGTCGCGCGCCCTGCGCCGCTTGCGGCTTTCAGACGCGATGACCGCGGTACGTGGCTTGGCGCCTGGACGGCTTGCCAGATCCTAATTTCGGGCTTTCAGACGCGCGCGGCGGCGCAGCCGATAGGCTGGGCGCGGCGGCCGCGGCTTCCGTGATCAGCGGGTTGATGCGGCGCGAGGTGAGGGTGAGCGTCATCTTGAGGGCGGGCGTATTCACGCCGTTGGTCGAGAGCACGCACAAGAAGCCGTTGGGCACGCTGCGCAGGTACAGCTTGTGATCCGCGAGGCACCGTCAGCATACTTGCTCCCTGGAACGCATTCCGGCATGGGTAGTCATGGCTCGTTGGTTCTTGCTCTCGTTCGGCTTTCTCGGCGCGCTCGGCGCATGCAGCCCCTCGTCGGTGCCCGCTGCTCGCCGCGCTGATGGCTCTTGGCATCTGAAGTGCGGCGCCTCGCTCGCCGCCTGCGTGCAGCGCGCAGGCGATTTGTGCAAAGACCGCGGTTACGTCGTGCTGGGCGGTATGAGTAAGAGGGAGCTCTACGGCGCAGAGCTCGGTGTCAGCCAGGTGGAAGGGCGCGAATCGGAGCTCGATATCGCCTGTGCGGACAGGCGCGGTGGTTTGCCCATCGTGCTCTCGGCCCAGCCCGCGGGCGGCATCATTCCGCCGGCCGTTCCCGCTCTGCCGTTCCCGCCCGCGAGTGCCGCGCCGCGCGCCGGTTCCTGCACGCCGGGTGCGACGCAGCGCTGTGTGGGCGCAGGTGCTTGCGCGGGCGGTCAGGCGTGTTTGCCGGACGGTTCCGGCTACGCGGCGTGTGACTGCGGTGCGCCGCCAAAAACGCCGAATTCGCCCTAAACCGGTCGGCCCGCGGCGCGCCCTGCGCCTAGATGTCGCACCCCTCCGATCGCCGGTTGCGCTCCGACGAGTGAGGTCTATGTTGCTTCGCGGAGCAACGAGAGCGTCGTGGACGATCCCAGTTTTTGGCACCGACTGCAGTTCGGTTTCACGATCGTCTATCACTACTTGTTCCCGCAGCTCACGATGGGCTTGGTCTTCATCATCGTGCTCTGGAAGTGGCAAGCGCTGCGCACCAAGGACGCGCGCTACGATCGCGCCGCGCGCTTTTGGTCCAAGATCTTCGCCGTGAACTTCGTGCTGGGCGTCGTCACCGGCGTACCGATGGAGTTTCAATTCGGCACCAATTGGGCGCGGTTTTCGCGCTACTCCGCGGGAGTGATTGGGCAAACGCTAGCCATGGAGGGCATGTTCGCCTTCTTTTTGGAGAGCGCGTTCGTTGCGGCGCTGGTGTTCGGTGAGAGCAAGCTGAGCCGGCGCAAACACCTCGGCGCTGCGGTCGCAGTCTGGCTTGGTAGCTGGTTGTCCGGGTACTTCATCGTGACCACCAACGCGTTCATGCAGCACCCGGTTGGCTATGCGCTGATGGAAGGCGTGCTGGTGCTCGGTCACCCATTTCAATTCCTGTTCAACTCTTGGGCACTCGTCGAATACGCGCACACGATGCTGGCCAGCGTGGTGACCGGCTCGTTCGTGGTCGCCGCCGTCGGGGCGTTCTACACATTGCGCGGTCAGCACGAAGAACAGGCGCGGGTGTATCTGACTTGGGGCACGCGCATCGCGCTCGTGGCCTGCGTGCTGGTGGCATTCCCCACGGGGGACCGCCAAGCCAAGCTCGTGGCTGAGTACCAGCCCGTGGCGCTCGCCGCGATGGAGGGCCGCTTCGAGAGCGGTGCCAATGCGGATCTGACGTTCATCGGCCAGCCCAACGTGCGCGAGCGACGCATCGACAACGCTATCCGCGCGCCGATGGTGCTGAGCGTGCTGGCTTACGGAACCCCAAACCGCAGCGTGCTCGGCTTGAACGAGTTCCCGGTCGCGGATTGGCCCACAAACATCGAGCTTTTGTACTACTCCTTCCATCTCATGGCGGGGCTGGGCACGCTGTTCATTGGGCTCATGGGCTTGAGCGCGTGGCTCGGGTGGCGTGGTACGCTGCCGACCACGCGGCCCCTGCTTTGGGTGTTGATGCTCGCGTTCCCGTTCCCGTACATCGCCACGACGGCCGGTTGGATGACGGCAGAACTCGGCCGGCAGCCGTGGCTCGTTTACGGCATGTTCCGGACGGTGGACGGCTACAGCGCGAGCGTGAGCTCCGGCAATACGTTGTTCACGTTGATCGGATTTACCGGGTTGTACTTCGTGCTCGGCTTGATGTTTGTGTTCCTCGTGGGGCGAGAGCTAGCGCATGGGCCGGAGCATGAACCCCATGGCTGAGCTGTGGTTCGGCCTGTTGGGGTTGATGTTGTGCGCGTACGTCGTGCTCGACGGCTTCGACTTCGGAGCCGGCATTTTGCACCTGTTCGTCGCAAAAACGGACGCCGAGCGGCGCACGGTGCTGGCCGCGATTGGACCGTTTTGGGACGGTAACGAGGTCTGGCTGATCGCCGCGGGTGGTGTGCTGTTCGTGGCTTTCCCGGAGGTGCTGAGCACGGCGTTCCCAGCGTTCTATTTGGCGCTGCACTTGGTGTTGTGGTGCTTCGCCTTGCGCGGCGTGGCGATTGAAGTGCGCAATCACGTGACGGACGCCATGTGGCAGGCGTTCTGGGATGCTGTATTTGCCCTCGCCAGCGCGCTCCTGGCGCTGCTCTTCGGCGTCGCGCTTGGGAACGTTGTGCGCGGCGTGCCGGTAGACGAATCACGCAGCTTCACTATGCCGTTTTTCACGAACTTCCGCGCCTCCGGGCAGGTCGGCTTGCTGGACTACTACACGCTCAGCGTGGGGCTCCTGGCCGTCACGCTGCTCGCGGCACATGGCGCCGCGTTCCTGGCCTGGCGTACTGCCGGCGCGGTTCGCGATCGCTGCTTGCTGCTCGAACGAAAGCTGTGGCCGGCGGTGGCGGCGCTGTTCGTCGTGGTTTCGGTCGAAACGCAATTCATCCGTCCGGATTTGGTTTCGCATCTCATGTCGCGCCCAAGCGCGTGGTTCGGCATGGCCATCGCCGTGTTCGGCGCGTCGGAGCTGATCCGCTCGCGCCGCGGCGCGTTGGACGGCCGTGCGTTCCTCGGGTCGTGCGCGCTGGTAGGCGGCGTGCTCGCCTCCGCAGGGGCCGCGATGTACCCCGTGTTTCTGCGCTCCACGCTGTCGCCCGCATTCGATCTGGACGCGCTGCATCAGCCACGGAACTCGATCGCGATGCGCTTCGCGCTCGGCTGGTGGCCCTTCGCGTTCGCCCTGGCCGTGTCCTATTTCGTGAACGTGTTCCGGGCCAACCGCGCGCGCGTCAGCCCGGCCGACTACTGATCACTCGCTGGCGACGCCGATTTTCGCTTCGTACACGAGCTTCCCCAGTTTCGCGTCATTCATCACGATCTGATATTCGTTGGGGATGTCGAAGGTCACGCTGGATGGCGCGTGCCCCGCCGCCGTGCCGAGGTCTTTCCCTTTGGGCTTGAACGTCACACTGCCCGGTTTTTCGGGGCCAAATTCGATCTCGAATTTGTGCATCGTGTGCAGGATCTTGCCCTGCGTTCGGAGCGTGAGCCAGTACCACTTCTCGTCCTTCTGCTTGAAGCGGTAGCCGTCCACGTCCAGGCCCGGCGCTTTGCGCGCTTTTGCCAGGCACTGGTTCATCTTCTTCGGGTCGTTGCCGGATGACGCGGTGCACTTACTGTCGGCCGCTTGCTTCACGTCCGAGTCGTTGAACGAGAACATGAACACGACGTCCGGCGAGGTGAGGATGTCTTGCGCCGAGCGCGTCGGCTTCGGGCTGTCGTCCGCGGGCTTGCTGGTGGGCTTGTCTGTCTTCTTCGCGTCGGCGGCGTCCGCGTCGGTCTTGTCCGAAGTCGCGTCGGTCTTGTCCGCGCTTGCCTCTGGTTTCTCAGCCGCGCTGGCGGCGGGCTTCGCGGCCTGTGCGGGTGCACTCGGCCCCCCGCATGCGGCGAGCAAAAGTAACGGTAAATAGCGCTCGAATTTCCACATACCGAAACCTTTAGCACAAACAATATTGCCAAAAATCGTGGATCTAGCCCTCAAGTCGCGGGCAGTAAGGCCGTTTTACGCTGTTGCAGAGACCCGATCCGAAGACCCCCCTTGGCATCCACCGCGAACGCACTGCCTACCGACCCGATTGCGGCCGCCGCGACGGAGCGGACTGCGCGGGGGCCGGGCGTTACCTGCGAGGGTTTTGCGCAAACGCGCGCGGACGCCGCCGCCAACGTGACCGAGGTCCCTCGCCCAGGTTACAGCGCTTACGAACCTGGGGTCATTGTTGCCCAGAAGTTTCAACTCGTCCGGATCCTGGGTGAAGGCGGAATGGGGTCGGTGTGGGTGGCGAAGAACCTCGCGCTCGACGTTCATGTCGCGCTCAAGTTGATTCGAGCTGAGCTCGCGCGCTCCGTGCCAGGACTCGAAGAGCGGCTGCTCCAAGAAGCGCGGGCTGCTGCCAGCATCGAGCACCCTGCGGTGATTCAGATTTTCGACTTCGGTTTGACCGAACTCCGCGACCCGTTCATCGCGATGGAGCTTCTGCACGGCGAGAGCCTCGCGGGCACCATCAAGCGACGTGGCAAGATCAACCCGCTGCGCGCGGTGCAAACGCTCTTGCCGATCACCGAAGCACTGCTCGCTGCGCACGACCGCGGCATCGTGCATCGCGACCTCAAGCCCGATAACATTTTCTTGTCGCGTGGCGCTGGGGATCGCCTAGAGCCCAAGGTGCTGGACTTCGGCATCGCCAAGTTCGAACAGAAGGCCACGCCGAACCTGACCAGCGTGGGGACCGTTCTGGGTAGCCCCGCGTACATGTCACCCGAACAAGCGCGTGGCGAAGGAGACGTCGATTGTCGCACCGACGTCTGGGCGCTCAGCGTCGTGTTGTACGAGGTGATCACTGGACGCCTGCCGTTCAGCGGCGAGAACTACAACGCGCTGCTGTACGCCATTCTGGAGGGGCAGCCGAAGACCTTCTCCGAGCTCGGCATCAACGAGCCGCTCTTGTGGTCGATCATTGCGCGCGGCCTCGAGAAAACTCGTGAACGGCGCTGCCCGGACATGTTCGAGCTGGGCCGAGCGCTGGCCATCTGGCTGCTGGATCGCGGAGTTCAGGAAGACGTGTGCAACGCGCTCCTGCGCTCGAAGTGGATGGATCGCCCAAGGCGTAAGGCCGCGAGCGATCCGCACGAGTTCTTCCCTACGGATCCGCCGCTGGATGACGGGCAACCGCGCACTCTGCGGTCCAGCGACGAAACGCCCGTGCCCGTTGACGAAAACGGTGAGTTGAGCAGCGGCGTGCTTTTGCGCCCGGCGAGCGTTGCACTGCAGAATCATCTGTTCAACGTCCCGATGTCGCGCAAGACGGGCGAGCACGCCCTGCCGCCCACGGCTAATCGGTCACGCTGGGTTTGGCTCACCGTGGGCTGCGTCGTGTTGTCGTTCTCGGCCGCGGTCGGCTTCGCTGCGTGGGCGGGCTCGGTGCCTCCGCCGCCGAGTGAAGAGCGCGCCCAGCAAGTCGAGGAGATTCCGCGTCACTCGTCCATCCCGATGGCAACCGTTGCCACGGTCGTAGAAATGCCGCGGCCGTCACCGATCGCCAGCGTCGTTCAAAAGACGACCCACGCATCCGCTGAAGCCCGAGTAGCCGCCCCGAAGCCCGCGCAAAAGTGGGAACCTAAACCCACCCCTGGCAACGAACTAAAAAATCCGTTCCGCTGATTCCTAGCGTGGTGGCTGGACACCACTACCCCTCACTGGCTCATGCCGTGTTGCAGGCCTTGGTCGGTGTTGAAGTGCACCGCACTCGAGGCGCCGCTCGAGCTGCCTGGGCTCAGATCGAAGTAAAGCATCACGCCGCCTACCAATGCGACGCCGGTGCCGGTCCCCGCCAAGAACGCGGAGGTTTTCGCAATCCCCGTCGAGTTGTTGTTGCTGCTCGCGACCTGCGCGACGACCGCCGTGCCGAACAGGGCTAGCGCGGCGCCGAGCGTGCTCATGGTGAACACGCTGACCTTTGCTTCAGGCGGCGGGGGTTTCAGCGCGGCGCGCGGATCGCACACCGGGACGCTTGCGGCTTTGACGAGGTCGAATGCGAAGTCACGCGCGCGGTGCGGGTCGAGCTCCAGCACGCTTTCGAAGCGCTGATAGCCGACGGCCTCCAGCACGGCGCGGTGCTTGCCCGCGAAGCTCTCGCCGGTCCACGGCGTGACGCCCACGGCTTGCCCATCTAAGTGCACGACCGCGCCGTCGGGCGTAGACAGCACCGTGAGTTGTTGGATGCCCTTTTGGCTGAGGGCCAGCTCCAGCTGATGCACGTGGCCTTCGACTTCGCGAGCGTCCGGCGCGTCTGGCAGGCGGCGGAGGTACTCGCGGTAGTAGCGGAGTGCACTCGGCTGATTCGCCATGCCCTCGAAGGCTTTACCGATGTTGTACGAGAACTTCGGATCCGGATACAGCCGGTTGGTCTCGAGGAAGATGTCGACCGCGTCGTAGAAGCGCCCTTCGCGATAAGCGGTGACGCCCTTCTCGTACAGTAGGCGCGCGCGCGCTTTGGCGACTGCCTCGGGCTCACCGAGGTCCGGCTTTACCTCCGCATGCGTCGCGGGCTTCTTGGCTGGGGACTGCGCGGCGCCGTTGCCGGCCGCCGCGAGCACGCCGCTCAGCGCGCATACGAAAATGAAGGAACGAATCGCGGCCATGGCCCAATGCTGCTTCTTGTCACTACGACGCGAAGCGGCATGGACTTAAGCAGGCGTAGAAACCGGCTAAATGTCAGCCGTTTTGCTATTCGCTAGCGGCGTCCGCGCAGCAGCGGAAGCCCGTCGAGTAGTCGTGGTAAACGGCGGCGTGTGCCGTCGTCACGTAGTCGCAGCCGCGCCCGTTGATCTCCGCGTCGCCGTAGTAGCCGCCGCGGAAATCCCCGTGCCCGTTGGGCGCGACTTCCGCGCCCCATTCGTGCAGGTTGCCGACTAGATCATAGACGCCGAACGGCGAAACGGACTGCGCGTAGGCGCCCGTTTTGGCCAGCCCGCCCGCCCAGCGATTCAAGCGCGGGTCGTTCATGAACTGTGCGCCGTATACGGCTTGTTGCCCGAAGATCATGGGGACGGCGCTGCCCTTGCCCTCGTTGCACTTGCCGCGGCGATATTGCGTTCCGCCGTAGGGGTAGGTCGCGCTACTGCCCGGACCGCGACAGGCTAGCGAGAATTCGGGCGCAGTGCACAGACGCTTGCCGGCGTTCTGGCAGGCTTGCAACGCCTGCACTTGGGAGATGTAGCCCTGCGGCACGACGCCCGCCGCGACTTTGGCGCGCACGCGCAGCCCGTCCACCGGCGTGTACGGCGAGTGCTCGGACTCCTTGCCGTTCGCGTCGAGCTCCACGACGTAGGCCTCGTAGCGATCGATGCAATAGTCTGCGACGCGCACCATGCCCGCCGCGCAATCATTGGCCGACACTGCGCCGGGAGTCGGCATGGTCACGGACGCCAACACGGTCGCGCTGCCGGAAGCTTTGCGCGCACTGCTCGCGACTGCACCGAGCGATTCAGTTTGCGCCTGTTCCTCGAGCGCGAGATCGCCGGGCGCGAGCGTCGAGTGCGGGTGCTGGGCTTGTCCGCAACTGGACAGGCAAACACCGAACGCGCCCAACACGATGGGCACGACAACACGCTGCAAAACGCTCACGAACAAATTGGTACAAGCTTGGCAGGCCGCGTCAAGGACGCTGTGCACCGCACAAGCGCGGCGTCTGTAGGCGGTGCCGAGTTTCGGGGAAAAGTTCGTTGTGCGCGGATGTTCTCGCGGCTTCTCGCGGCTTCTCGCGGCTTCTCGCGGCTTCTCGTGCCCCCCGGGGCCTGGCGCCTCTCCCGCCTTTGCCGTACATCTTCCGCCACAGAAGAAATGGGCACGTCAAAGATCTTCATCGACGGTCGCGAAGGCACCACCGGCCTGCAAATCCAAGAGCGCTTGCAGGCGCGCGCGGATCTGGAATTGTGCGAGCTTCCGGACGACCAGCGCAAGCTTTCGAGTGCGCGCAAAGCATTGATCAACGCGGTCGACTTCGTGATCACGTGTCTGCCGGATGCCGCGGCGCGTGAAGCCCTCAGCATGATCGAGAACCCGCGCACGCGCTTGATCGATCCGAGCAGCGCGCATCGCGTCAGTGCCGACTTCGTGTACGGCTTTCCAGAATTGAACCGTGGTCAGCGCGATCTGATTCGCACGGCCGAGCGCGTCAGTGTGCCGGGTTGTCACGCCACCGGGCTAGTCGCTGCGCTCGCGCCGCTGGTCGCGCGCGGTTTGGTCCCCAAGGACTATCCGACGGTCGTCCACTCGTTGAGCGGCTACAGCGGTGGTGGCAAAAAGCTGATCGCTAAGTACGAGGCTGCCACGCCCGCCGAGCAGGAAGCCTTGCGCGGTGCACGCCCGTACGGGCTCGGCCTCAAGCACAAACACCTGCCTGAGATGCAACACTTGGTCGGGCTCGAATACGCGCCCTTTTTCGAGCCGCTCGTCGGCCCCTTCTACAAGGGCATGCTCGTGTCCGTGCCGCTGATCACGCGCCTGTTGCCCAAAAGACTCGCCCCCCAAGACGTGCATGAGGCGCTCGCCGCGCACTACCAAGGCGAACGCTTCGTCGTCGTGCAACCGCTCGACTCCGAGTCACTGCTGGACGAAGGCTATCTGAATCCGATCGCCTGTAACGACACCAACCGCCTCGAACTATTCGTGTTCGGTCACGAGCAGCAGATCCTGGTCGTCGCGCGCTTGGATAACCTCGGCAAAGGCGCCTCCGGCGCCGCCGTGCAGAACCTCAATCTGATGCTCGGCGTGGACGAATCAACGGGGCTCTAAGACGCAGCTCGGGGCCGGGCACTTTGCCGCCTTCAGAGGTGCGTTGCTGGGTCCCGGGCGCCCACAAAAAACGAACACCGAGGTTTCAATTCGAACCTCGATGCTCGAATCTGACTGACGCGCTTCGTGACACCCGAAGGGGTGAACTGGCGTATGCGATCGGTCAGTGATGGCCGAGCGGCCCAGCCTCCCGTGGTCACCACTCGGCCCGAGTCCAGAACGCAATCACTTGTCTGGAGTTACGACAATCTCCACGCGGCGATTCTCAGCGCGGCCGTCGGCGCTCGCGTTGTCGCCGACGGGGCGCGTCGAGCCGAGGCCCTCGGCCGTGGCTTTCTCCGACGGGATGCCCTTGCTCACCAGGTAATCACGCACGGACTGCGCGCGACGTTGTGAGAGCGCGTCGTTGTCGGAGGCGTTGCCACGCGAGTCCGTGTAACCCTGCACGACGATGGCCTTGAAGCCTTGGTCCGTGAGCGCTTTCGCGACCTGATCCAGCTTCTCTTTTGCGATGGCCAGAAGGTCGCTCTTCGCCGTCGCGAAGAGCACTGAGCCCGAGAGTGTAATCACGACGCCGCGCGACTCCTCTTTGACCTTGGCGATCTCCGTCAAGCTCGCTAGCGCGGCGGCGGCTTTCTTCTCGGCCTCCGCGCGCGCGATTTTCTCGGTCGCTAGCTCGGCTTTGGTCTGGGTGACCTCGCTCGCGCTCGCTTCGCGTGCTTTCTTCTCGGCCTCGAGTTGCTCTTTGGTCTTCTCCAGACCTTCCATCTGCGTGTTCTTGAAGTCCTTGTCCGCGGCGGCGCGCTTGCGCTCCGCGCTCTCACGCCCGCCTTCGGCCGCGGCAATTTGCGCGCGGCGTTCGGCGATGTATGCCAAATCCTTCGTCTTCTGGCTGGGGCCGTCGTCGTCAAAACTGCGCTGCGCGCCGTCCAACGCTTGTTTGGCCGTGTCCAGCTGAGCGGGAGCGAGATCCGCTGCCGGCCCTTTGGCGGCGTCCGCGTAAGCGGCGCGCGCGTCCATCAGCTCGTGCGGAACGGCGGCAGTGCCGCAGGCGGTGAGCAGTGCCGGCACGCTCACTAAGGCGAGCGTCGACAAGGAAAGCGTCATCATTGTTCGCGTGGTCCGAGACATCACTTAGCGATCTCCTTGCGCAGTTTACCGACCTGCTCGTTGGCTTCACTGGCGTCACCTTGCGCCTTGACCTGTTTGGACAGAGCCAAGGCGAGCTCCGCGTCTGCCTGAGCCTTGTCGAGCGTGCGTGCGGCGGATTCGTTGTCGTTATCGGCGATCTGCTTCTGAGCGAGCTCGATCTGTTCCTTGGCGTACTTCAGGTACAAAGCCGCCTTCGGATTCTCGGCGGCACCGCCCACTTCCGCACCCTTCACGTCGGCTTGCGCCGCAGTGAGTGAATCTTGCGGAACTGCAGCGCCACCACACGCAAGCAACATGACCCCAGACATGCACGAGTAGACCCAAATTCGAGCGTTCATCGCGTCCGAGTATATCGAATTCGGTCCCGTGAGGAAGTGGGAGAAATGACCGGGCATTTGTGCGGGAAAGCGCCGCGGCCTCGCTGCCGGCGTCGGAAATTTCTGGCCTAGCGGCGGCGGCGGGTGCTGAGCCCGTCGCTCGTCCTATTTTCTCCGGTGCGCGCAAAGCGCTGCACGCTTCGCGCCTAAGCGCGCGAAGGAGTGCAGCCGCATGCTCGGAACCAGGACGAGCGACAAGTCTTGGAAGGCCAGATCGCGATCTGCGAAAGAGATGAAGGCCCAAGTGAACTGACCGAACAGGCGCGTGCGATCCAATACCGCAGCGCGAGCGGCCCAGCGCCCCCTGATGCCGCTAGGCCAGAAGAATCTCTAAGACCGCGAACGAGACCAAGACGCGCCCCCGAAGCCTTACGGCTTCTTGAATTTGAGCACGAACCGGTCAGAGGTGCCGCGCCGGTCGCCTGCCACTTTTGGGGAATCGTTCCAGTCGCGAGTGTCGCTCGGGTTCTTCAGGAACGAGCCTTCGGCCACGAATTGAAAACCCGCGTGCTCGATCTCGTCGCGTAGCGTTTTCTCTTCGATACGATGCACTGTTTTTACCGCAGTGAGTCCGGCGCCTGGCGCAGCGCTATGATCCACGATGCCGTACACGCCACCGTGCTTCAGCGACGAGAAGATCGCTTGGTTCATCTTCTCGCGATCGACGCCGAGCCACACGGTGTCGTGATAAAAGAGCACGCACAGCACGGCGTCGAGATCCGTCGCCTCCGGCGGCAACGGGTCGTCGAATTCTCGGTCTACGCGCACGACATTCTTGAGAACCGGTTTGGACAAGCGCGCCGTCCACGGCACGTTTGCAAATTTCTCTAAGATGAACGGCGAGTTCTGCCCGTACACTTTGCCCGCGGGCCCGACGACGCGTGACAACAGCTCAGTCGTGTAGCCGCCGCCTGCGCCAATCTCAGCCACTTTCATGCCCGGCTGAATCCCGAAGAAGGCCAGCATTTGGTCCGGCTTACGCCCGCCATCCAGCGCTTTGTCGTCAGCGCTGCGATCCTCCGCGTTCACCGCCGCGCTCACGTAGCTCGGAATAGCGGGACCCGTAGCCGCTGGAGCGGCAGTGGCGGGAGCTGCGCTGGGCGGTGCTGCAGAGTGGCTGCACGCAGACAGAGCGAGCGCGATGGGTAGACAAATTGAAGGCAGACCGAGACTGGTTCGAATCAACATGCGCACGACTATTGAGCGCACCACCGCGGGTGTCGAGTGTCTGGGCGCGCTCCGGCCTGTTGACTCAGTGCGCCGCGTGCGTTGAGGCGGCTTTGCTGCTGCTGCTCGTGATGAGCGACAGGCCAGTGACCAGCACCAACCCAACCCCAAAACCAATCAACACATTCTTAATCAGATTTTTCATGACTCTCCCCGCGGGCCCCACGACCCCTCGGCCCACAGGAGAGGCTTAGCAGCCACCCGAGCTAGCGCCAGGATTTGCGCAATTCCTCTGCCAAGACGAAGTTTTTACTAGGAGCAAATGCGAGTACGCCCCGCCGAGTGACCTCGGCAGGGCGTAACATCCCGTCACAATTGTCAGGAGCTAAAGGTTAGCTCCCGTGCTCGCTCATCACTTGATGAACAGCATTTCTTGGTACGTGGGCAGCGGCCAGATGTCGTCGGCAACGATGCCTTCGAGCGTGTCCGCGATCTCACGAACCTTGAGCTGGGCCGGCAAGATCGCGTCGCGGAAGTACTTGGCTTCCTCCAAGACGCCTGCAGCACCGTGGTGAGCCGCGGCCTTGTCGAGCGCGGCGACCGCGCCGGTCAGGTCGGCGAGCAAGCCGGTCACCTTCGTGAGCAGCGAGGTGTCACCCGTCACGCCAGCAGCCTTCAGGGCGATCGCGTTGTTGGCGAGCTCGGTCTGGAAACGAATCGAGGCTGGGATGATCAGCGTCTTAGCGATCTGGAGCACCAGGTTCTTCTCGACGTTGATCGCCTTGACGTACTGCTCGAGGAAGATCTCGTACCGGGCGTGGAGCTCGCGCGCAGAGAGCACCTTGTACTTCTCGAAGACCGCAATCGCTTCCTTCGTTTCGTACTGCGGCAGGGCGTCGACGGACGTCTTGAGGTTCAGCAGGCCGCGCTTCTCGGCTTCCTGGTGCCATTCTTCCGAGTAGCCGTTGCCGTTGAACACGACCTTGCCGTGCTCCGTGTAGATCTCTTGCAACACAGCCTGAATAGCCGCGTTGAGCGGCTTGCCCGCGCCGACAGCGGCTTCGAGCTTGGTCGCGATGAAGTCGCACGAATCCGCCATGATGGTGTTCAGGACGGCGAGCGCGATGCCCGGTGACTGGCTGGAACCCACGG
>JBDTJC010000116.1:0-5235 GCA_039936055.1 Polyangiaceae bacterium | reverse complement strand
CGAGCGCCGGCGTGAGCGTCACAGCGAGCAGCGCAGAAAAGCCAATCGAGTACGTCTTCGTGAAGGCGAGCGGCTTGAACAACCGCCCCTCGGTCGCCTCGAGCGTAAACACCGGCAGGAAAGACACCGTAATCACCAGGAGCGAGAAGAACAGCGAAGGCCCGACCTCCTGCATCGCCTGGATGATGGCTTCTGCCCGCGGGATCTTGCGCCCGCCCTGCTCCCAATCAGACAGCCTCTTGTGAATATTCTCGATGATGATGATCGATGCATCCACCATGGCGCCGATGGCCACGGCGATCCCCCCGAGCGACATGATGTTCGCGGTCAGGTGCTGCGCCAGCATCGGAATGAACGCCAAGAGTACGCCGATCGGCAACGTCAGAATGGGGATCAGCGCGCTACGTGCGTGCAGCAAAAACAGAAAGATGACCACGCCAACGACAATCATCTCCTCGATCAGGGTGTGTCGAAGCGTGTGAACGGCATCTCCTATGAGCCCTGAGCGATCGTAAGTGATGACCACCTTCACGCCTTCGGGCAGCCCTCGTTCGATCTCCTTCAAGCGTTCTTTCACGCCGCCGATGACGTTCAGGGCGTTCTCGCCGTAGCGCATGATCACCACGCCACCCGGTGCCTCCCCCTCACCGTTGAGCTCGGTCAGCCCACGCCGCATGTCCGGGCCGATGCTCACCTGTGCCACGTCCTTCACGCGCACGGGCGTGCCGTTCACGACTTTGATCGGACTTTGCCCGATATCGTCGGGCGTTTTGACGTAACCACGCCCACGGATCACCTGCTCGTGGCCGGCGATCTCGATCACGCGGCCGCCGACCGCCTGATTCGAGGCGCGAACGGAACGAACTACGTCGTCCATCGTGACGCCAAAGCCGAGCAGTTTGTTCGGATCGACGTTCACTTGGTACTGCTTGACGAAACCGCCGACGCTCGCCACCTCAGCGACGCCGGGTACGCTCTCCAGCGCGTAGCGAACGTTCCAATCCTGCAGGGAGCGCAGCTGCTGCAGGTCATGCTTGCCGGTTTTGTCAACGAGCGCGTATTCGAAGACCCAGCCGACGCCCGTTGCGTCCGGGCCGAGTGTCGGGTTCACGCCCTGCGGCAACTTGGCGCGCACCGAACTCATGTATTCGAGCACGCGACTGCGGGCCCAATAGATGTCCGTGCCCTCGTCGAAGATGACGTTCACAAACGACATCCCGAACATCGATTGACCGCGGACCGCTTGCACCTTGGGCGCGGAGATGAGCGCCGCCGAGATCGGATAAGTGACCTGGTCTTCGACCAGATCCGGGCTCTGCCCCGTCCACTCAGTGAACACGATGACCTGAACGTCCGACAGATCGGGGATCGCATCGAGCGGCGCGCGTTGCAGCGAAACCCAACCCCACGCCGAGAGCGCCGCGACGCACAAAATGGTGAGAAACGGCCGATGCGCGCACGCCGCAATCAGGCGCGCGATGAAACCCTGCTCGGGCGTGTTCATTTCCCGGTCCTACTCGGCGCCGCTTCCGCGGCCGGCGGTCGCAACCCCGATTCGGGCTCCTCCGGCGCTCCGTCCCAATACTTCGCGGCGGTACTGATGCGCGCCTCGGCGGCGATCAAGAACACACCCGAAGTGGCCACGATGTCCCCCGGCTGAAGCCCCGACAGCACCTCGTACCTGCCATTCGACTCGGCACCGACACGGACCTCCTGCGGTCGGAAGCGCCCCTCACCCAGGTCGACGAAGACCAGCCGGCGCGGGCCCGTATACACGACCGCAGATGCGGGAACTTGTATCCGCGCTTCAGCATCACCTGCAAGGCTGACGCTGGCATACATGCCAGGTCGCAACTCGAGTTGCTTGTTCGCGAGTTCGACTCGGACTCGCCCGGTACGCGTCATCGGATCGAGTGACGGATAGATGTAGCTGACCTTGGCTTCGTACGACCGACCAGGGACGTAGTCGAGCGTGACCGTCGCGCTCTGCCCCAGGCGGACGTGAGGCAAGTCCGCCTCGTAGACCTCAACCTCGACCCACACCTTGTTGAGGGCGGCGATTCGAAATAGCTTCACGCCTGCGTCCACGGCGGCGCCTTCGACCACAGACTTCTCGATCACGAAGCCGCTCGCGGGCGCTAAGATTGTGCTGTTTTCTGAGGGGGTTCCGCTCTTGGCCACTGCGTCGATCTGCGCGTCATCGAGCCCAAGTAGGTGTAGGCGTTGCCGCGCCGCTTTCGCAAGCAGCGCCACGCGATTGGAGTCCGATCCCAGTGGGCTCACGGCCGCCGCGGGGCTCGGGTTCGCGAGCAGAAAATCTTGCTCGGCGCTGTACAGTTCCGGGCTGTACAGCAAAAATAACGGCTGCCCCTTGGTTACCCGTTGTCCGGTCTCGTTCACGAAGAGCTTGGTGATCCAGCCATGTACCTTGAGGTTCACGTCGGTCAACGTGGACTCGTCGTAAGTCACGCGGCCCAGCGCGCGGAACGTCCGCTGCATCGGACCTTCGCTAACCGGACCAGTGCGCACGCCGATCAATTGCTGGCGAGCTTCGTCGATCCTCACCACGCCCTGCTCCTGTTGCTGCTTGCTGACCGGCACGAGGTCCATACCGCAGATGGGGCACTTGCCCGGGTCGTGCTGATGCACCGACGGATGCATGGAACAGGTGTAGTGATCGACGGCGCCCGGGTCCTCGGCGTGAGCAGGGGAAGGCAGCGCACTCGACGCGGCGCTCATTGCGGCGGTGCTTTGCGATTTTTCGCCGCCGAACCAAGCGCTCAGCGGCCGCCGGAACAGTGCCGCAACCCCCAGCAATCCCAGGGCAAAAGCCGCTGTCTGCAGCCGGCGTCGCCACTGGCGCGCTTGCAGCGAGGCATTCATCGGTCGCTCTCCTGACTCTCGATTCCGGGAATGCGACCCAGCGCATGCTCGAGTTCCGCCGAGTGACGGTCGGACTCCGCTCGTGCGACTTGGTAGTCGAGTTCAACTTGGCGCAAATTCTTCTCGGCATCCATCACAGCCACAAATGAATTTTGCGAAGTAACAAATCCGGACCGCGCTGCGGCCACGCGGTCCCTCGCGAGCGGCGTGAGGCGCTGCTCGAAAACCCTCAGCACATGCTGGGACTCTTCTAGTTGCTTCAGCGCGACGAACACCTGCGTGCGCGCCGCGTCACTGAGCCGAGCAGCCTCGCTCTCGAATTGTGCGCGCGCCGCGGTCGCCTCATCCAGCAACGCAGCTCGGCGCCCGCTCTGAATCGGCAGGTTCAACCCCACGCCGACCATCCAACGATGCTCGGGCATGTCCCACATCGAGTTGTAGCTCGTGGAGACCGTGACGTCCGGGTAGGAGTCTCGACTCGCACCGTCGGCACGAGCCTGCTGCGCTCGAGCGCGTTGCTGGGCCGCTGCGATTTCTGGGCGCTCGCGCAGCGCCTGTGCTTCGAGCCGTTTCGGATCAGCAGCAGGCAGTAAAGGGGGCGGCAAGTCCCGCGGTGGTGGCGGCAAGGGAAGCTCGGGCAAGCGATGCAGGAGCTCGTTCATCTGAGCCGCGGTCACATCCCGTTGCGACGAAAGAACGGCGCTATCGTGCTCCATGTGCGAGAGTTCGCTCTCCGCCTGGAGCGCGTCTCCCGCCGAAGCACGACTCGTCGTGAACTGCGCGGTGGCTGCGTCACGCAGCGCTTTCATCAGCTCCACGTGCTGCGCGTTGATCTCGAGAGCGCGCGTCGCGACGAAGTACTGGTCGTAGAGCAGCACGGCGTTCAACGCCAAGTCGCGTTCCACCGACTCGTAGTCACTCTTCACGGCTTCCGCATCAGCGGCTGCGCCGGCGACCTCGAAGGAGTGCTTGCCGAACCAGGGCAACTTCTGACTGATGCCCACCTCGTAGCCGAGCGGAGCCTTCGACGAGCCAACGGACAGCGGCGCGACACCCAGATCCAGCATGGGATCGTCGAACGTGCCGGATTCGCGCACCCGCGCCGATGCCGCTCGCCAAGCCTGCTTGGCTGATTCGAGGCTCGGGTTGCGCAGGAGCACGGCCCGGACGAAGGCTGCGCGGTCCAGTACCCGGGTTGACGCTGAGATCGGCGGGTCCGTGGGCTGTGCAGCGCCGCTCACGGAGTGCGCGAGCGCCGAGCTCGGATTCTCGAAGTAAGAAGTACCGCCGGCAGTAGCGCAACCAGTCAGCGCTGAAAGTAGAACGAGCGTTGTTAGGCTCGAGAACGGAACACTGATCATCGACAAGACTCCTCATGCGATGCCCGAGCGCGGCCCGCGCAGCAGCGCGAACGCACCAAGGCAGACAACGGACTCGGGAGGATCCCCGGCTCGCTAGTCACGAACGGAGCGCGTCAGATCAGGAGCGCGCAGTGAGCAACAAACAGCGGCGGACCACGCCGAGGCGGCGCGCGCGACGAACGCGGCGTGAGCCCGATCACTCGTGCCGCAGGCTGTACAGACACGTACGCAGGCAGGACCGCGAGCAGCGGCGCAGCAGCAACACTATTCCATACGGCGTGCGTCGCGGTTACTGCGGCGCGCCCAGCAGTGACGATGCGCTGGCAGCAGTCAGCCGCACGCAGGCGCGCCGTGAGGTGCGTTGCCGTAAGCGGTGAGGCGGCGCTGGCGCAGCAGCACGCCCCCACGACGCGCCCCGTCATGTGACACACGTACTGCGTTCGTGCCGATGCCGCGCCCGACATGAGCACCAGCACCGCGGCAAGCAGCGCGATGATCCGGAGGCGAACGGCACGCATCGGGGTGCAGTGTACGGTCCATTCCGAGGCAGCGCCAGACCCGGACTCGAGCCAGGACTCGACACCGCTTCCTAGAGCAGCCAAATTACCGAGACGCCGCGCTCAATTTCGCGGACACTCGTGCCCAACAGAGAAGCCTGCCATGAGCCTAAGCCCCTTTTCCGAAATCCCTCTCGCCCCCGCAGATCCCATCCTCGGCCTGACCGAGGCCTTCCAAGCCAACCCGAACCCCAAAAAGGTGAACCTGGGCGTCGGCGTCTACCAAGACGCAGCGGGCAAGGTGCCCGTGCTGTCGGTGGTCCGTGAAGCCGAGCAGCTCTGGTACGAGCGCGAAGAGTCTAAGTCTTACTTGCCGATCGACGGCGTGCCCGCATACCGCAAGGAAGTGCAGGAGCTGCTGCTCGGCACGGGCTCGGAGCTCATCGCGGCGGGGCGAGTGGTCACCGCGCAGGCGCTCGGCGGCACTGGCGCGC
>JBDTJC010000115.1:0-9836 GCA_039936055.1 Polyangiaceae bacterium | reverse complement strand
ACGACTGGGAACGCTCTGAACCCCAGCTGCGCCGTCGCTTCGAAGCGCTGCAGACCGGCGCGCTGAGCGGCCAAGCGATCACTGAAGTCGAGCTAGGCGCGCCGCTGCCGCGCGCCTACGAGTGGATCGACGGCTCGGCCTTCATCAACCACATCCTGCTCGTGCGCCGCGCGCGCGGCGTCGATCCCCCCGCAACGCTAACGACCGACCCGCTCGTGTACCAAGGCGCATCGGGTTGCCTGCTCGGTCCGACCGACCCATTTCCACTCGGGGACGAAGCGCAGGGTTTGGATTTCGAGTCCGAAGTCGCGATCGTGCTCGGTGATACGGCTCGCGGCACGAGCGCCGCTGAGGCAGGCGGCAAAGTGCGGCTGCTGCTCTTGGCCAACGATTGGACGTACCGGAACTTGATCCCGCCCGAGCTCGCCAAGGGCTTCGGGTTTTTCGTCTCGAAGCCGGCGACCGCGTTCTCGCCCCTTGCGGTTACCCCAGATGAACTGGGCGGCGCGTACCGCGACGGGCGCGTGCATCTGCCGCTACAAACACGGCTGAACGGCGTGCTCGTCGGCGATCCGGAGGCCGGCGCCGAGATGCACTTCTCGTTCTTCGACTTGCTCGCGCACGTCACTCAGACGCGCGCGCTGACCGCCGGGACAATCTTGGGCAGCGGCACGGTATCCAACGCGGACCGGACGCGTGGCGTGTCCTGTCTGGCCGAGCAACGAGCTCGCGAACTGATTGCGACAGGCCAAGCCCAGACGCCGTTTTTGCGGGTCGGCGACCATGTCGAAATCGCGATGTTCGATGCCGCGGGCGTGAACGTGTTTGGGACGATTTCTGAACGCGTCGTCGCTCTGTCTTCGGGGGATTCTCCCCCGCAGCCGCTGAAATGAATTCAGCGGGGCTCTGTCATCGGGTGATTCTCCCCCGCACCCGCTGAAATGAATTCAGCGGGGCCCCACCCCTGAGTTTGGGGCCCCGACCCCAGACCCGGGTGATTCTCCCCCGCAGCCGCTGAAATGAATTCAGCGGGGCCCCTCCCCTGAGCTTGGGGTCGGGACCACGCTCGGATCGTTCACGCGGCCTCGACCGTCGCGGTGTAGCGAGCGGCGCCGAATCCGCGCGCTGTGACAACGGCACCTTGCCCACGCGAAGCTGTGCAGGAGTGCCCTCAGGGCGGCGCTCGCCGGGCGGGCTAAAATTAGCAGCTCGGTGCGTCCTTCTAGCCTACTGAGTCGCGTGGGGACAATGCGCGAACATTGGGAACCGCTTCAGAACGCCTTCGCCTGAGACAATGGGTCGGGCATACTGTCCACATGCCGCGAATCGCGCTCATCTCGGATCTTCACGGCAACGAGATCGCCCTGAACGCGGTCCTCGACGACATCGACCGGCGCGGTGCTGATCAGACCGTGTGCCTGGGCGACGTAGCGACGCTCGGGCCACGGCCAATCGCGGTGCTCGAACGGCTACAAAAGCTGGGCTGCGTTTGCATTCTCGGTAACCACGACGAGTTCATGCTCGAACCGAGCCTGGTCCGCGAGTATTCGAAGATACCGGTCTTGCTCGACGCTGTAGCCTGGTGCCAAGCGCAATTGCCGAGCGACGCCGTGGCATTCATCCGCAGCTTCCGCCGCTCGTTCGAGCTGCCGCTCGACGACAAAAATCGGCTATTTTTGTTCCACGGCTCGCCGGAGTCGAACGTCGTCGACTTGCTGGCCACGACTCCTCCAGAAGAGCTGGACAGCCTGCTAGCTGGGCACCACGCCGCGGTCATGGCGGGCGGTCACACGCACATCCAGATGCTGCGGCAACATCGTGGAGTCCTGGTCGTCAATCCTGGCAGCGTCGGCATGCCCTTCAAGGAGTACGTCGCTGGCGGTCCCCCCTCCGTGTTGCCCTACGCCGAATACGCATCGGTCGAGGCGGGCGGCGGCAGCGTCACCGTTCAGCTTCACCGCGTTCCGCTCGACAAAGCGGCGCTTCGAGGCGCCGCCCTTTCCGTAGACAACCCGATCTGCGCCTCCCTGGCACAGATGTACGCTTAGGAATTGCGACGAATTTCTTCCGGTCGTGCCCAATGAGTATTGGCTCGCGCCCGGCATTT
The DNA here is from genome assembly GCA_039936055.1 of Polyangiaceae bacterium. GTDB lineage: Bacteria > Myxococcota_A > Polyangia > Polyangiales > Polyangiaceae > PMG-095. The sequence goes on along the minus strand of JBDTJC010000115.1, from coordinate 7,729 downwards.
GTCGTCGCGTGCTCGGGGCTCTATCCTGGCGCGCTCATGCAACGCGATCGTGGGCGCGTAAGTGATTCAAAGCCCCCCCGCCCTCGAACACGGGCCCCGGCGGCGGAGTTTCGCGCGCTGTTCTGCCGGCCGTGCCGAACCCCACCCGCGCGAAGCCTCATGCCGGAGCGGAGCCTCAGTGCTCTTGGAACAACTCCAACTGCGGCTCAGATTCAGAGGGGGCGCGATACTGACGACGGACGGCTCGACTCTGAAGTACGGCGGGGCCCGCGCGGCGGCACCTCGCTGGGCTCGCCTTGATGGCGTAGGAAGCGGGCCACGCTCGAAGGCTCGGTGACCAGGGCCAGCAAACGCATGCGCCCCCGCAGCTCGCGCACTTCGCTACGTCGACCCCGAACGTCCGTTTCAACAGCTCAGCCCACGGGCGGTACCGCTCACCCGCTCCTGCGCTCAGAGGCACTGGCTTTCGTCCGTGACCATCACTGGATGAAAGGACAAGATCTACCAATGAAGCTGCACACCTATTGGCGGAGCTCTTCGGCGTATCGCGTGCGCATCGCGCTGAGCTTCAAGGGCCTGCCCTACGAATCCATCTTCGTGCACTTGCTGCGTGACGGCGGCGAGCAGCATCGAGCCGCATTTCTAGCCAAGAACCCGCTTGGGCAGATCCCGGTGCTGGAGCTGAAAGACGGTGGCACGGAGGTCCTGCTCACGCAGTCCCTGGCCATCATCGAATACCTGGAAGAACGCTACCCGGATCCGCCGCTGCTGCCGAAAAACCTATTGGCGCGAGCCCACGCGCGCGAGCTTTCGCAATTGATCCAATCCGGTATTCAGCCGTTCCAGAACACCGGAACGCTGAACTTTCTTTCCGAAGCCGCGCCCGAACTCGACAAGCGACGCTGGTTCGAACGCTTCATCGGTCGCGGCTTGGCAACGCTCGAAGCGCGTGCGCTCACGCTTTCAGGGCGCTATTTGGTCGGTGACGAGGCGTCGATCGCGGACGTGCTGCTCGTGCCGCAGCTTTACGCGGCGCGTCGCCTCAACTTGCCGCTCGACGCGCTGCCCACGCTGCTCGCGATCGAGGCGCGTTGCCTCGATCTACCCGGCTTTGCCGCTGCGCACCCGGACCGACAAGGGGATCGTGAGTAGTACTAGCCGGCGCCGAAAATAGGGGTATTTTGAGGGCATGGCAGAGTTCGAACCGCTCGGGATCCTTGGCCTGGAAGGGGTTCACTATTACGTGCGTGATCTGGAGCGCAGCGCGCGCTTCTACGTCGACCGCATGGATTTCGCGGAGATCGCCGAGAGCAGTCCCACGCTGAGCGAAGAGGGGCGGCAACACTCGCGCGCATTCCGCGCGGGCGAGTACGTCGTGGTGTGCTCCACGCCGGCGGGTGAAGGCGGGCGCGCGGCTCGCTTCTTGAAGAAGCATCCGGACGGCGTGGGCACGCTCGCCTTCCGCGTCGTCGATGCCGAGCGCGCGTTCACGCTCTTAGACGGTCGCGGCGCAACGCCGATCAGTGACGTGGAAACATTTCGCGACGACGGCGGCACACTGAAGACTTTCTCCATCACCACGCCTTTCGGCGACACCACGTTCCGTTTCGTGGAGCGCCGCGGATACGCCGGCTTTTTCCCGGGTTTCAGCGACGTAGTGCGCGCGCACAGCGGTCGCAACAGCTGCTCGGTTCGCGCCGTGGACCACATTACGTCCAACTTTCAGACGATGTCTCCGGCCCTGCTCTGGATGGAACACGTGCTCGGCTTCGAGCGCTATTGGGACGTGGAGTTTCACACGCGCGACGTCGGCCGCGTCAAACTGCGTGATGGTTCCGGCCTGCGCTCGGTCGTGATGTGGGATCAAGCTTCGGGCCTGAAGTTTGCCAACAACGAACCCTATCGACCAAACTTCAAAGCCTCCCAGATCAATCTATTCAACGAAGACCATCGCGGCGACGGCGTGCAGCACATCGCCCTCGAGGTGCAGGATATCGTCAGTGCGGTGCGCGGCCTCCGCACGCGCGGTGTGGAGTTCATGCCAACGCCGCCCACGTACTACGACGCGCTACCGGAGCGCCTGCGCACGCTGAACATCGACGCCATCGACGAAGACATTCAGACGCTGCGCGAGCTGGAATTGCTCGTGGATGGGCACGGCCTGCATTCCTATTTGCTGCAGATATTTCTGAAAGATTCTGCCGGTTTGTACGGTAGCCGAGAGGCGGGCCCGTTCTTCTATGAGCTGATTCAACGCAAGGGTGACAGCGGCTTTGGTGCGGGTAATTTCCGCGCATTATTCGAGAGCGTCGAACGTCAGCAAGAAGCGGAGAGGTCGCGCTAGTGCTGGAACGCCGTAGCTTGGGGGATGTGCCGCTCAAGGCGCATACAGCGCTGCGCAGCCCCGTTGGCGCGCTGCGCTATGAAGAGTGCATCACGCGCGCGGGCTTCGACGGTCCGTATTCGATCCTGTATCACGAGCAGCGTCCGCACGAGGCGGAGCCAAGTGAGGCGCAGCACGGTTGGGAATTGCCCAACGGTCGAGCCGCGCGCGGGCTAACGCGCCAGCACTTTCGTGCTTTCGAGCAACGCCAACGCGGCGGCTGCGCTCTAGACGCGCGCGTGCCGCTGCTCGAAAACGAGGACCTCGTGCTCTCGGTGCTCGCGCCTGATGCCGAGGACCCGGCGTACTTCGTCAACGCGGATAGTGACGAGCTGTTCTTCATTCGTGAAGGTGGCGGCGTGCTGAAGTCGCAGCTCGGGGATCTGCTCTTCCGCGCACACGATTACGTGTACGTCCCGCGCGGGCTGCTGCATCGCTTCGTGCCGGAGGTGACGCTGAGCCAGGATTGGTTGGTTCTCGAAAGCCACGGCGCGCTCACGATTCCGCGCCAATATCGGAATGAAATCGGGCAATTGCGCATGGACGCGCCGTACTCGCATCGGGACTTTCGCGGGCCGGAGTTTCGCGGTCCGAACGACGAAGGCGTGCGCAAACTGCTGGTGAAGCGCGGCAATGCGTTCTTCGGGTTTCGCTACGCGCGTTCGCCCCTGGACGTCGTGGGCTGGGACGGCACGTACTACCCGTTCGCGTTTTCGATCTTGGATTTTCGGGCCAAGGTCGGGATGGTGCATCTTCCGCCCTCAGCGCACGCTACTTTCGCGATGCCCGGCGCGCTTCTGTGCAGCTTCGTGCCGCGACCGCTCGACTACCACCCCGATGCGATCCCCTGTCCGTACCCGCACTCTTCGGTCGATATCGAGGAGGTGATCTACTACGTGCGCGGTAATTTCAGTTCACGTACGGGCGTCAGCGCCGGCAGCATCTCGCTGCATCCGGCAGGGATCCCGCATGGCCCACACCCGGGCGCTTATGAAGGAAGCATCGGCGCCAAGAGCACCGAGGATCTCGCGGTGATGCTGGATTGCTCACGAGCATTGCGAATCACGAACGCGGCCTTCGCGATCGATGACCCGGGCTACCATCACAGCTTCGTCGACCCCGGCGGCAGCCACTCAATCGGCTGATCGCGTAGCCAAGTACGCTGCCGGCGCGCGAAGATGCGCGTCGCGCGGTAGATGAGTAGCTCTAGCTCCGCCAAATTTGGCGCTTTTCCCGCCTGTAGGGCGAGCGCGACCTGCTTGTAGCCAACGGCCGCGAAGGGTCGGGTGCTTCCGAAGCCGCGCGCCAACAGCTGCTCGGCCTCGGCGACCCAGCCGGCGCGCAGCATGCCTTGGCAGCGCGCCAGGATGCGTTGATCCAGGTCTGCCTTCTCGCGCTGCACACCGAGCAGGCGCGCAACGTGGCGCACGCGCTTGAAGCCGTGTGCGGCTTGCCACTCGCTCATGCGCACGCCGGTGAGCTCGAACACCTCGAGCGCGCGGCTCACGCGCACGAAGTCGTTGGGTGCCAGGCGCTGTGCGGCTTCGGCGTCCACGCGCGCCAAGTCTTGATGCAATCCAGCGCGGCCCACCTCCAGTGCGCGGGCCTGATGTCGCGCACGCAGCTGTGGGTCAGCGGGCGGGGCCGGGACCAAGCCGTGAATCAGGGCGCGTACCCACAAGAATGTGCCACCGCACACGATGGGCCGCTTCCCGCGCGCGCGGATCTCCGCAATCGCGACTTCTGCGAGGTCCGCAAAGCGCGCTGCATCCATCGGCTCACTGGGTTCGATCACGTCGATCAAATGCTGTGGCGCGCGGGCCAGATCCGCGCCGCTCGGCTTGCCCGAGCCGATGTCGAAATAGCGATAAACCTGCACGCTATCTGCACTGATGATCTCGCCGTTGTGCCGCTCACACAGCTCAATCGCCAGTTCGGTCTTGCCCGATGCGGTCGCGCCTACGACGACCCACAGCGGCTCGTTAGCTTGTTCCAACGCGACTCACGGTTGCGGTGTTGACCAACGGGGCGAAGACGCGGAGGGTGGAAACGACAATGATGGAATACATGGTTACCAAGCAAGGCGCGAACGCGGAATGGGGCATCAACGCGGAGGGGGAAATTCAGGAAATGCCCCTGTCCAAGCCGGACGGTGAAGGCTGGAAGCTCCATTCGGTGCTCCCGACACAATACAACGTGATGGCGGTCTGGGAGCGCGAGGTAAAACGCGGGCGTAAGAAGGAACGCTAACGGCGCCCGACCTTACGTTCCAGCTCGGCCCAGCTCAGGAAGGTGACCACCGGGCGGCCGTGCGGGCAGTGCCCCGCGAAGTCAGCTTCGTCGAGCGCTTCGAGTAGAGCCTTGGCTTCACTTGCGGACAGCGGGTCGCCCGCGCGGACCGAGCCGTGACAGGCCATGGTGGCCAACGCCAGGTCAACGGCGTCCGAAAAGCCGCGGCCGCCCTTGCGCGACACTTCGGCGAGCAGATCGCGCACCAAGCGCTCGGCGCTCGCGCGTTGCAGTAGCTTGGGTACGGCGTGGATGCTGATGCTCTCCGCCCCCCGCACCTGCACGTCCAGCCCCACTTCGCACAGCTCTTTGCCGCGCAGCTCGACCAATTCGGCTTCCGCGGCTGACACGTCCAGCGTCACCGGGAATAGTAGTGACTGGGAGGCCACGGCTCGTCCTTGATATTGCTTGCGCAGGCGCGTGAACGTGACGCGCTCGGCGGCCGCGTGCTGATCGAGTAGGTAAATGCCGTCGCCGCTTTCGCACAGCAGGTACGTTTGCCGCAGTTGAGCCACGAAATTCAAGCTGGACCACGCGATTTCCGAGTGCGAGCGCTGCGGGAGCGGCGCGGAATCACGCACGGCGAGCAGCGGCTCAGCGCCGGCGAACATCGGCTCAGCGCCGGCGAACAGCAACTCCGTGATGGCGGGCTTTGCGGGTACCGCGGGCGATGACCACGGTTGATCCATGGGCTCCTCCGCGCTCGTGCGCTCGGCGCCATGCGCGCTCGCGCGCTCACCGATGCTTGCGCTCGGGATCGCGACGGGTGGATCGAGTTTGGGTTTGGACCACGCGCTGCGGTTCGGCGTGGGCAGCGAGAACGCACCGGCCAAGCCGCGCGAGAGCATGCCGTACAGGGCATCCGCCGTGGCGCGCGCGTCCGCGAAGCGCACTTCGGCTTTTTGCGGGTGCACGTTCACGTCCAAAAATTCGGGCGGTAAATCCAAATACACGACGCCGCGCGGGTAGCGGCCACGCTCGAGCACGCTGCCGTACGCTTGTGCAATGGTCACCGCCAGCGTGCGATCCCGCACCGAGCGTCCATTCACGAACAAGCGCAAACCACCCGCGCCGCTTCGCGCATGCTCCGGCCGCGACAAGAACGCTTCCATCGACAATGGCCCGCGCGTGCCCTCGCAGCGCGTCAGATCTTCAGCATCGCAAACCTGCGCCACGCGCTCCGTGCGCCCGCTCGAACGCAGGAATTCGCGTACTTTTCGGCCGTCTCGCGCGAGCGTGAAGGTGACCTCGGGTCGCGTGAGCGCGGCCGCTTCGACGACCTCGGTGACGTGACCGGATTCGGTGCCCGTCGAGCGCAAGAACTTACGGCGCGCGGGGATGTTGAAGAACAGGTCGGTCACTTCGACTCGCGTGCCGACGGCCATGCCCGTTTCGCGCACTACCGGCGCGGCGACGCCTTCGATAAACACTTCGACGCCGGCATCGCTCTGCGCGGACCGCGAACGCAACGTGAAGCGACTCACGGACGCGATGCTAGGCAGTGCCTCCCCGCGAAAGCCGTAGCTGGTCATCGCATTGAGGTCGGAAATGGCCGTCAGTTTGCTGGTCGCGTGACGCTCGACGCTCATACGCGCGTTCTCCGCGCTCATGCCCACGCCGTCGTCACTGACGCTCAGGCGCGTGATGCCCCCGCCCTCGATCTCCACGTCCACCCGTTGCGCGCCAGCATCCAGCGCGTTCTCGATCAGCTCTTTGACTGCGCTAGCCGGGCGCTCGACGACTTCACCCGCGGCGATTTGACTCGCTAGTGCGGGCGGAAGAACGACGATGCGAGCTTCCACCATGGCCGGCGTGAGCATTGCACCGCCGTGTGCGGTGCTCAATCCTTACAACAGGCCGGCGCGCTGGGCGGCTTCGGCGAGGCCTCCGCCGGTTGATGCGCTCGCCTTGAGGATGTCTGTGGCCGCCGCTTTTACGGCTTGCGGCGCCTGGCCCATCGCAAAAGAGCGCCCTGCGCGGCGCAGCATCGGAATGTCGTTCAGCCAATCACCCACGGCGACGACTTCGGCGGCGGTCACGCCGTGGTGACGCGCGACCCAATCAATGGCCGTGCCCTTGTCCACCCCGGCAGCGCGCACCACGAGGCCCCACGTCCCCGAGAAACCCGGGCGCCCGACCTCGAACGACACGCTCTGCAAATGCGCGGCGTGATCCTTCAAGAACAGTTCAGCACCGCGAATTTGTGTAGGCGTGCCGAGTGCGACCAACGCGGCGAGCGTTGCGCCGGGCGCTTGCCACGAGGCCAGGTCCGAGAGCATGTTGACCTGCTCCGTGCGCTCCGACCAAGTGCTCAGGTAATCCAGGAACGGCACGCCGCGCTCATCGTGATAAAGGCGGTCACCCGAGAACGCGAACGCGGCCGGCGTGAACTTCGCCAAGGCTTCGAACAAAGCTTGGGTGCCGAGCTCGGACATCGGAGTGCTATGCAGCTCCAAGTGATTGCGCGAGTCGACGATGTGGCTGCCGTCGATGCATGCGACGGGACCCAAGATCCGCAGCGCCGCCGCAATTTCGCGCGTGCCCGAATACATGCGTCCGGTGCACAGAGTCACCGGGACGCCTTTGTCCATCAGCGCTTGGATCGCCTCAGCGTCGCGCGGATGGACATCCCCATCGGGGCCTAGCAGCGTCCCGTCAATATCAGTGACGAAGACGCGGGCTGAAGTCAGTTCGCGGCGCTCGCGGGCGCAGCGCCGACCGGATACACGGATACGCGCTTCTTAGTGCGCGAGTCGTGCTCGTAGGTAACGGTGCCGTCCACCAGCGAGTACAGCGTGTAGTCACGACCCACGCCGACGTTGCGGCCCGGGTTGATGGTCTGGCCGACTTGGCGAACCAAGATGCCGCCGGCGCGCACGGCTTCACCGCCGTACACCTTCACGCCGCGGTACTGGGCGTTCGAGCCACGACCGTTGCGCGTAGAGCCGCCGCCTTTTTTATGTGCCATTACGCGCTCACTCCGGTGATTTTGACCGCGGTGTAGTTCTGACGATGGCCCGCCTTCTTGCGCGAGCGCTTACGCTTGCGAAACTTGAA
>JBDTJC010000114.1:0-7757 GCA_039936055.1 Polyangiaceae bacterium | reverse complement strand
TGCGCGCGCCATCGTGGGCGAGCCCGCGCTGGTCTTAGCGGACGAACCGACCGGTAATCTCGACCCGCAACTGGCGGTCGATATCTTGGGCTTGCTCGAAGACATCAACGAGACCGGCGTGACCGTGTTGTTTGCGACCCACGATCGCTGGCTGCTCGATGTACGACCGCGGCGCGTGGTCGTGCTCGACGAGGGCAAAGCGACGGACGTGCCCAATGGTTTGGATGACGCTGCAGAATTGGTCGGCAGGCGCGTTGCCTGATCTGACCTGACGTTGCCCCCGAGCGAACGAGGACTCTCGCATGACACCCATCGAACGAGCTTGGCGCGGCACCAAAAACGATTGGCGACTGCACGCCCTGAGCGTCTTCTCAGTGGCCGTGGCGTTCGTGTGTTTGGCTTCGGCGCTGCTGGTCGTGGTCAACGTGAGCCACGTGCGTGACCGCTGGTCGAGCACGGGACGCGCCTCAGTTTATCTGAAAAAAGGCGCTGATCGCGAGCAAATCGCGACCATCGAGCGCGCGCTGCGAGCCAGCGATGGCGTAACGGACGTCAAGTACGTGTCGAGTGAAGACGCGCGTCACGACATGACCGGGCAGAGCGACGATCCGATCATCGACGCGCTCCCGACCGAAGCGTTCCCGGCCTCACTCGAGGTCATGGTGCAGAGCGAGCTTGCCGCGGGGCGGCTCGATAAATTGGCCGGGCAGCTCGGGTCTTTGCCCGCCGTCGAGCGTGTCGAGACCTATGCCGCGTGGAGTGATCGTTTGGCCGCGTTGCTCGCCGGTGGCGTCACGGCCTCCGGCCTGCTTGCGCTCGTGGTGTTGGCGGCGGTGGTGAGCGTGGTCTCGTCCACGATTCGCTTGGCCCTGCAACGCCGTCGCATCGAAGTCGAAGTTTTGAAGCTGGTTGGCGCGACGGATGACTACGTGCGCCGCCCGTATGTGGTCGAAGGTGCCGTGCAAGGCGCCCTCGGCGCGGCGCTCGCGCTCGTGCTGCTCGGGAGCTTGTTCGCCATCGTCGAGAGCCATTTCGATTCCAGTTTCGCGACGTTGATCGGCATGACGCCGTCGTTCTTGCCATGGACGGTGGCGCTCGCGCTGGTCGTCTCGGGTGCCCTACTGGGCGCGGTCGCGGCGCTACTCAGCGTGCGCAGGTTGCTCACTGCATGAAGGCGCGCTGGGCGTCATTCGCGGGCTCGATGCTGCTCGCGGTCAGCGCGGGAGCGATCAGCGCGCCCGCTGATGTGCCCCAATACGTGCCTGCGCCCGCCGCCGCGGCAGCGCCGCAAGGTGCGGCAGCTCAGCGCGATCTGGGGGGTGATTCAGAGCGCCGTTTGGGTGAGCTCAGCCGCCAGACGCAGGCAGGCAAAGCCGAACTCGAGCGACTCAGCAAAGAGACCGGCTCGGCGCACGCGCGGACCGTAGCGCGGGGTCGCGTGTATGTGCGCTTGGCCAAAGCGGGCCTATTGCCCGTCGGTGGCGGCTTCGACGCATTGGTCGAGCACGCGGTGCGGCTCGAGCGGCTGCGCAATGCGATCGGGCGTGACGTGGCGTTGGAGCGTGATCTGAGCGCCAAGCGCATCGCGCTAGGTAAGCAATTGCTCGAGCTCGAAGCGCGTCGCTCTACGCTCGAAAACGAAGTGCAAGCGATGGCCGTTGCGCAGACCGCGCTGCTTTCCGAGCAAGACCGCGCGGACGCGTTCACTCGCGCTTTTTCGAGCAGCGTCGGGTCGGCGCACACCGCCGTGTACGGTGCGGGTGTCGGGCCGTCCGATTCCGCCGCATCCAATGGAGGCTTCGCTGGTTTGAGAGGGCACCTGCCTTTTCCCATCACGGGACGTAGTGAAATTCGCAGCGCGCGCCGCGCGGGGTCGGAGGGGCCCGGCCTGGAAATGTTCGCGCCCGTTGGATCGGTCGTGCGCGCGGTGCACGCGGGGCGCGTCGCGTTTGCCGATTCGTATGCTGCGTACGGCAAGACCGTGATCCTCGATCACGGCGGCGGTTACTACACGGTGAGCGCCAACCTCGCTTCCATCGACTTGAAAGTCGGCGACGACCTCTCGTTCGGCTCGCGGATCGGCACGGTCGGTTCGAGCGACGCGAGCGACGCCAGCGACCGCGCGCCGCGCCTGTACTTCGAGATCCGCATCGGCACGAGCACAGTTGCCCCAGCGGATTGGTTCGGCATCTGAAGCGCGGCTGAGGGCACGTTGCAGCTGGCTAGGCGGGCGCGCGCCTGCTAAGTATTCTAGCGATGCTTCGATGCGGGTTCGGGGTCTGGGGACGCCGAGGTGTGTGTGGTGCGCTGCTGCTGTCGTTCACGACTGTGGCTGCGGCGCAGTCGACTGCCAGTTTTCCTGCCGCACCAGCGGCGGGCTCGCAGCGCTCGCCGCCGGCTTCGCCCGCACCCCCGGCTGTTGCGCCCGCGCCGCCCGCTCCAGCTGGCGCCGCGCCGCCGCCCGCGCCCGCGAGCGCTGCCTCCAGCGACGCAACGACCGACAGCCGTTATCCGCTCGCCGCAGGTCCCGCGCGTGCCCCGTCAGTCACGAATCGTGGCGTGCAGTTCTATCCCGCGCTCTTGCCGTATCGCGAGGGGCTGCCGGTGCCACCGGGCTATCGCGTCGAGCATCGTTCTGCGAATGGACTGATCGCGGCGGGTTTGGCGTCATTTTTGACGGCGTATGGTGCCGCCTTGCTCGTGGGCGCGGGCGACAGTTTCGGTGATGGCAGCGCCTGGTTGGTCTTGCCGGTGCTGGGACCTTGGGCGGCCATCGGCGCGCGCAGCTACCACTGCGACAACGATCCAACGCGCGCCAACAAGTGCATCAGTGGCGCGTTCAATCAGGTGCAAACCATCGCGATTTTGTCGGGTGATGCGGTCGTGCAGGCGACGGGGGCGGTGCTGTTCCTCGCTGGCTTGGGCAGCGGTCGAGACGAACTCGAGCGCACCGATGTGCAAACCAGTGTGACGCCGCGGGTCGTCGGCACGAGCGGCTTCGGCCTGGGCTTCGACGGGCGTTTCTAGGGTTTCGACGCAGCTGTGAGCGGCGCTTTTTTCCGCAACTGCTCGGCGTACGCTGCCGATAAAGGGGGGCGGACGCGATTGCGCCCGAAACCAGGAGCACCCCAGATGACCACTCGTGTTGGAGTTGGCGGGCCGTCGACCGGCGTTTACGCCACGACGACTGCGCCCCGCGTCACGCCAGAACCCGCCCGTCCCTTTCAACAGATGATGAGCGCCGGCTCGGTCGCCATAGTCAGCGGCGCTGAAGCCGCCGTCACGCATCTGCCTGGCGGCAGCATCATCGCTGCAGCCATGCGTTCCGGGGGCAGCGCTGGGGCCGTGCCTGGCGCGCCGCTCAATCGCGCGGAGGGTCCGACTGGCACCGCCACGTCGGGCGTGGCCGGCGGTGTCGCTAGCGGCAGCAGCGGTGGTGACCCGAGCATCCAAGCCGTGATGTCGCAAGATGCGGATCAGAACTTGTACTACCTGAAGCTGCAGGAGCAAATGAGCGCGGAAAGTCGCAGTTATTCTGCAATTTCGAACGTGCTCAAAGCGCGTCACGACACGATGAAGAACGCGATCGGCAACATCCGCTGAGCGTCGCATCGGCCTGGCTCATGCTAGGCTCGGCGCTCAAGATTCGCGGTTAGGACTCAGCAAGGATTATTGCCCATGGGTATCGACGGCATTGGCAAGCCTCCGGGCGCTTTGATTGGCGGGGTCGGTGGTGTCACCGGCGCGCAAGGAACGGACGCTTCGCGTCCCGCGGAGGCGTTTTCGCTCGACCCGAGCGCCGCGGCCGCGCCGAGTTCTCGCGTGAGCGCCGCGCTTTCTAGCCTGCAACGCGGTGAGCTATCGCTCGATCAATACCTGGATGGCCGGGTCAGTGAGGCAACGCATCACCTCGCCAGCAAAATCACTCCGGATCAACTGGAGTTCGTGAAGCAGTCCCTGCGCGAGCAGTTGGCGACCGATCCCGTGTTGGTCGAGCTCGTGCAGCGCACGACAGGGGCGGCGCCCGCGCCCGAGTTGCGTTGATCGGAAGCCGCGCGCCCACATCGGCGGTTACGCTGCCGATCCTGGGTGAATATCGCGGGCTCGTGTTCGTGGACAAACCCGCGGGGCTGCAAACCGAACCCGACGCACGCACGACGGACACGCTCGTGTCGCGACTCGCGGCGCAATTGGGCGAGCCCGCCGCGCGTGTTCACGCGCTTTCGCGCTTGGATACCGGCGTCAGCGGTGTCGCCACGCTCGGCCTCACTGCGGACGCGCGGCGCATGGTGCAGGAGTGGCGCGCGCGCGGGCGCTTCGAGCGGCGTTACTTGGCGCTTGCGAGCGGGCAGCCGGAACTCACTTCGGGTGCGTGGCGCGAGAGCATTGGGCGCGCGGCGGGAACCTTACGCGCGGTGGCTGGGCGCAACGCAGAGCTGGCGCACACGGACTACGCGGTCATCGCTAGCAGTGCGCGCGCGGAGCGGGTGACGCCCAGTTGCGTGCATCTATTGGCGCTCGCTCCGCGCACCGGGCGCACTCATCAACTGCGCGTGCATTGCGCGGCGCATGCGCTGCCGCTCTTGGGGGACCGCGCGTACGGCGGCGCCTCGCGGCTGATCATCGGCAACGGCGCGGTAACGGCGCTGGATCGCATCGCGCTGCACGCCGCCTGGGTCGAGCTTCCGCTCGCACAACCATTGCGAATTCAGGCGCTCACGCCGCCTTGGTTGCTCGACATTTGGCGGGAATTCCAGGGCGGCGAGGCTGATTTCGCGCGCGCGCGCGAGGTCCAGCTCGGCGCCTGACTTCGGCTTGGGGTATAGCGAGCGCGTGAACTTCGCGCGCGTCAGCTTCGTCGGTTCCGTGGTGGTCGTGCTCGGTGCGTGCGCGACGGGGCACTACGCAACGGTCGATCCCGGGCACGCCGCGTTCGTGATTCCGCACCACATCGCCGAGGGCACGGGCGAGGGTGAAGATTTGCCTGCAGATGCAGGCCCACCGCCGAGGCACGCTGCGCTGCAGGCCCCCCCGCTGTCCGGATCTGCGCCGGATCCAGAGCCGTTGCGCTTGGCTGAGCAGTGGCAATTCTCGATGCTGTATCAAGGCGGCAACGCCAGTGTTGAACGCGTCGAGAAGCGCACGCTCACGAAACCCATCACGACGGCGCGGCGCATGGGCCGCTTTGCGCTCGAGCTGTGGATTGGGCACGAGTTGATCGATCGCGCGCGCTTCGACTTTCCGCTGATCGCCGCAGAAGAGGCGCCCGGCGTGACGCGCCGGCCCTTGCACGACCCACCCAGCTTCGGGCCGCACGCAATCGCGCGCCTGACGGTGCTCGTGCCGAACAGCCCGCGGGCCACGCGCCTCGTCCTGGTGGATCGGGCTACCGAGAAGTCACAAGAGCTGCCCTGGCCTCCGGACCGTGAGCCGAGCGCGCCGCAAGCGCAAGGCGCACCCGCGGAGTCCCCCGCACCGCCGCCGCCACGCGTCCCGCCCGCTTCACCGAGCAAGCCTTAGCGCCAATCCTAGAACCGTCGGCCGTCTGCACAGATCCGCTTCGCAGCCCGACGTGGCGCCTCCTCACCGTAACCCTCCAGGTGCGCCTCGTCGTCGTGCTTTGCTCTGCTCGCGTCTCTTCGGCGGCCTCGTTCCGAGGTTCTAGGGTTGGCCCTTAGCGCCGCTTTCAGGCGCCGGCTGGTATTCCCGCCCCACATCGGATACCCCTGTCATTCCGATGAAGTGTGAAGCTTGTCAGCACGAGAACATCGACGGAGCGCGCTTCTGCGCACATTGCGGCGCCCTGATGCCCACGCCCAGTGAGGCAGGCGCCGACCCGATGATCGGGCAACTGATTGGCGGTCGCTACCGCATTACCGGTGTCCTCGGTGAGGGCGGCATGGGCATCGTTTACGTCGGCGAGCAGCAGATGGGCTCGACCGTACGCAAGGTCGCGATCAAGACCTTGCACGCGCACTTGTCGAAAGATCCGTCGGTGCTCGCGCGCTTCCACCGCGAGTGCGGCACCGTCGCGCAGCTCGAGCACCCGAACACGATCAAGTTCTACGACTTCGGCTCGACCGCCGATGGCACTTTGTACATCGCCATGGAGTTCGTGGCGGGCCACTCGCTCGCGGACGTGCTGACGCATGGCCCGCTGTCGCCGGATCGCGTGATCAAGATCATGCGTCAAGTGTGCGGTGCGCTCGATGAAGCGCACATGCAAGGCATCATTCATCGCGATCTCAAGCCGGATAACCTGGTCTTGACCGACCGCGCTGGCGAGACCGACTTCGTGAAGGTGCTGGACTTCGGGATCGCCGCGCGCACCGAATCGGCGGACGCTCAGAAGGAGCAAAAGCTCACACAGCAGGGCATGGTGCTCGGCACGCCGCCGTACATGAGCCCCGAGCAATTCACGGGCAAAGCGCTCGATTCCCGCAGCGATATCTACTCGCTGGGCGTGATGACGTACGAGATGCTCGCCGGGCGTTTGCCGTTTGACGCGGACACGCCGTGGCAGTGGGCGACCCAGCACATGAGCGTGCAGCCGATCCCGTTTGAGGTCTCGGCGCCAGCCAAGAACATCCCGGACGGCATGCGCAAAGCGATCCTGCGCGCGCTGTCCAAGAACAAAGAGGATCGTCAGGCGACCGCGCGCGAGTTTTTCACGGAGCTCTCGGACGGCGGCCGCGTGACCGTCGAATCGCACTCCGATAGCGGCTCCAGCGGCACCGCGGCGATGGCGCAAGTTCCGGACTTCAGCGCGCCAGCGATGGCACCGATGCCCGGGCCGATGATGGGCTCGCCGGTGATGGCCGCGGTTCCGCCTTCGCCCATGACCAGCGGCCGCAATCGCGAGAGCGGCGGCGGCAAGGGTCTCGTGATTGGCTTGGCCGCTGCCGGCGGTGTTCTGCTGATCGCGATCGGCGTGCTCGCTGCGCGTTCGATGAGCTCACACAAAGACGACGTGCCGATCACGCCCCTCGGCACGGACTCCGGCGGTGGCACCGGTACCAGCACTGCCATCGGCAACGGCGCCGTGCAAACCCTGCAGCCGCTGGCGTCCGCTGCGCCGGATGTGCCGGTCACGGCGCAGACCGCAGCGCCCACCCGCGAAAGGGTGCCGGCGGTCGAAACCAGCAAGCCGGCAACCACCGCTAAGCCCGCGACCACCGCAACCACGCCGCCGCCGCCGCCGCCCCCCTCGGCCAACAGCTGCGACGCCTGCATTGCGGCGGCCAGCTCCGGGAACGTCTCGGGCGCCGCGTCGAATTTCTCGCGCTGTACTGACCCGACCAAGAAGGCGTTATGCACGTCTGCCGCCCGCAATAGCGCTCCCCAAGCTGTGAAGAGTGCCGCGCTCAATGGCAACTGCGCCCAAGCCAAGGCCGTGCTGGCCGCGGCTCAAGCCATGGGCGCTGCCAGCCCCCGTTTGGCTTCCGCTCTCAACGGATCGAGCTGTAAGTAAATTCGGTACCTAGATTGCGCGCTGATGCGTCTCACATCGGGCCTGCAACGGGCGCATGTCGCGATCTTGACGAGCGCATGAAGCTGTATCTAGATGCTGAGGCGTCCCGGTCACGTTTGGCCGTACGCGAAGTTTCGAAGCAGAGGGGAGTTCTCCCGCGAGGGAAGTACTCAGTGAAAGTAAGACCCCCAAGCATGTCGACACGGATGACCTGGCCTGAGTTCTGTCGCTCGAATGAGTACAAGGGCCGTTGGGTAGCAATCGATAACTGTCGGTACGACCAGTC
>JBDTJC010000113.1:0-21240 GCA_039936055.1 Polyangiaceae bacterium | reverse complement strand
AGCAAGCCTTGGAAATCACGGACATGCTCGTCAAATCCGGCGCGGTGGATTTGATCGTGATTGACTCCGTTGCCGCCTTGGTTCCCAAAGCGGAAATCGAAGGTGACATGGGTGATTCGCATGTCGGGCTGCAAGCTCGCTTGATGAGCCAGGCTTTGCGCAAGGTCACGGGCTCCGTGGCGCGCTCGCACTGCATCATCATGTTCACCAACCAGATCCGCATGAAGATCGGCGTGATGTTCGGGAGCCCCGAAACCACCACGGGTGGGAATGCCCTCAAATTCTACGCCTCCCAGCGTTTGGACATCCGCCGTATCGGTGCAATCAAGGAAAGCATCGCGGCCGGTAAAGACCCGGTGGCGGTCGGCAATCGCACGCGCGTGAAGGTGGTCAAGAACAAGCTCGCAGCCCCGTTCCGTGAAGTGGAATTTGACATCCTGTACGGCCAAGGCATCAGCCGCTCAGGGGAAATTGTGGATCTCGCCTCGGATCTGAACATCATTCAGAAGAGCGGCGCTTGGTTTTCCGTGGACGGCGAACGCATCGGTCAGGGCCGTGACAACGCGCGCACCTACCTGGAACAGCACCCCGATCTGATGATGCGCATCGAGCACAAGTTGCTCTTGCACCACGGCATCGGCATCGGCGGCACCGCGACGCCCAGCGTCAACGCTCCGGGGTCTGAGGCGACGAAGCCCGCGGGAAAAGGTGAGGCGGCGGGGCACGCCGCAGCATCTGGCCCCAAGGGAGCCGCCGCAGAGCCCGCCGGTACTCCGCCCAATAGCGCGGGCGCCAAGCGCGGTAACGTTCGCCCGAGCTGAAGCGCGTCTCCTCCAACGCGCGGCAGCTTAGGTTTCCCCGCGCGACGAGCGGAGTTGTGTCCGCATCTGAGCAGCCCAGATGCGAAACACTCGGTCCGTCGCGCGGTGTCCTCGAGTCGACAGGTAAGTGCATGTCGGTTCTGTGGATAACTTGTTTGGATTATTGGGATATTTGGTGGGGGCGGCCCGCGGGCCTTCGCGTGCCATTTGTGGGCGCAAAACTCTGACCAGGGAGCGGTAAGTCGTGGCGGTACGCGAGGTTAGGGGTTCGCCAGCGGGTGCCGGCGATTTCGTAGTCAAGTGTCTGAAATGACAACAGTATTTTCACTTCCTTGACGCTATCGATCTCGTCCCTTAGTCCCAATTTCAGGCATTCGCCGCGTTCCGTTCTCATGGCTCCCCAACTGCGTTTCCCCTGGCTTCCCGCCTCCGTCACCCGCGTCGGTCGACGGCGCGCTGCGCGCGTCTCTGTGCCGCGCATGGCGACAGCAGCGGTGCGCATTCCGGACGCGCAGGCGCAGGTCCCGCTCTACTTCCTGCCGTCGGGTCCGCAGATCTTCATCCATGAAGGCGCGCGCCAACGCTTGGAGCGCCGCCTGGAGACAGCCTTCGGCGGCCCAGTGCAGCTCGGTGTCACGGACAACCGCCGTCGCATGGTGACGCAAACGCGCGCCCGTGGGCGCCTGCGTGTGCGGGTGAACATGATGTTTTTGGGGGCCGAGCCCCGCATCTTGGATGCCCTGGTGGCCTACGTCGTGCATGGCGACCGTGACGCCTCGACCGTCATTGGTGACTTCATCTCGGTCAACACCCATCGCATCCGCGCCTCACGCCGCGCCACGGTAAAGCTGCAGGCCCAGGGTCACGTGCATGACCTGGCGGAAATTTTCGCCCAGGTCAACGACACGTACTTCGGTGGCAGCATTGGTGACGTACTGATCACCTGGGGGCGGCGCACCAGCCCGCCCGCCAAGCAACGCCGCACCATCAAGCTGGGCAGCTACAGCGCCAGCGAACGCCTGATCCGTGTTCACCCTGTTCTCGACGCAGAATGGGTGCCCCGTTATTTCGTCTCCTACATCGTCTTCCACGAGCTTCTGCATCACGTGATGCCAGAAGTCCGCATCGGCGGCCGCACCCTGATTCATCCCCCAGAGTTCGCCAGCCGCGAACGCGAGTTCCGCTATCACGAGCGGGCGCTAGCCTGGGAACACAAACACATCGACCGCCTGCTCCGCGCTCGCTGAGCGGGAGAGTTGTGGTGACCGGGGACATTTTTCCCGGAGGGTTGTGGCTACTGGAAGCGAGCCTGGCGACTCTGGGACACGAGGAAGGTTTGGGCTTCACCCCTTCGGGTATCACGAAGCGCGTCGTTTTCGGTGCGCTCCGGTGCTCACCTACAGGCAGTAGGGTCCGCTCCGGTGCTCCCGAAAGCCTCGCCTAAACCCAAACTGCGCAGGCTGCGAGCTGCGCCGCCGTCGGGAGGGAGAGGGAAGAGGAGCGGGGGAAGAGCCCGTGAGAGGGTGCGACGCCGACAGCGCGTCGCGACCCTGATTAGAACTCGATCGCCAGACCCAGGACCCAGCTGTTGGCGCCGACGTTGAGGCGGTTCTTGGAGCCGAAACCGTCTAGCTCGCTGTCGAACCATTCGGCGAAGATGTAGCTGTTGTTGATGCCGAGGCTGTTGTCGGCGTCGCGGGCGGTTTGTTGATCGAGCTCGTCGAGCAAGAACATCAGACCGAGGGCGTATTGTGGGCCATAAGAGACGCCGCGACCGACTTGGCCGTTCACTCGAGCGGTGGTGCCGCCGTCGTTTGCCCACCACAGGGCGTAGCCCAACCCGATCTTTGCGTAGGGTACCAGCGGGATGCTGTAGTCGCGCGCGAAGACGTCGGCACGCAGTACGCCGACCAAATAGAACGGCATGACCGAGAGCGAGGTGTCTTCGGAGGAGAGTTCGCCAGTGGCGGTGATGCGGGCTTTTGCGCTGGCGCTCGTGAAACCCCATCCAAGGCCGGCTCCGAGCGTACCCAAGTGTGGGAAGCGCAAGACCTGCCAGTCAGCTTCGAGCCCGAACATGTAACGGCTTTTGGTGCCGAACACGTCTCGGTAGGGGGCTCCGGGCACTGCCTTGTCGACCTGCGGCAAGTAACGGCCGAAGCGGACCTCTACTGCGCCGTTCTGGGCCGACTCTCCAGCACCGCCGCTGTGCGGACCGGCGTAAGCGCCAAATTCATCCGTGCCTTGGGTCTGTGCGGACGCGACGCGATTCAGGAACAACGAGCCGAGCGAGAAAGCGAGTACGGGAGCGAAACGGTTCACGCTGAGCGCCTCCGACGGAGCACGAGGCCTGTCGCGAGGCCGAAGATAGCCAACAAGATGAAGGGCTCACGCTTGGTCGAAAAGCTGCAGAAGCCACCGCCAGCGGTCCCGCCCGCATCTTGATAGGCCTTGTAGAATCCGCTGATTGGTTGCGGCACAGCGCAAGAGAGGGATGATAGCGGTCCGACGTTTTCGTAGGTATCGACCGCGGCAACGGCCACGTTGTAGGGCACGTTGTTGACGAGGCCCGTTGCGTTGGCTTTTGTCGATGAATGTTGGCCGCCGCCACAAAGGTACTTGGAATCCGTAGGCGGGTCGTTGCCTTGGACGAGCACGTCCGAAACGGGCGCGCCACAGGTCGTTGCAGTGCCGACGCCTGCGTCGTCGACTAGACCCGCATCCTCGGCGGCTTGAGTGCCAGGCGGCGGGTCGCAGTAGAGGTTGAAGCCGTTGCCGGTCGTGTCGACGGGCGTGCCGTTGTACGTGAAGTTGACGACCAGTAGGTTCCCGCCAACGCCGGCGGTCACATTGTCCGGCGGTTGCGGTCCGACGAGCTTGAATGTGCCTGGCCAGCTCGCCGAAGCGACCGCGTTGAACGTGCTCGGATCGATCAACATGAAGTAAACCGTGATCGCGGTCGCACCCTGGACGACCGTCGAGTTCGGCTGATTGCAGGCGTTGACGCCGGTACCGGAGACCAATTGGCCGCTGCCCGTCGCCGCGGCGTCGCTACCTGCAACCCCACCAGTGCCACTGGAGCCGCCGCCATCCGCCCCGCCAGACCCGGCGGTGCTGCTAGCACCCGCCGTTCCGCTGACCGCCCCGGATGAGGCGATGCCGATTGTGTACCCGGATACGATGTCACGGGTGTGGAGCTGCACGCTGGTCGAACCGGACGAGAGGCTCGAGCTACCCGTCGTGACCGTGCTGTCCAGCACCTTCCAGCACGTGACGAGCGTGGTACGCGCTGCCGTCTGAGTGCAATCGCTGGTGCCGACCCAGGCCTGGAGTGAGTAACCGCTGAAGTTGGTGGCCGTGATGGGGAACGTCATCACGTCATCCGCCACGCAGTCCGCCTTGTTGATGAAGGTGGTGAGCCGGTTACCGTTACGTGGCGCAGTATGAGTCACGCCGGTTTTCGTGACGGAGAGCGTGGGTGTGAGGGTCTGGGCGTGCGCCCTCCCCACCACGACCAGCACCAGGAGGGTGGCTAAGAACGCACATACTCGGCGGAGGGTGAACATCTCGCGGGGTCCTTTGAGCACATGGCGTGCCACGCTGCAATTCCTCGTAAGAACTTGGTTTAAATGGTGCGCCGAGACCGAGCAATGCGCCAAGCTGTCTGAACGGGTCCTGAGCGTGTCAAACTGACAAAGATGTTCGTGAACGGCGCAATCGTCGGTGGTCGGTTCCGCGTCCTTCGGAATTTCGGTCCGGCCGCAGACTCGATCGCTCTCGCCGAGGAGGCGGGGCGTGCCGATCGGGTCTGGTTGGTGGGCATCGCCGTCACCGCCAATGCCCAGCAGGTGAGCCTGATGCTGGAGCAGCAAGGCCGCTTTGCGCTCGGCGTAACGGGCCTGGCGCGCGCGCTTGCTTCGGGGGTGGAGGCGGGCGCAGCGTTCCTCGCGTTCGTGGCGCCGTCGGGTGGCAGCGTGGCGGAATTTCGACGTGAGGCGTGGCCGCGCGCGCGTGTTGCCGCGCTCGCCGCGCGCATCGCGGCGGCGCTGGGGCCTCTGCACGATCAGGGCATCGCTTATGGGTGCTTGCGCCCGGAGCTCGTGGCCGAAGGCAATGACGCGGTCGGCGACGCGCGTGCCGAGGTGTTGTTCGGGTTCGGTGTGGCAGCGGTGGCAACAGCGTTCGGGGCCGCTGGTGAGGCGAGTCAGCTGCTGCCACCGGAGTACCGTGCGCCCGAGCTGCGCGCTTCCTTGTTGCCGCCGACGCCGGGCAGCGACCTGTTTGCGTTCGGTGCGCTGCTTCGTGAGCTCTTGTCGGCGCCAGGATCTGAGCTGAATTCCCCGGCGAACGCGGGCGGTGAACTTGAGGCGTGCCTGGCGCGCGCCTGTGCCGCGGAGCCGCGCGCCAGGCCGCGCGATGTGCGCGCATTCGCGCAGGAGTTTGCGCGGCTTGCGGCGGGCGAGCCCACGCGGCCAATCGTCGTGGCGCCCGCGGCGCTCTCCGTCCCAGTTGAGGCTCGGCCCGCTACTGCTCTGCCGGCTACCGCGCCGCCAGCTCCTGCGCCGCTCGGCCCCGTGGTGTCGTATCCGCCGGTTGCCCCGCCGCCCGAGGCGTTCCCCGCACCGGTCACAGCGTGGAAGCCAGCGCCCGGTCGCGCGTTGTGGGTCTGGCTCGCGGTGGGCTTGGGGTCCTTGTTGCTCGTCGTGGGAGTGCCCGTGACGACGTTCTTCGTCGCGCGTCACTCGGTTGCGTTGGCTGCGCTGGGTCACCCAGCGCGGCGCGCGCCCAGCATGAGTGCGCCGAAGGTGGTGCTGCCGAGTCCAAGCCCCACGCCGAGCGAGACGGCGCCGCCCATACCGACATCGGCCTGGGTGCCCGAAGTCAGGCCGATGCCCCAAAAATCAGCCGCGAATCATGCGCCGATGATCGCGCCCGGCGTTGGGCCGATGAGCTTCCCGGAAGACGCGCGCGCTGCGATGCCCGTGCTCGGCAACGAGCCGATTTGGGGCACGCGCCACGCGCCGCTCACTTGGGTGCTGTTTGGCGATTTGGAGTGCCCGCACACGCGCAGCGCCTGGCGCGCACTGGCAGCGGTTAAAGCGAGCTTTGGAGACGATTTGCGGATCGTGTTTCGACATCGCCCGCTGCGCGAGCACCCGCACGCGTTTGACGCTGCGCGCGTGCTCGCAGGGCTCCAGAAGATTCGCGGCTCGGTCGCGTTCTTCGACGTGCTGGAGCGCATCTCGCGTGACGACACCAGCTTGACCGAGGAGCACTTGCGCGCCGTGCTCAACGCCGCGGGCTACGGCGCTGAGCCACTGACTCAGCTGGCCGCGGCGGGTGACGCGGCGGTGCTCGCCGATTTGCAATTGGCCGGGCAATTCGCCGTGAAATCAACGCCGTTCTCGTTCCTCAACGGCCAACCCGTGGACGGCGAGCGCACGCCCGCGGAGCTGGAACGGCTGCTCAACGACGAACGCCGCTCCGCGACCTGGAGCTTGGCGTCCGGCGTGGCGCTGGACGCGCTGTACACGATGCGTACCAACAGCAACCTGATCGGCGTGGGTGAATCCGCGGCCGCGCGGGTGTGTGCGCCACTCACGACCTCCCCCGTGCGCGGCGCACCAGATGCGTTGGTGACCGTGGTTGAGTTCGCGGATTTCGAATGTCCGTTCTGCGCGCGCGCCGAACCCGTGCTGCGCACATTGCTTGAGCGCTATCCGAAAACGCTGCGCCTGGTTTGGAAGAACTACCCGTTGCCGCAACACAAGAACGCGCGCTTGCTCGCGAACTTCGCCGCTGACGCCAATGCACGCGGCTCGAGCGCCGGATTCTGGGCCGTGCATGACGGGCTGTTTGCCCACCAAAACGCCCTCGACGACAGCACGCTCGGTGAGCTAGCCGGCAAGGCCGGGTTGGATGGGGCACTGCTGTTGATCGCGGCCCGGGCTGGCCTGCACGACGCGGAAATTCGGTCGGATGTCGCGGTCGCGCAGAAGCTCGGCGTGAACGGCACGCCGGTATTTTTCGTCAATGGCCGGCGCTTACAAGGCGCGCTCGCGCTCGATCCGTTCGACGCGCTAATTCAGGAAGAGCTGAAGAGTGCGCAGCGCATCGTGACGCGTGGCGTGCCGAATAAGGACGTGTACGGGCTACTCTGCGAGTAACGGACGTTTTGGGGTTGGGGCCCCAAAACTGAGCTGCGCTCCCGACTACAGCCGGACTTCGACGTGACTGCGGCGGCGCAAGCCGTCCAGCCAGAGGCGGCGCGCTTGGTTCATCTTGTCCATGTACACGCGATCACCGAGCTCACGACGCGCGTCGTCGAACGGAGGCAATTGCGAGGCGCTCCGCGAGTTGACACGCAGGATCACGTAGTCCCCATCCACCGTTAACGGCGGCGAGGATTCCCCCGCTTCGAGCGCCATGGAAGCCCGCGCGATGGCGGGCGGCAGGTCAGTGACTTTGCTTTCCGGGAGTTGCCCGCCAGTGTCGCGCGTGGCGCGATCTTGCGAGAATTGCCGGGCCAGCGTAGCAAAATCTTGGCTGCGCGCGGCTTCTGCCACGCGCTCGGCCAGTGCGCGACCGGAGCCGTCTGCGCCGGCGGGAATGCGGATCCACGCGACGTGCAGATCCAGCTTCTGGCGCTCCTCCAAGACGAGCTTGTGATAGGCGAGCCGCAGATCATCATCCGTGACGCGGATGCGACCTTGCAGGCGCACGTTCACGAGCTTGGCTTGCAGCAGCTGACGGCGCAGCTCGTCCCGATACTGCACTTCGGTCACGCCGGTGCGCGCGGCTTCCGCGAGCAGCTTCTGCGTGGTCATCTGATTTTGAGCGGCGACGCGGGCGATGGCTTCGTCGATCTCTTTGCTGGTGATGGTGATCTTGGCCTGGATGGCAGCGCGCTCTTCCAGTTCTTCATCCACGATCTTATCGAGGACGCCTTTGTACACCTGCGAGATGGCTGCGCTGCGCTGCGCGCCCGGTTGCACGGTCTGGGTGACCTGAACCAGGAACGGTTGCGCGCGCAGCTTGAGGTCAGTCAGCAGGATGGCTCGGTCACCGATCACCGCAACCACGCGCTCCACCACAGCGGCGCTCGCTGGACGCCCGAACAACGCTGCCAGGCCGAAGCCGATCAGCGCCACGGAACCAGGCCGAGCCAAAGAATGTACGCGACGAACCACGCGCTGCGTGTAGCACCGCCCTGGCGCGCTGCCTAGCGCGTCATGTGTGCGGCATCCGCCGTAGTGACGAAGAAATTGCGTGGCCAGTGGCGGTAGTAAGTGGCGCGCAGCACGGGGGCGCCGTCGTCCGGGTCGACTTCGTCCGTCAATTTGCCGATCACCCGGAGCAGCGAACCTTTGCCCACGCTTTCCGCGCCGATGTCGTCTTCACTGGCGAGCTTGAGTGTGGCGTGCAGCACCGCGTGCTCGTGCTCGCTGACGGTGACGCGGCACGTTTCCTCGTCGAAATCGTCGCACAAGTTGCGGTCGCTGAGGGTGCGCATGCTGAGCGTGACGTACGCGCCGCCGTCTTTGGCGGCCGTGCGGCTCTTCACGACCCCGAACAGACTGACCGTGGCCTTCTTCCAATCGGCCTTGTCGCGTTCGGCCATGACCGGGTCGTACTCGCGCGCGCCGTTGGCGGCGCTGCCCTCGGCGCTGAGCGGTTGGTAGGTACGGCTGTGACCGTATTGGCCAGCGGAGCCGCATCCGAACAGGGTGAAAGCCAAAACGAGGGTGATACGACGCATGACGCCGTCGACTATCACGCCGCCTGGCAAGAATCACGCGCTGGCCCCGAACTCTTCAGGTAGGGCCTTCGCCGCAGGCGCGCGGAAGATTTGCCTGCGGCTAGAACAGCAGTAATAAGCGACATGCCTCACCCCGAGCTCCTGCTGCGTGCCCGACTCAAGTCGGCGCTCGCGCGTGCCTTTGGCGCCGAATACCAGGACACGGATCCGCTGCTGCGCCGCTCGGACCGCGCGGACTACCAGGTGAACGTGGCGATGAGCCTGGGCAAAACCTTACGCCGGCCTCCGCGTGAAGTGGCGCAAGCCCTCCTGGCGGAGTTGCAGCTCGCGGATTTGTGCGCAGAAGGCGGCATCGAGCTGGCGGGGCCGGGCTTCATCAACCTGACGCTCAGTAACGATGCGCTGTCTGCGTCGCTCACCGAGTTGCTCTCTGATCCGCTGCTCGGCGTGCCCCAGGCCGAAGTGCGCGAGGTGGTCGTGATCGACTACGGTTCGCCCAACATCGCCAAAGAGATGCACGTTGGGCACCTGCGCTCGTCGATTATCGGGGACACGTTGACGCGCGTGCTCCGCTTCCGTGGCCACACCGTGATTCCCCAAAATCACATCGGTGATTGGGGCACGCCCTTCGGAATGTTGATTGAGCAATTGCTGGATCAACGCCAAGAGGGCACGGCGGGAGCGCTGGACCCGAGCGCGCTCAGTGAATTTTATCGCGCGGCGCGCGTCAAATTCGACACCGATCCGGGCTTTGCCGACCGTGCTCGAGGGCGCGTGGTCTCGCTGCAAGCCGGCGATGCCGCGACGCTTTCGTTGTGGCAGCAATTCGTAGACAGCTCGAAGCTGTACATGGCCGCGGTGTTCGAGCGCCTGGGCGTGCTGCTGGTGGACGCGGACGTGCGTGGGGAAAGCTTCTTTAACCCGAAATTGGCTGGAATTGCGGCTGATTTGGAGCAACGTGGCATCGCGGTCGTGGACGCGGGCGCTCTGTGCGTCTTTCCGCCCGGCTTCCCAGGGCGCGAAGGCGAGCCTCTGCCGCTGATCGTGCGTAAGAAGGATGGCGGCTACGGCTACGGCGCGACGGACTTGGCCGCGTTGCGCTTCCGACACGATGCCTTGGGCGGCACGCGGCTCTTGTACGTCGTCGGTTCGCCGCAGCAGCAACACTTGGCCATGGTGTTCGAGGTCGCGAAAATGGCCGGGTGGCTCGCGCCGCCGGTGCGCGCGGAGCACGTCGCGTTCGGTTCAGTGCTGGGTGACGATCGCAAGATGCTGAAATCGCGCAGCGGCGAGAACGTCAAGCTGCTTGAATTGCTGGATGAAGCGGTGCAACGCGCCGCCGAGGTGCTGCACGACGACCCGGAAATGTCCGAGGCCGAGCGCACGCAAGTTGCCCGCGCGGTTGGCATCGGCGCCGTGAAGTACGCGGACTTGAGCAGTGACCGCATCAAGGACTACGTCTTCGATTGGAAGCGCATGGTCGCGTTCGAGGGCAACACGGGGCCGTACTTGCAGTACGCCTTGGTGCGCGTGCGCTCCATCTTTCGCAAAGCCGGCGAGGCGGAAGGCACCGGCCCGCTCCGCATTCAGGAGAAAGCCGAGCGCGCACTGGCTCTGGAATTGCTCGGCTTCGGGCGCGCCCTGGCGGAGGTCGAGACGACGCTCGAACCGCACAAACTGTGCGGTTATCTGTATGGCCTGGCGACCAGCTTCTCGACCTTTTTCAGCGATTGCCCGGTGTTGAAGGCGGAACCGGCAGAGCGCGCTTCGCGCTTGGCGCTGTGCGAGCTCACCGCGCGTACCCTGCACACGGGGCTCACTCTGCTGGGGATCGAAGCGCCCCAGCGGATGTAGCGCGCTCACGGCGCACGCGCCGCAGCACCCGCAACCCGAGCTCAAGCGCCAAGAGTGCGAGTGCGATGAAGCCGATTTCCGGTGACGCATCCACGCTGCCGGCGTTGCCATTGCCGTTGGCGCGTGCCTGCGCGGCGTTGGCCGGCGGCTTCTGCGGTTGCGTGGTGATCTCGCTCGGGTCCAGCGTCACCACGCGTTCTTCGCGCGTGGCGTCGATGCGCAGTGTGTAGCGGCCAGTGAGCGTGGGCGTGGCCGCCTTTTGCGTGCCGAAGGCGGGCGCCGCTCGCTCATGAACCGCCAGGGCCCCGTGCGGCCCTTCGATGCTGACGCTCGCGTTGAGTGGGAACAGCCAGTCCGTGCCAGCCACGCTTTGCGTTGCCCCGCGGCGCGTGCGCGCTTCGTCCAAAAAGTAATCCAGCAGCGCCAAGAACGCGGGACGCAGCGGGAAATTGCTGTGCTCGACCGACGTCGACAGGGCGACCGTGTACAGCGCACCGCGACCCAGCGTGCGCTCGATCAGGAAGGGCTGATGGTCCGAAAATGTCGCTAAAACGCGGGCGCCCAGCAGATCGCTCGTGCTGAGCCCTGCGCGGCCCCGAAGCGCCAAATCATGCAAGCCGCTGGCCTCGGGGCCGAGCCAGGACAAAGATTTTTCATCGATATCCGAGGGGGTCTTCACCTCCCAGTGCACAGCGCCATGCACGAAGGGGTCGAGCGTTGCCCCAAGCGGTGTTCGCTCCGCGCGCGGCCCGAGGAACGCCACGGCGACGCCGCCCTGCTCGACGAATGCGACTAACGCGCCGCGCGCTTCGGGGGTGATGCCTCCTGGGTCGTCCAGAAGCAGCAGGGCGTTGCCGTGAAATTCGTTCGGGTCATCGGGCAGCAGAGCGATCGGGTGTAATTCCGTGTTGCCGCCGAGCGCGCTGAGCGCTTGCTCCAGCACCGGTGGGCCACCCGTTTCGGCCGAGGCGTTGCTCGCGTCGGCTGCTACTAACACGCCCAGCGCCGCAGACTCCGCGGCGACGGCGGCGCGGTCGTCTTCCTTGAGCGCGTCAGCGCCGGTCAGCTCGAGCTCCGGGTGCTCGAGCTTCGGGTCGACGTCGAGGCCGAGCTCTTGAATGCCAGCGCGTACGGCAAGCGCGACGGGCTGCTCGGTTTTCACGCCGACGAGCTGCAGCGCGCGCCCTGCGGCGGCTGCAGCTGAAGTGCACTCCACGTGGGCGGCGATGCGCCGACCGCGCCGTTCTGCGCTGGAAATAGCGCAATTTTCTAGCGGTTTTGCCAGATCCGGCACGGGCGTCCAGAGCGCGGGTTCGCCTTCCGGCAACGGGTCACCGGCCAGATCGCTGAGCAGCACTACGCGCTTGTCGTGATGGGAGAGGCTTTCGATGCTGGTCCGCGCCAAGCCCACGGCGCTGTCCAGATCCGTGCTCCGATCGCTCTCGTCAAGTTCATTCAGGGTGCGGCGAGCGGCGTTCAGGTCCATGGTCGCGGCCAGCGCCAGCCGCGCCGGTTTGCCAGCCAGCACGATGGCAATCGCGTCGCCCTCACGCGCGGACGCGAGCAGCTCACGCCCCGCGCGCAGCGCGCGATCCCAGCGCGCGCCGCCTTCG
This sequence comes from Polyangiaceae bacterium, assembly GCA_039936055.1. Lineage (GTDB taxonomy): Bacteria > Myxococcota_A > Polyangia > Polyangiales > Polyangiaceae > PMG-095. The sequence continues at coordinate 9,193 of JBDTJC010000113.1, read as the reverse complement.
CCCCGCGCGCGCATGCTGTGCGAGTCGTCCAAGACCAGCGCGAACGCGACGGAAGCGCCTGCGCTGCGTGTGAGCGACAGGCGCGAGCAACGCACGAACGGCGTCGCGCCGAGCACGGCCAAGCACAAGATGAGCAAGCCGCGGATCGAGAGCAGCGCGCGGTCTTCCAGCGTCGCGCGCTCGCGTGCGACGGAGCGCGCTTTCGGTACCAGGGCCGTGGGCGGAAAAGCACGCTCGCGCGCCTTGCCCCGACGCAGCAAGTGCGCCGCAATTGGCAGGCCAATCAGCAGTCCGACGCCCAATGCGGCCGCGACCAGGAAGCTCACGAAACGCCTCCGACCGCGTCCAGCACTTTGCGCACGGCCTTCACTGGGTCATCCGCCGTGTTCAGCAGAACCAACGAGCCGCCGCGGCTCAGTAGGCGCTCGGACCAGCGCTGGCCTTGGGCCTCGAGCGCTGCCAGGTACTGCGGGCGCGCCGCCGCGGCGTCGGTCTCGACGCGCGCTTCGCCTTCCATGGCGCGCAGATGCAGGGGGCCAGTGAACGGGAAATCCACCTCGTCGGGATCCAGCACGCGCGCGACGGTGAGCTTTTTGCCGCGCACGCCGAGGGAGCTGATGGCTTCCTCGGCGCCGACCGCGAGGTCCAACAAATCACTCAGCACGACCACGCTCGCGCCGCGCATGGCACGCCGCTCCACCCGCGCGACCGCGCGCTCGAGCGCCGGCAGATCCGCGTGCATGTTCGCGCTCGGTTGCGCCGTTTCGAGCGCGCCCACCACGCGCTCGAACGCTTCTCGACCACCGGCCGTTGCGAGCTCCACGGTGCGCTCACCGCCAAACCAGTCCAGCGACACGCGATCCCCTGCGCCCACGGCAATTTTGGTCAAAGCCGCGGCAACCAGCGCCGCAAAGGCATATTTGGCGCCCGGAGCCCGCTCGCCGCAGTAGCTCATCGAAGCGCTGGCATCGACCAACAAGCACAAGGTGCGGTCCGTCTCGGTTTCGAACTGGCGCACCAATAGCTCACCGTGACGCAAGAGCGCGTGTCGATCGATGAAGCGCAGATCATCACCCGGGACGTAGCTGCGATGTCCGCCGAATTCGATGCCCGCGCCGCGCCGCCGGCTGCGGTGTCCGCCCGCGTACACGCCATCCGCCACGCTCTTGGCGCGCAAACGGAGCGGAGCGAGCTTGCCCCAATCCAGCCCTTGGCGGAGTGCGCTCACTTACCACCACGCGCGCACGCCGCGATGATCTTCGGGCTCAATTCGACCGGATCCATGAGCGCGGATTTGTCGCGCTTGCGCCATTCCGTACACGCTTGCGTGGCGAGCCCGGTGGCATCGAGCGCGACGTACGCCTCCAGCAATTGGCGATTGACGATGGCTTGTTCCGTCTCGGTGAGCGCGCCGGAAGCCAAAAAGCGGCTGCCGCGCGCGGCGGCGTCCACATAGCGCCCGCCGTTGACGTCTGCGATCAGCGCCGGAATTTCCTGCGAGACCTTGCGTTGCGCATCGCGGACGCCGCCCATGGCTTCCGAACACGTGGCGCCGGCCGAGTCTTGCGCGGCCTTCTTACCGGCTTCGGTAAGGGGCAAGTCCGTGAGTGGCACCAGCACGACGTCGTTCGGCTCGATCTTGTGGCCGTTCAAGCCGTTGTAACGGTCCAGCACCCACGCCCGGTTCATGTCGCCATAGTACTTGAAGGCGATCGTCACCAAGGTCTCGTTGCTGCTCGAAACGAGCACGCGTAAATTGTACGGCACGATGAGTTCGGCGCCTTCTTCGGGCGTGAGCCACGGGTTCGAAGCATTGGCGATGGACAGCACGTCCGAGCGCTTGCCGGAGCCGAGCAATTCCGCTGCGAGCGCGTCCCACGTATCGCCCTTCTTGACGGTGCGATGCGCGACGGAGGGCACTTCCAGCCGCATGCCCTTCACGATCGGCGAGCCACCCTCGATGTTCAGCAGGTTGGCGTCGACCAAGAATTTCTCGTATTGGATTTTGCCGTAATACTTTTCGGCAATCGACGCGAGCGTGTCGCCCTGCACGACCACGTGCGTGAACGCGCTGGCCGTATGCGGCACGCCGCCCAGGCCCAAGGCGATCAAAAGGGCCAGACCGAGACGAGAATTCATGGCCGGCAGAGCCTAGTGCACCGCATGTGATGTACCATCAACAATCGCAAGCGATTGTCCGCTTCGCGGCATGCGGTGCACCGTCGCGATGGCCTGTCTCACCGGGGCTTTCGCCCCGGAACCCCATGCCTGCTTCGCAGGCTCAAACCGTCCTGAGCGGATCGGCGTCCCGCTTGGAAACCGAGACCTCGAGCGCGCCGTGGGCGAGCTCGAGGATTCGCCGGCCTAACTCGGGCAGGAAGCCGCGCTCGGTGTGCGTGTGCTCGGAAAGAATCACGCTCGCGCCAGCGCGTACCTTGGCCAATACGTCATGGTGGCGCAGCTCCCCGGTCACGAACAGATCCACACCCCGGACCGCCTCGAAGAGGCTGCCGCCGGCACCCGCGCACACGGCGACGCGCTTCACTCGGCCGCCCGCTTCGTGCCGCTCGGCGTGGGCGATGCGCAGGGTGCTGACGCCTAGGTGCGCTTTCAAGCGAGCAACTGCCTCCGCGAGCGGGACGGCCTCGTCCAATTCGAGCAGCCGCCCGGCGCCCACGGCCGCGAGCGGCGCGTGCGCGAGTGGATACAGATCCCACGCGGGTTCTTCGTAGGGGTGGTGCGCCGCGATCACGCGCGCCAGGTCTTTCACGGCTGAGCCTGGGCAGCGCATCTCGAGTCGTATCTCCGCCACGAACTCGAGTTTGCCGCGCTCGCCGACGGCGGGCGATGCTGCGTCGTTGCCGAAGAACGAGCCTTGGCCATCTAGCTCGTAGCTGCACTCCGTGTAGTTGCCGATGCTGCCCGCGCCCAGCTCTTGTGCGAGTGCGCTGCGCAGCGCGCTCACGTGCGAGCGCGGCACGAAGATCACGAGCTTGAACTCGGTAGCGGCCTTGCTCACGTGCGGCACGAGCGGCGTGCAGCGCCCCGGCCCGACGCCGCTCGCGAGCCAGTCATTCACACCGCCCTGCGCGGCATCCAGCGCGGTGTGCGGCGAATACACAGCGAGCCCGGCCTCCAGCGCGCGCACCAAGACGCGCTCCTCCGCCGAGGAGGCACGCAGGCGCTTGAGCCCGCGGAAGAGGGGCGGGTGATAGGCGAGTACGAAATTCGCGCCCAGTTCGATCGCCTCGCTCAGCACGCTCTCGCTGAGATCGATGCACAAAAATAGCCGTTCTATCTCGCGCTGGGCGCTCAAGGTCGGTTCCAGGAGCAGTCCCACGTTGTCCCAATCCTCGGCCAAATCCAAAGGCGCGATGCGCTCGAGCAACTGTAAAACGTCTGCCAATTTGCGCGTCATATGCGGCAGCATAACCCAGCCTTGATTGGTGGGGCCGCCGGTAACGCAAGGCATGCGATGCGAGTTCCTGTGCTACCATTCGCGCATGACGTTGGCGGCCCGACGACAGGCGACGTACAAAGACCTGCTGGCGCTCCCTGAGCACGTCGTTGGCGAAATCGTCGGGGGCGAACTGGTGGTTAGCCCGCGGCCTGCGATGCCGCACGCGGGTGGTGCGACGGCGCTCGGCGCTACGTTGCTCCCGCCTTTTCAATTCGGTGATGGGGGAGGGCCTGGCGGCTGGCGAATTTTCTTCGAGCCAGAACTGCATTTGAGTGACGACATCGTCGTTCCCGATCTCGCAGGCTGGCGCCTTGACCGTATGCCGTCCCCGCCGACCTCGACCTTCATGACCCTTGCGCCCGATTGGGTGTGTGAAGTTCTTTCGCCGTCTACTGGCCGCCACGACCGCACGAAGAAACTACCCATCTACGCGCGCGCCAGCGTCCCCCACTTGTGGCTCCTCGACCCCCTCGCACAAACCCTCGAAGTCTATCGCCTCGACGCGGGATTCTGGGTTCTGCTCGCAACTCACGGGGGAGATGAAACGATTCGAGCCGCACCTTTCGAGGCCGCGACAGTGGACTTGAGCAGGCTGTGGGGACGTACTTAGGCGCCCGATCGAAGTTATCGGACCTTCTGGAACGGGTCGTGTTGAGACTAGTACGACGACCCGGAACTCCGTTCCGGGTTGTCGTATGTCGAGACAGAATCGATTAGTCTCGCCCGATGCGTTTCGGATCACTCGCGATCATCGCGCTCACACTGGCTTGTGCCACACTGGCTTGTGCCACACTGGCTTGTGTCACTCCTCGACCGACTTCAAGAGCGGCTGAAACGAGCCCTAACAGACCGTGCGCTCTGGTCGCGCATGCCATGGCGCCGCAAGAACTGCCCGCCCTCGCCGGTTTTCTTGGCGGCCCACGTTTCTTCGAGAAACGAGGCGGCAGCGCCGACGAAGATTCACAAAATGCGATCGTGACGATCGATCGAAACGGGCACGCGAAAGTCGTGAGCATCCCGCAAATTTACGACGGTCAACTGTTCGTGACCAAGGCGCATCGCTTCTTTTTCGGCTTCAACACTCCAAGCCAAACCGACCGCGTTTATGTCCTCCATCACAATCAACCCGAGATCTTGTCACAGCAAGAGGGCATTCGGCCTGACGATGTCATCGCTGCGCTCGATGGCAAGATTCGGGGCACAAGTTTGCTGGTCGTGCACGCAGACGAGGGTGTGCGCTTTTATCCGGTGGACGCGAACGGATACATCGGAACAGCGACGTCGATCGCATTCGGTGGCACCCCGTCGCGTCTGCATATGACCCAGGATTTGGCTGGAAATTGCGCGTTCGTTTGGATGGAGGTGGATGAGCGTCGCACGACGTCTACGCTATGGTCCGCTCGAATGGAAAGCGATGGGAAGCTCAGCGCTCGCGTTCGCGTCGATTCCGCACCCGAATTGCAGGTTGCGGCGGATCTGGCGATCGTTGCTTCACCGAATGGCATGTTCGTGATTTGGGATCCGATCGTGGGTGCAAAAAGCGAAAACGGGTCGTCGGAGAAAACACTCGATGTGGCTCTGCGGGTTTTTCGCGTGGACGCGGACGCGCGCGCAACGGCGTTGCAGACGGTGCCATTGACCAGTTTTGCTGGGCCGATCGCCAGTGTCGGGGGCTATGTGCTGTCGAACTACGTCCAAGCCGTTGCGTTTGCAGGCGGTGCTCTCGTTACCTGGACCGATAGGGGCAAGATCATGGCGAGTGAGCTCGCGAACTGGCACCCGATTGAAGTCGGATCCGCGGATGCAAATGCCCCCGCCGTACTCCTCGAGGGCAACGAGCGGGAGGCTTTTATCGCCTGGGCGCCGACGAACCTTGATGTGCCGCGGATTGATGCCATCAAACTCGAGTGCGCGAAGTCATCCGGCATCGACCGACAAAACGCTCGTCGTTAGGGAATGCGTTCGAGCCAATCGAACCGCTCCGCTTTTGGAGAGGGACAAACTTCCTCAGCGTCTATTCATGCATCTGGCGCCGAGCCTTAGCCCGACACCAAAGGCTGCTCTTTTGCTACGGCTGTGCGCTGGTTTTGCAGGGCTCGTCGGGCAGGAACTTATTGACAGCGTCGCCGTTCGGTTCGATCTCGACGACACGGGGCAGGAACTCGTCGCCTGTGAAGGTTGCGGTGACCCAGTATTTCCGGCCGGCCTTCGTAGGGATGAAGAAGCGAATCGGCTTCATCGTTTCATAGTCGTGCTGTTCGGTGTTTGCGAGCGACGCGGCGAGCCCGCTACCGAGGCCGGCCTTTTTAGCCTTCTTCTCGCCCCAGATGAAGTACGACTCCTCGTACTTTGCCGTCACTTCGCGGCAGCCGGCGCCCACGAAGAACTCGGTGAGCTTCTGCCCGTTGTGGCCCGACGGCGGGGGCAGGCCGTCCACGTCCAACACGCTCGCCCTCGAATCGAGAGTCACCAGGGCAAGCTGATTGTTGGGAAGGGCGGGCGCCTTGTAGGACTGCACACAGCCGGTGGCCAACAGGGCGCAGAGCGCCGTTGAAGCTGCGACGCTCGAGCCGAGAGCAGTGCCAAGCGCTTTGCGCATCATGGCTCTCCCGGCGTGAGGCAGGGCCTAGCCAGTCTCGAGTTGCCCGGTGTTTTGTTCGGCTGCAACGGCGACGGTCGTGACGTATCCGCGACCGCGGAGGTCTGACCGTGCTCCACCACGAGACCCCAGGCGATCAAACCGAGTCCGATCGCTGCGGGAAGGAACACGCCCGTACAAAACGCCGCCTTGTTTTGCGTGCGCTCCTCGCATGCGGGCAGTCCCGCGGCGATGTTGAGCCCCCCGTACGCCAGAACCGCCACCCCCGCGTTTCTGTGCACGTTGCCCGGGTAGTCAATCAAGCTGATATCGTCACGCTTGATCTCGCACTCGCCCCCGCCGGGTCTGGCGACGAAAATCGAATCGTCGGATCCACCCACGATGTCGCCTTCCACCTCGCCCTCGTGGATGCGCGCGATGGTGGACGTCGTGGAACATCCCATCGTAGTGAGCAAGAGCCCGGCCGCGACTTTCATCCACCCGACATAGAGACGTGCTGCGTCCATAGCTCCCTCTTTGACGTAGAAAGCCGGCCCGTTTCGTGCCGTTTCACCATCGCAGGTTTTCTAGCACCTCGAGCCCTGTCGGGTCTCGCACTTTTCGAGAACGAACCGCAGCAAAATGTAGCCCGCGTGAACGTTGACGTGATTCGGGCTGGTGTAACGGTGAATGTAGGTGAGGAACTGCGCGCAACGAGCACTGCTGCCACCACGAATAGAGCCGACACGGGAGGTTTCGAACTGCGAGCGCGCGCAAGCCACGCGAGCGCCTTCCAGCAGGTGTGAGCAAACGCGGCGAGTAGCGCGAGGGCTACGGGCAGGACCAGGAAGTTCAGCCAGGCGAGCTGCCGCTCCCGGACTCGCACGCTGAACCCGGCGTCGTCGCGCTTGGCTTTAGTCGCCGAAGCGAATGTTGGCGGAGGAGGGTTGCGTGAGGCGTTGGCGAGCGCCCGATTGTGGGTATTCCGCGATCAGGCCCTCGGTCGGGATTGCGGCGAGTACGCGCTCGAGCTCACGCGCAGAAGGCGGACGTTCGGCAGCGCGTTTGCGCAGGCAAAGCATGACGGCGGCGTCCAGGGCTTCGGGGATCCCCAAATCTGGCCGCACGATGCGCATGGGGCGAGGGATCTCGCGCTGATGCAATTCCAGCAATTCACGGCGATTCCGGCCGCGGATCGGCAAATCCCCCGTGAGCGCTTCGTACATCAGCACGCCAAAGGCATACAGGTCCGTGCGCGGGTCCACCGGTGCGCCGATGCATTGCTCGGGCGCCATGTATTCGGGAGTGCCCAAGGTGTAGCCGTCTTGCGTCAGTGACTCGGCTCCGCCCAACTTGCTCATGCCGAAGTCCAGCACTTTGATGCCGTTGTCGTCACAGATGAAGATGTTCCCCGGCTTCAGATCGCGATGCACGATGCCGAGGGCATGGGCGGCGCTGAGCGCGTGACAGACCTGAATGAACATCGGAATGCCGAAGCCGGGCGCGACCGGACCTTGCGCCTTCAGGCGTTGCGCGAGGCTCATGCCGTGCAAGAGTTCCATCACGACGTAGATGGAGCCATCCGGCATTTGGTCGAGGTCGAGCGTGCGCACCACGTTGGGCTGCTCGATTGAGCCTTGGACGCGCGCTTCCCGGCGCAAACGTGCGATCTCCGAAGCGTCTACGGCGGCGGCGCCGCGGAGCACTTTGATTGCGACCTTGGCGCCGATGCCGACGTGCTCGGCCTCGTACACGGCGCCGATGCCGCCTGAACCAATGCGGCGCAAAATGCGGTACTTGCCACCCAAGGTCTCGCCCGCCAAATCACCCGCGGATTCGCGAAATTGACCGCGCGCCTCGAGCCCGCGCTCGAGCGCCGCGATGCGATTTTTCTCGAAGACGCGCGACGTGCGCTCTTCGTCCACGCGCTCGCTGAGTCGGCCGATGGCGCCGCCGAGTGCGGCGCCGACCGCGGTCGCGATGCCCGTGGCGACGTGGCTGCCCGTGAGCATCATGGCGCCGCCACAAGCGATGCCGCCGAGGGCGCTGCCCAATGCCACGCGGTGGCTGCGCGGCACGCTCCAGCGCACCCTGTACCGACATTCTTGGGCGCCCTTGGCTAGGCACACGTCGTGTTCGATGGTGGCTTCGTCCAAACCCCAGATGCGCGGCACGGAGCTGAGTTCCGCGCGGCGGACCATGCACAGCAACGGGTCGCTCTGCTCTGCTTCGAGCTCAGCGCGCGGGCGATACACGAGCTCTGCCGTGCCGTGGTCCGAATGCTCCAGTTCGTACGACCCAACGCGCGTCGACTCCGCGGAGTTGGCGGCCAAGTAGCGATACGCGTCCTCCGGCACGGAAGCGACGCGCAGCAGCCGCACGTACGCGCCCAACGTTTCCGGGTGCGTCATCCAGGTGCCGCGGCTGGCGAGCGCGTTTTCACCGAGCGCAGTGTTCAGCGCAGCCAGCACGCGCCGCGCAGCCGCCAAAGATAGCCAACCCGAGTCGTCATCCGCGAGGCTGGGAGGCACGCCGACGGTCGCGAGTAACGTGCGCACCGCGCCGTCACCGCGCTCATCGCGCAAGCGGAGTAGGTACGGCTTGAGCAACGTGACGCGCAGTTCTTCGCGTCCCGCGCCGGATGGCGGTAGTGTGCGCTGAGCGCGAACGGCTCGAGGCGAGTTGTTCAGACTCGGCCCCCCAGCGTTATCGGTGGCTCGTGCCGCATGACGTTTTGCGATCTTATCACCCAGTCCTTAGCGCTACGTTTCCGGCTACCCAGTTGGTTACAAACGGCAGTCGGCCAAGCGGCAGTAGTGCCAAAGCCTGCCACAGCCCGCTTTTCTCGGGTGCACGGTGTTGCGGCGTTGTAACGAGGGACGGCGGCCGCTTGGCCGCCGAGTCCCGGCCAAGCCAGAGAGCGGCTTTGCGTTGCCGGATTGGTCCGGAATGTGAGGCCGGAGCGCGCCCCTACAGCCTGGCGCGGTTCGCGATTTTGCTGAACGGGCGCGGAGCTTTACGAGCGCCAGGACTTGCCGCACTCTGCGCGCAACCGCCGAGCTGTGGAGCTCAGCGCCAAGGATAGGAAGAGGCGATCATGCAGCTCGGAATGGTAGGTCTCGGTCGGATGGGTGCGAACATGGTCCGACGCTTGA
>JBDTJC010000112.1:0-13320 GCA_039936055.1 Polyangiaceae bacterium | reverse complement strand
AGAGCGCTACGGTGCAGCGGCGACTGGGACGAGTACCACCGCTTCCACCACAGCCAGGAAGCCCTCCGAAACTACGCTGAAGCCGCGTGAAATCTGAACGTGCCGGCTCCAAAGGAGCCGCACCCGGGGATGAAGCAGCGGCCGGTATTCATGGCTATCGCGGAAGCTTGTGGGCATGGTCGTCGCGGCGAAACAACGTACCGGCGGGCACCTGATGGGACCGAGGTACTCAATGAAGAAGTGGTCATTGAGCGACGAGAGCGAGGGGGCGCCATTGAACAGACCTCTCGGTCCCGCCAGTTGAAGCGGATTGCGGACGATTTGCCGTGGATCGCGGCAGAATATCGTCGGACCGGGAGCCTCTCCCCATGACCGGCGAAGCGTTCATCGTTGCCGTGCCAAACGTCTCCGCTCTTAGAGCGCTGAACTATACGCCGGGCATCGACAAGCTCAGGCGGCCCCGCGGAAAGCTCAAGCCTACGCGCGTCGGGGCTCTCGCGGCGAACATCGGCGGTTCATTTGGATCCGTCTTCACGCGTATTGATTGTGAGACTTCCCTAGGAGTTCCGCTTTATTCGCAAACGGACACATTTGCAGCTGAACCCGAAGGGCGAACCATTCGCCGCGACGCCATGCCACGGCCCGACCAACATAGAGTTCATCGGTGGCAGATTCTTATCGCAGCCGCGGGGCAAATGGCAGAAGGCAACTTATTCGGCCAAAGCATCATCGCCGACGCCCGCCTGACCGGGGGCTACTGCGGTCCTGACACGCTGGCGCTCACCTTCGACCCTGCTGGCGGCGACGAAAATCTTTGGACATATGCTTTTCTTAACACTCAGCTCGGTCTTCAAGCAGTACGCGCGTGTGCGTACGGGACCTCTATTCCCCGCCTACGCCCTGACCTTATCGCCGACATTCCCGTACCGACCGCAGAGCCCGCCCTTCGATCTCGAGTGTGTAGCGCAGTGCGGAAGGCTGTGGAGGGCCGCGAGACATACCTTCGCGAGATCAAGGCCGCGCGAGATGTAGTGGAGAGACTTCCTGACATGCAGAAGGCTCGCGCGATGTGCTCGCGTCCGGGCGCGCGAAGCGTTTGGTGGGAGGGCGCACTTCCTACCATGACGGCCCGCAGCTATGCTTATGCAGGAGAAGCGCTTTCGTTCCTTCGAGGTCGGTGGACAGCGCGGTTGAGAGACGCTGTCGCTCCAACCAACGTATTTCGCGGAGGCAGAATCACGCGCGTGCCGTGCGAACGTCCCCACGGCGTGGACCTTTACTCTCAACGAGACGTCTTCATGATCCGCCCATTGCCACAGCGGGTTGTTCGCCCTCGAGGCGAAGATGCGTTACTTCTGCCCCCGACAGGGGCACTACTGATGGCCGGCGTCGGGCAAGTAGGCCCCGGAATGCTCTTTGGTCGGCCGGAGCTTGCAGAGTTCTTTCCGCCTCATGCCGCCATCACAGAGGTCATCTTGCGAATTGTTCCGCGATCCGAACAACGCGCGGCACTTTACGCTTTTCTTTCGACTCATGTTGGGCAAGCACTTGTGAGAAGTACCGCATTTGGCACCAGCATTCCGGGGATTCGGCAGGACCTGCTGTTGGATCTTCCGATACCGAGTGTTTCGAAACGTGACACTGCCGCGATCGAAACGAGCCTTGCCCTCGCAACGAGCGCACGGGTTTCCGCAAGCGCCGCCGAGGCGGAAGCCATCCGCATCATCGAAGACGAGGTGTTACCGGCATGGCTCGCCTGATCCAAACGCCCACGGGGGGCGGCCTGATTGGGCCTTTCGAACCATTGGTGCTCCACGCCCTTCTCGAGAAGCTGCCAGAAACCTATGCGGTCGCCGCGAACTTCCAGCTGAAGCAGCGTAACCATGAGGCTCTGGAATTCGACTTTACAGTGCTCGCGCCGCACGCGATCTACGTCGTCGAGGCGAAGGAATGGTACGGCCGGCTTACAGGCGATGACACGGAGTGGCTCCTCAACCAAGCTCCGCGCAAATGCCCGCTGTGGCTCGTCAACACCAAGTGCAAAGCCCTAAAATCAGAACTCGGCGCACTCGGAAACCAGACGTACGTTTCGCCAGTACTCGTCATTCCCGACGGCACGCAAAACCTGATCGGCGGAAACTGGGGCTCGCACGTTCGATCTCTGAGCGGCCTGATCCGCTATCTGCAAGACCCGTCGCTTATCACGAAGTCCAGCCCCATCGCCGGATATCACAAAGACATTGAAACCGTCCTACAGGGTAAGTGGGGTGGCAGGAAGCGTGAGAAGCGTCGACGCATCGGCGGCTACGAGATTACCGACACGATCTACGCAGACGAGCAGACCGGCGAGTACATTGCTAAGCGAGCCTTGATCGAAGGAGATCCGACGCGTTACCGAATACGAACTTGACGGCTGGACCCCGCGCTCCCACAGGATGGGCAGGAAAAGCAGCGAGCGTTCATCGAGCGCCCGACAGCGGCGGTCCTGAAAATCGGTGCGCACCCGAACCTGCTTCGGGTACTGCAGTTCGATTTCGTCGATGACGATCACGAATTCTTCGAGGTGACTGAGTGGTCGGAATTCGGAACCCTTCACGGGTACCTGGCGAATGCAGACCGCGGAGGACTCACGCTTCGTGAACGACTCGAGATTGCGGAGGGAGTGGCCTCTGCTCTTGAAGCGGTCCACGCGCACGACGTGGTGCATCGCAACGTCTGCCCGCAGACCATCCAGATTGGCTTCGATCGCAAGCCGCGCCTCACGGACTTCGACCGGGCCTACCTCGAGAGCAAGTACACGGTCTATGCGGCAAGCACCGCCCGTCAGGTCGACCCGGCATACACAGCGCCGGAGCTCGCGGACACCACTGACTACGACTTCGACAGCACCAGCGACATGTATTCGTTCGGTGTACTTCTCTATCGGTTGCTCCTGGACGAGGTGCCGTTCGCAGACCATCGGGCCGCGAAAGCAAGCCTAGGGCGGCCCGCCGTGCTTCCGAGCGAAAAGCGCGCGGGGATCGACACGCGCCTTGACGATCTGGTCATTCAGCTCCTTCGTGTGGACGATTTCAAGGCGCGGCCCTCCGCGGCCGATGCCCTCGTCATTCTCCGTGACGTGCTCGGGCTCACTAGCGTCGCGCAGTCTCCTAGCACTCCGCCGCCAAGCCCCCCGCGGCCGCACCAGGAAACGTTCGAACGAGGAAACCTGCTCCGTGGCGTAATGCGAATCGACGAGCACGTGGGCTCCGGCGGCCTCGGTCGCGTCTACAAGGTCTTCCACCTGGATCATCAAAAGCATTACGCGCTCAAAGTGCTGCTCGAGCCCGGCAATGCCGATCTCTTGCTGAAAGAGTTCAACGACATCCGCCCCCTGCTTCCTCGGGGCAACAGGCACATCGCCCAGCTGGAATGGATGGACCGACTCGATCCGCCGGACCGCCTTCCGTGCCTTCTCTCCGAGTTCATCGACGGTGAGACGCTCGAAGCATATTGCGACGGTCGCAAAACGCTCCCGTGGACCGACATCAAGCGAATCGGCACGGAGCTTCTCTCCGCTCTGGAAGTGCTCCACCCAAACCTCGAAGAATACGAGAAGCTTGCAAAGGTCGCAGCGAGCGAAGAGATCGACGCCGATACTTACGACGCGCTAATGGCGGCGAAGGAGCGCGCACAGGTTGGCCTCTATCATCGAGACATCAAGCCCGCGAATGTCATGCTCGCGATGCCGGACCATCGCGCAGTCTTGATCGATTTCAACATTGCGGCGTTAGCGACCGACGGAGATGCTGCCGGACGCACGCCCAAGTACTCTGCGCCCGACTGGCTGTCGTGTAAGCGGGCCTCGTACGATCTCTTTAGTCTCGGGTGCGTACTCTACGAGCTCGCCCTTCACAGGCACCCATTTTCGCGCGACGATCCGACGAGCGGGACGCCTTACCACCCTCGCGACATCACAACCGCCGAGGACAGGCTATCCGACGAGCTTGCTGCATTCCTCTTCAAGGCCGTGCAACCGGGCGAGGAGGATCGATTTCAATCTGCGTCGCAGATGAAAGCCGAGTGGGTAGCGCTCCAGTCCCTGTACGCGCCCGCTACGCCGCCTTCCGTACTGCCGGGGCGTTTTCCAGGCATCCACGTAACAGCAGAAGAAGCGGCAAAAGAAAACTACAACCCGTATGTGACCCGGCTGCTGACGCTTTACAGTCAAGCGCGGCGAAGCAACGCTGGGACGCGCGGGCTGGACGACATCGCGCGTCTCACTTACGTCGACACCAAGTTGGACACCAGCCTCGCGCCCGCAATCGGCTCGGGCAACTACCGCCTGGTTTTGGTTACTGGCAACGCAGGCGATGGCAAGACAGCTTTTCTTCAACAGGTCGAGGCCTGGTTCAAGCTACACGGCGCAGAAGTAGCGTCGTTGCCAACGTCGAACGGATGTCGGTGGTCATTTCAGGGCGTCGAGTACGAGACGAACTACGACGGCTCGCAGGACGAAGGTGACCGCGCAAACGACGCGGTGCTCGCAGCGTTTCTCGCCCCCTTTGAAGGGCAAACCCTCGAGGGGTTGAGTGGCAAGGAAACTCGCCTCATCGCGATCAATGAGGGGCGCCTGCTCGACTTTCTGGCTCACAGCGAGTTTGCTGGGCGATTTCGTGGCCTATGGCAGTTCGTCAACCAGGCCCTCGGCGGGGGAGCGCAACCGGAACGAGCACTGCTGGTGAACCTGAATCTCCGAGCTGTGGCCGCGGGTGGCGCAACGTCGCTTGTTGAGAAGCAACTCTCCAAGATGCTGCGCGCCGAACTCTGGACGCCATGTGAGGGGTGCGCCCATGCCGCGCTTTGTCCGATCAAACATAACGTCGATACCATGCGAGCATCGGCATCTGGGGGCGCAGTTCGCGAACGAGTACGACGGCTATTCGAGGTCGTGCACCTTCGCCGCCGTGCACACGTCACCATGCGCGACCTTCGGTCGGCGCTCTCGTACCTCTTGCTACGCGACAGAAGCTGCGAGGATGTCGCGCGACTTCTATCGCGCAAAGACGACCACGTTACTGCGGACCTCGCGTGGCTGTACTACCCCAACGCTTTTGCCGACACCGAACCAGAAGCGGTGGACTGGGATCGAGATCAAGGCGAAGCACGTGCGGTCGACCGTTTGGTAAGGCGACTGCGCGAAACAGATGTCGGACTCGTCAACAGCCCGACGCTTGACCGCCGCCTAGATCACGACCCCGAACACGCGGTTCCGTGGATGACCTTCGAGGGACGCTCCACCGAAGCAGCGCGCGTGATGATAACGCTCACTCAGAATACCCCAGTGCCTGGGGACGATGTCGACTTCGCGACGTTGCTACAGCGACGCCGCGCGCTTCAATCGATGTGGCGACGGCTGGCTTACTTCGAGCGTCGAGACGAAGGTTGGCGCGCGATGTTGCCCTACCGAGCGATTGCACTGCTCGAGCGGATTGTACTGCCGCGGACCCCGGAAGAAGGAAACGAGGCGAGCGCACAGCTTCGCGATCGCGTCGTGGATGCGATTTGCCTCTCCGAGGGAGTGCGCAACGAGGCGATTCGCCAACGGTACCTGGCCCTGAAAATCACGCGTGTAAGGGACGCGAACCTGAGAAGCTACCGACTCTTCCCGAAGGAGTCTTTCACAGTACACGTCCCGCGACCGGCAGGGCTTGTTGACTTTCTCGAGTATGCTCCCGACGCGGTAGAGGTCGTCGCAGAGCGTGGGAAGGGCGTCGCTCGTCTTCGAGTCTCGCTCGATCTCCTTGAGATGCTCGACTTGATTGGGAGCGGCTACCGCCCAACCACAACCGATCTACAGGGGCTCTTCGTAAATCTACTCATCTTCCGGAACGAGCTGCTCACCACCACGTTTCATGAGGTGCTCGTGACCGCGGACGATCGAGAATTCTACCGCATCGCCGCGCAGGGCGGACGAGACGGCATCCAACTCACGATTGCCAAAGCTGACGGCGAAGGAGCCACGCTGTGAAGCTTCGTAAGCAGGACCAGGAATTTCGAAATCCGAAGGTCTTCTACCCTGACCCCAAGAACATCGACCTCGATCGCGTGCTCATCACTCTTTTCCTATTTTTGAAATCTGAAGGTACGCGGCATGCAACGCGCGGGAGGCAGCAGCCGGCGTTCGAGCGCGTGGACAAGCACCTATCAGATCTGACCGCGATGACGGCCGTGCATGGGTTCGAGGAACACCAGGAAATTGCCAAGCGATGGCTGGAAACTGACATTTTTGACTTGGTGAACCGGGGGCGACCGACAGAAGCGATCGCATCGCTGCGCCCGCTCCATCTCGAAGCACACAAAATCCGGGTCGCGAAGAACTGCCGGGACTACAACCACGCCGATGCCTTGTACGCGATGCTTGAGTTCGGCGATCAGCAGGCGATCAAGGATCTGCGTGAATATCTCGAGCTTGGGCGCGACCCAGCGACGAAGAAGTACGACGGCAAAACCGAGCTGGATATTGAAACGCTTGCCGTTCTGAAGCTCGTTGAGGGCATAGCGGACATCCATGGCACAGGGGAGAAGGTCGCCCCATTCGCGCCGACGTGTATCGGGCAATCCAGACTGCTCTGCGACGACGTTCAGAGGATCCTGGCCTACCGCAACGAAGTGCCGCGCCCGGTGATGATCGACTACCTGAAGACGATCTTGGGGCTTCACCTGGGCCTTCTAACCCTACGCGTCGGGCGCCAACTATCGGGTTGGATTCGGGACAAGAAGGCGCACGAAAAGTGCCGAAATTGCCCTGTGGCGGGTCACCTGGATTCGCCATTCGCCGAATGCCCCTACGAGGTCTCGCTGACCGTTGACATGGGTGCTGACTACCGCTCGCGCATGGCGCAACTCGCTCAGGAGAGTTCCGGCGCAGAGCACGACCGTCTCGTCGACCTTGTCCGCGCTGTCTTCGCGATGAACCAACTTCTTCGGTACGCGCGCGAGGAACGGCTGCCGGATGATCCGCTCGAAGTGCCATCGATACTTGCAGCCCCTCCTGAGTCATTCGAGGCGGACTTCAAGGCAACGCTCAAGCAGATCTTGAGCCAAACGCCGGACGACGAAGAGCTTCCCCAGGAAATCAAAGCCATCCTCGAGGCGGGGTTGCCTTCGTTCGACGCTCTAATTGAGCTCGTGACCCACGTTCGCCAGAAGCACCACGTCTCTTACCTCGTGCAAATGATCGACAAGCTGTTTCAGAAGAACACGCCGTTCGGTGCGCTACTCCAGGGGCGAAGCACGTCAAACCCGCGCCGGTGGCACCTTGGCGGCCGCCTGCTCGAGGTCTTCGTGCAACTCGCTGTTCTTCGCTTCGATGACGGTCCGTCCGGTCAGAAGATTTTCCGCACGGAGCCAGTGCTGATCGACGATTTCGTTCGCTGGATAGAGCAGCGGTATGGGTTCGTGGTCGCGCCGGGCACAACGCCAGCGGCGCGTAGGCCAGTGACGCTCGACGAACACCGCGCCTTTCGCGAGAACGTTCGGGCATTGAAGGACCGGTTGCGGGAGATCGGCTTCTACGATGACTTGAGCGATGCCTATAACGCTCAAACCGTCCGCCCTCGTTATCATCTCGGCACAAAGGAGCAGGCCTGATGACAAGCCTGGCCGAATTGACTCCTGTAGGACAAGTAGAGCTTTACGAGCTGCTTATCGAGCAGATGCGCCCACGACTTCTGCACGCTCTCGAAGAAGCCGGCAACGGACAGCGCTTGCGTGTGACCTCGCTGCCCGGATCGGTGATGACGGGCCTGTGTGAGGGCCTTCAGGGTGATAAACGTTGGGTCGCTCGTGTGCTTTCCGGGGCACCCGATGGAAAACCTTGGGAAGCGAGCGCAACGAAGCTGATCGAACTTCGCAACGTCCTTGTCGAGCCGCTCCTCGTCTTTATTCCGCCCGGTCTCCGGATAGCCGCCGAGGATTCACTCGACATAGCGACGTTCAACGAACTGTCTCTTTCGGCGCTGTCGGAAGACTTGGTGGACGTCCTCCTTGGTCGAATCGACGCTGAACTTCGCGTAAGGATCGTGGACGTCCTTGGCTACCTTCGGCAGGGACGACACATCAAGAACCACGACCAGGAGGTCGAGTACCTCCTCACAATTGGACACAGCGGAGGCAGTCCAGTTGCCGCGGGGGGCGCACTGTACGTCTTCGGGCTTCTGCCCGATTTTCAATTGTTCACGCGCGGGCGTGAGCGTTACTGGCTAAGCCGCAACATCAAAGCCAGCGAGCAGCTGGCGGAAGGCCAGCCGCTCCAAACCGCAGTTCTGCGCCTGCCGATCAAGCCGAACACCATTCAAACCAAGTTGTTCGCCTTTCTTCGCACACAGAGGCGGGGCGACGTTCGCGCGTGGGCGCTCGAGCTCGCCAGCACTCCGTCCTTGCGAGAGCTCACACTCGATCGTTGGGAGTTTGTCGAAAGTGGCGAGGTCGACGAGCTCCGCCTCGTCGCTGACTCGCTTTCGCTGCCCCGCCAGACCGAGGATCAGGTTGCGGGGGCCGCTCAGCTGCCCGTACTCAATCTAGAGGGGCGTGAGCCATTAAAAGTCGCATTCAGGACGATGCCAACGCCGGCTCAGGTGCCGGCGTGGAAGACATGGCGGGCACAGATCATCTCCGTTCGCGATGGGGTGCCGACGGTCGCTTGGGAATCGAACAGCTTCCCTAAGCCTCAGCGAAACGCCAAGGTCTCCCGAGCGGTAAAGGTCCAAGATCTTCAGGCCCTGGAGGAGGGAACGTACTACCTCAAAGTAGACGCCTACGACGGCGATGGGGCCCTCCTCACCCACGCCCCACGTCGAATTGACGACAAGGATTCATCGAGTCGCGCAGAGAATGAATCGGAGTGGTTCATTGTTGTCCGCGGAAAGGACGCCCCAGATCCAGAAGCTGTTCGAGCGACCTTCGCCGCGTCGCTGGTCGACGCTTGGGTCCGCGTAGCGCAACGCTCGCTCAGCGCGAAACCGCGCGAGCCGGTTGCACAACGTGGGGGCGTGCGTGGCGAATGGGACGAGCTCATGGGAGCGGCACCGAAGGGAGACGTTCACTTCGAGCTGAAATCCGAGGGTTTTGCGGGCTTTTCAATCATCGTCCCCTCGCTTCTAAGGCGCATTGAGCGCGAAATATTTGAGCATCCGGAACAACTGGGTTCGTACTCACTTTCATTCGTCGATGTGCGTGCGCTGTCCGATGTCGAAGTGACGCGCGAGGAGGCGACCTTTCCTCCGAACAGCGGCCCAACTGAAGCATTCCAGGCTGCTCGCCGCGCGATCTTTGATGCAATCTACTCGCAGCATCTGACGCGAGAGGGCGACGCCAAGGAAGACGTTGCGCGACGCGCGAGCCTCGTCGAGACGTCGGATCTTGCCCCGCTGGCACCGCTCATCGAGCGCTATGCTCAGACGTATGCCGCGCTCGCTGAGGCAGCGGTTGCCCCCGCTCGAACCGACGACGGCGCCTCCCTCGTTCGAGTGCTCGCACATTTGGATGTTATTCGGCTGCGCTGGCGGCATAGCCCGGGGGATCCTGGAAGAGCGCTGTTGGTCGCTCCTACGCATCCAGTTCGATTGCTTTGGCATCTGCGACATACCCAGCAGTGCGATGAGGCGGTGCGAGCTTGGGAGGATGGAACCCAGCAGGCGCCTGACTGGCGCGCCCTCACGGATCAGATTCGCAACGAACTGCTCCCCATGAATCTGCCAATGGTTCTTTTCGACCGGAAGGGACGCGGATACGTGGAGCACACGCCGCTGACCCAATTCTGGCCGCTCTATCTTCCGGACCGTGGTGACAGCGACGTCCCAATCGACGCAGTCGCGACGCGAGATCGTGTCCTGGCTCACATGGGCGTTCACGACGAAAATGTTGCCCTCACCACCGTCAATACTCGAGACGTCGCGTCCCGACTGTACGAGTACCTGGCGCAACACCCGTATGTTGATCAGCTCCGCCTGAATGTTTTCAATCCGGGAGACGGGCGTCTCGTTGCCGACGTGCTCCGTTACCTCGAAGACATCCGTCTCTACGATGAAGAAGGACGGGCTCGGCCGAATCCCCCACCGCTGCGGTACGCTGTGCAGCTCTTCGCCGCAGCCGAGTTCGTTGACGTAACGGGAGACGGCCTAGAGGGCTTGCTCGACCCGGAGCGCCAGGTCGGCAGGGACGACGAGTTCACGCTGGCTACTAGCAACCACTTGCTTCCGAAGCTGGTGTTCGCGCGAAATCCCGTCTCCGACTTCCTGCACACGCCGGAGAAGTTCTCAGCGCACGTGTCCATCCTCCTTGAGCAGTTTGTCGTGCAGACGCGGGTCGGTCGAATTGAAGGCCTTCGGCGCGGCTCATATGTCGGCGGGCTAGTCCAGGAGCCCGAAACTCAGGTTGAGCAAAGAGTTGGCGCGCATTTCGGTTGGCTGAAGGGCCTCCGACCCCAATCGCGGCGCGGAGCAACCAACGCGGAAGTTGTGCTCACCGCGGCGCTCTCGGCGGCTCAGCGGCTTCAGGCGAGTCTCGCGACCGGCACGCCAGTCGACGAGAACCTCGCGCCCGTGATTGCGCTGCAACTCGATCCGGCCGGGCAAGCTCTGCTGAAGCAAGTGCATGAAGTAAGTGACTGGGTGCTCACGCTCGACCGGAACCTCGGTCTCGACTACTTCGACAGCCCATCGTCATCTCGAGAGGCAGGCTATCTTCTGGACTTCGCTCCGGAGTACTTGCAGGAAGATCGTCAGCGCATCCTGTTGACGACCCGGAGCGACGTTGAACTAGAAAATCTGGTACGTCCGATCATGACCCGGTACGGACTCCCGATGGAGTCCGGGGACGAGGTGCTCGTATTGGAGACGCTGCGCTCGCTGTCAGGGCGCCTAGCGTTGCGACTCGAAGGGGGCCGCAACCAGGCGGCCGAGGTCGTGGGCCTATTGCTCGCGCGATGGTTACTGGAACGCCTGGGCATCCTTGATCACCGTGTTGTCATACCGCTCGATGCCCATCGCGCTTGGTTCGACTCCGCTGAGCCCGGGGAATCTCAGCGGAGAGCAGACCTACTACTCGTGGGCTTCCGGGAACCGAATATTCTGCGCTTTGACATCGTTGAAGTGAAGCTACGAGAGGAGCTCAACGCGAGCACAAGGAGTGACCTCTACGCGACGATGCGGAAGCAAACCGAGAATACGCAGGACCGCCTTCGAAAGCTCTTCGCGCAGGACTTCTATCCGCAACCCCGCGCGGACGGAATGCTTCGAGCCAAGGAGCTCGCCACGGCGCTCTCGTTCTATGTTCGAAGGGCACGGCGCTACGATCTCTTTCCTGAAGACGAGATGACCCGAGCGCTGGCAATCCTCGAAGACCTCGACGAAGGCTACGAGCTGGACATGCGGTCTCTGGGTGTCGTTTTCGAGCACAAGGGCGTCGGCCTCCACGAGGACGAAGAGGAGCCCGGCTTCACCGTACATCGCTTCGGCGGCGACAAGGCTCGACAGCTTCTCGCAGACGCAGCCGGAAGACTCGTCGAGCGCAATGCGAGACTCAGCGAACGGCAAGGAAGCGCGGAACGCGCCCATCAACCTCCGTCGTCAAGTGCGCGAGCCGCAGAGGCTGCACAGTTGGGCGATGCCGAGCTGGACTCGATTCGAAGTGCTCTCGACGATCGACCTGCTTCGCGGGCGGCATATCCGACGCACCCTGCAGAGCCTGCCGGATTTGTTAGCGACCACCATGCGAGGCCGACTCCGTTTCCGCCAAGCAACCCTGTCGCGGGCGGAGCCGTAGCGCCGTTCGAACAGGAAACCAGCGGTCGGCCCGTGACGCCCGGCACGGCGGCCGCCGCGCCGACAGCTTCATCGTCGCCGTCGGCGCACCCGAGTGGAACGCTGCCGTCTGCGGCCGACGTAGGACCAACTGGCGCACCGCAGAACCCAGAAGGCGCCGACGCCCAGATCGCGGATGTCGTCCTCGGCTCAACTGAGTTTACGCCTCAATACGGAATCATTGGCAAGATGGGGTCGCAGAAGGTCGCCGTGGATCTCAATGGCTGCAACACGATCAGCCTGTTCGGCGTGCAGGGGTTTGGAAAGTCCTACACGCTTGGCGTGATATCGGAGATGGCGTCTGCGCACGTAGCTGGCATCAACAAGTTGCCTTCGCCGCTGGCGACGGTGATCTTCCACTATCACAAGAGCGACGCTTACGAGCCCGAGTATGCTTCCGCGGTAGCCCCAAACCGCAAACAGACAGAGGTCGATAGGCTCCTCCGGGAGTACGGCGCTCGACCCGAAGGCCTTGGTGACGTTGTTCTCCTCGCGCCCGAGGCAAAGGTTGAGCAGCGTCGACAGGAGTATCCCGGCATCGTCGTCGAGCCGATCAAGTTCGCTTCGTCTGAACTCGGCTCGGAGAGCTGGAAATTCCTTCTGGGAGCGTACGGAAACGATTCCCTCTATATCCGCCAACTTGTCGCCATCATGCGCAAGCACCGGGGCGCGCTCACGCTCGACACGTTTCGGCAGGACATTGCGGCCGCACAACTCCCCCCAGCGGCGCAACGCCTTGCCGATGACCGGGTCAACCTCGCGGAGCCATACATCGACGACGCCCGCAGGCTAGGAGGCCTACTCAGGCCGGGACGCACCGTCATTGTGGACCTTCGTGACGAGTGGATCGAAAAGGACGAAGCGCTCGGCCTCTTCGTTGTGATGCTTCGCATCTTCGCGGCGACAAAGTTTGAAGGCAGAGAGTTCAACAAGCTCGTCGTGTTCGACGAAGCCCACAAGTATATTACCGAGTCAGATCTCATCGGCCAGGTTGTCGAAACGATCCGGGAGATGCGGCATCAGGCAACCAGCGTCGTGATCGCGAGTCAGGACCCTCTGTCCGTGCCCCGCGCAATCATTGAACTCACTTCCATACTGATCCTTCATCGCATGACGTCGCCGCAGTGGATGAAGCACTTGCGGACTGCGCTTGCGGCGTTCGAAGGAATCGAGGACGGCCATTTGACTGCGCTCGCGCCAGGCGAAGCGCTCGTCTGGGCGCAGCGCGCAACGGACAAGCGCTTTACGTTGCGACCGCAAAAGATCTCGATCCGGCCGCGCTTCACACAACACGGCGGAGGCACAAAGACAGCGGTCGCCGGAGTGACTATTCGATGACAAGGCGTCTAGGGGTGCGGCTCCATTGGAGCGGCGGGGCGCCTTGCGAGCAGCTGACCGTGTAGGTTGATCTGCAGGGTGTCGGCGCATGTAGGTCCATTGTTGGTCGGCGCGGGACAAATCTGCACAAAAAGTGGGG
>JBDTJC010000111.1:0-3341 GCA_039936055.1 Polyangiaceae bacterium | reverse complement strand
TCGACGTAGAGAAGTGCCCGAGCTGCGGTGGGCGCATGCGTTTGCTGGCCCTGGTCACCGAGCCGTCGAGCGTGGCCCGCTTCCTACGCCATAAAGGCGAGCCCACCGAGGTGCCGCCGCGCGCCGCCGCGCGGGCCCCGCCGTACTTTCAGAGCCGAGCCGTCCGCCGTCAGTATCACGCCCCCTCTGAATCTGAGCCGCAGCTGGAGCTGTTCCAAGAGCACTGAGGCTCTGCTCCGGCATGAGGCCTCGCGCTCCGCGCGAGCTTGGCGGAGCTGCGTGCGGAGCGCGTTTGGCGCGGGTGGGGCGGTCGGCACGGCCCGCGGAACAGCGCGCTAAACTGCGCCGCCGGGCGCAATGTTCGAGGGTGGGGGGGCTTTGAATCACCTACGCGCTGACACCGTGACCGACAATACTAACCCGCGCGCCACATCGTGCGATCGCGCGAGCCGATGGCAGCGTCCTGTCCACGCTCGACCTCTACGGCGCCGGCTGGGTCCTTGTATGCAGCTCGGAGACGTGGTGTGAGGCAGCCACCCACGTCCGGGAGCGAACGGGTATGCCGGTCAGCCCGATCGACGTTCGCACGGCGTTCGGGCAGCAGTATGGCGCGCTTATCGAGCAGGGTCTCGGGATCGGCGACCAAGGCGCTTGCCTCGTGCGCCCCGACGGCGTCATTGCCTGGCGTTCGATCGAGGCAGACGGTGCCGTCGAAGCGCTTGAGCGTGCGATCAAAATAGCCGCCCAGCCCGCATGCGAGCCCCGGAGATGACGGAAAGACATGCCAGCGCCCCGAGCGCTACGCTATGAAGTGCGCGGCCCGGGGCGCGCCTCTTCGGCCTCGATTTGTGGACCACCAGACAGACGCAGCCGTCAACTAAGAGGTGGGCGCTCACTGGTTCGGCCACGCACCTCGCACGGCGGCGCGCTCCCCGATGTAGTCGGTTTGCGAATTGCGCGTCTCAGGGTGTTTACAACGCTTTCGTGGGACAGGCGGAGCTCACTCCACTCGAAACCAATCGCTTTCATACGATCAGGCCATCGCCAATGCGATTCCGCTCGATATCTTCAACTAATACGGTTCGGCATGCTGCCGGATCCGACCTTTAACTGAGCGCCGGCGCCGCAGTCGCCGTCGGCACGAACTTCTGCGAGCGTGGAAAGCTCCGCGTGGGCGACCCCACTGTCTTATATTCTGCGATTCTCTCAGCTCGATGATCAGACCGACTCGAAGCTGCCACTCGCACCCGAACCTTACCGGGTGAACGGTTGCGCATGATGACTGATGTCTCTCGCGGCTCGCGGCATCACATTGCCATGCCGCAAAGTCTAGATTGGGCGGTGTGCTAGTAAGAGTTCCCATGAGAGGTCGATGCGGGAGTGCCATTGCTTGCCTGTGCGTCGCTTGCGGGGGACACGCGGCTTGGTTGGAAACCAGCTCGGGGGCGGGCGGAGGGGCGTCAGCCGAGAGGGCTGGTGCGGGCAGCACGAACTCCGCGGGAGCAAGCCAGGGTGGAGTGAACGCGGGCGGCGTCGGCGGTGCTTCAACACCGCCTCCACCCAATTACGTTCCGGACCAAGCCGTGCGGTTCGACCAAGCTTACTTCGAGGACGGCTCGTTCGAAGGAAACCAAGGATTTGGTTGGGACACCTGTCATTCGCGCACCCCAGCAGTCGTGTCGTCTCGAGAGAGTGCGCCCGAAGGCATGCGTTCATTGGAATTCAGTTCCGCCGCTTGCGAGTATTGCAAGGACGACAATCCCTCAGCCTCCCAGGCCTACTTGTGGTTCAAGCAGCAGCCCTCTTCCGCATTGAGCCTGTACTTTGATGTCCTGAACTTGAGCAATTCGCCGCCGCTCGGCGAGCTGCGACTGGAGAGCTCAGACTCGCAGTGCGAGACCCTGCGACCCTTGGTTACGATTGCGCTCTCGAACTTGGCTCTCCAGCCAACCTGGCAAACCCGCTGCGTTGATTTGCCGCCCTTCGGTCCAGATTTCGCGCTGGGGGTTGCCGTCGCCGGTACGGCATTCGACGTCGCCCTGGACGCATTTCGGCTCGGCCCTCCGTGCCACCCGCGCTAGCGCGAAGATGCCTGGGCCCACCGTGCTCTGATCCTGCGCGTTATCAGGCGTTCCACGCTTCAGCCGAGAGCGCCAGTAGCGACGATGGGTAGGCTAGCTGCAGGCCTTCGAGCAACTTTGTCCGGAGCGGCGTGTTGTCGCCGACGCGCCGCCCCTCGCTGGGACGCTGGGCGACGGGCGCCGACCTTGCCCGCCCCAGACCGTCCTAGCCTGGATCCGCGCTCGGCCGACTCACGCGAACCTTGTGCGGCGTAGCGACCACCAAGCAGCCTGCCCAGGTCCGCGCATCCGCACCCGAGAACCAAGCCACCAAGTGATCCGCAACGCGCCACTGCTCTGTGTCCGGCAGCCGCACAATCAGGACGCCCGCGTGGGTGCCCGGGACGAACCGGCGAGCATCCGAAAAATCCAGATCTTGGGTGACAAGAAAGCGCTGTTCGCTTTGAGCGGCTGCCCATACCGCGTCGTCGTTGCGGCCGCCGAGGTTCTCGTCGAGCACGGTATCGACATCAAACCCGAGCGCGGCAAGTCGAGGCACCAGCGAGCGCGGCAGGTTCTCGTCGAGCTTCAGCCTCAAGCGACCTTCATGCTCGGAGGGATCGGGCTCGGCGCCGGCAGGTCCTCGGCCGCCGAAGCGGCGGCGAACGCGATCACCGCACGAACGTCCTCCTCCGTGAGGCTGGGAAACTCCGCCAGAATTCGCTGCACCGGCTCGCCGTGTGCGAGGTAGCCGAGTACGACGCGAACGAGCACGCGCGTGCCGCGAATTGTGGGCTGCCCGGCACACATTGCCGGATCTCGTACGATGCGCTCTTGGTAGGTCATCGGGGTTTCGTGGGAGAAACATAGCATCAGTGCGCCCGCTGCACTCGGGTCGAGCTGCCGGCCCGCGGAAATCGCCACGATTTCGGGAGCACGAGATGCCGTCGTCGGGCTTGAGCCGTTGGCTGTTGGCAGGCGGCCGGGTGGCGTCCGCTACGGTCCGCCAAGTCGAGCGCTGAGGGAAGTTCACTGGCACGCCGGGTTTTGAGCACGATTGCGCGCCTGAGTCCGGGGCGCGGTCCGGCACATCTCTCGCTCAGGCCGGAGAGCACGACGCTGCACGCGGTCGTGCGGGACAACATCGAGAGTCTGTACGCAGCCGTGGCCGCTGGGTTTGATGGGGTGGCGTTGCCGCCGTTCGTGCGCCGCGAGTTCGAGGGATATTTGGGCTGCGGGCTGTTGTGTCGCGGCTTCGCACGCTTGAAATGTGAGGGGTGC
>JBDTJC010000110.1:0-5712 GCA_039936055.1 Polyangiaceae bacterium | reverse complement strand
ATCAAATGGGCCGTATAATTGCGAACGACAACGCAATCGCTCTCGCAGCCTGAAAAACTGACGAGTGCCGTTCGACCGTGAGATAGCTTTTGTAACGGAAGGGCGTCAGCACTAAAGCTGGGAAGCCGAGCGC
The DNA here is from genome assembly GCA_039936055.1 of Polyangiaceae bacterium. Lineage (GTDB taxonomy): Bacteria > Myxococcota_A > Polyangia > Polyangiales > Polyangiaceae > PMG-095. The sequence goes on along the minus strand of JBDTJC010000110.1, from coordinate 5,579 downwards.
GCCTCGGGTTCGGCTTCCGAGAAACACCGAGACTAGGTCGTGGCCGAATCCACGAACTCCTGTCGGCGGGGGCAACCACCGACTACACACGTGAACGAAGATTATCTCGATGCCTTGCGGACCCGGGTTCAATTCCCGGCGCCTCCACTAACAGAACAGCATAAAACAAGCCTCTCCAGCGAAGCGCGTCAAAGAGCGCGCCAAAGTGACTCCGCGGGAAACCGTGAGAATCTAGATCCTGAAGAGGCCGACTTCGCTGCCGCGCTCGCCGAAGATGGCGAGCGGGCAGCGGTTGCCGAGGTGCTTGCCGGACCCCTCGAGCAGGGTCCCCCGGCCAGCGGATTGGAGCGCGGTCGGGGGCTCCAGTGAGTAGCGGCAAGAGAGCGCTCGCCCATGCGGCGGCGCTGGTGCCATCGGTCGCCGTAGCGGCCGCCGCCGAGGCCGACGCCGCCGCCATCGCGCCCGAGCCGACTCCCTCCGGCATGCGCGTACGGCTCAGACGCTATCCCGCGCTCGCCGAATGCACCGACGACGGGCCGCCCGACGCGGACTGCCTGGACACCGGATGCCGGTACCACCTCGCGCACCGCGGGTACTGGGAGCATCACCTGAAACCGACGCGGGACTGCGCCATCGACGTCGCGAATGAAGGGCCACACACGCTCGACGAGGTGGCTGCAGCCCTCGGCGTCAGCGGTGAGCGCGCGCGTCAAATCGAGGAACAGGCTCTCGAGCACCTCAAGCACAACGAAACAGTAAGGGGGCTACGCGATGACCTATCGGAGTGAAGTCGAAACGTTCGCCCTCCGAACCGCTCGTGAGTATGCGACCGCTCACGGGCTGAAGCTCGTGGCGGCGTTCGAGGACACGCTGTCCGGTGACGTCGCGCGCATGCAGGTACTGCGTCGGGTTCGCCGTTCATTTCCGAAAGTACCCCGTGCCGCCCTCGACGACTTGATCGAAGACCTGCTGACGCCATGAAAGACTGGTCAAAGGAGCGTTGGCGGAAGCTGTACCTGCGCGAGGCGCTCGAGCAGCGGCTTTGGTCGGTGATGGCGCGCGGGCTGCGGGACTACCTGATCCGACTCGCGGACGACGATGGCGCCCTGATCCGGGATGCCGACGACCCGCTCGAGGCGCTGTTGACCGTGCTCGGGGCGCACGACGACGAAGCAGAGCTTGTTCGCGGGGCGATCGAGCTCTTGCGGCGAGATGGATTTCTGGGGGGCGGAGCGAGGTCGCTGTCGGTGCGGAATTTGCCGACGGCGCAGAGCTGGGAGGTGCGGGCGCCAGCAGCGGCGAGTGCGCCAGAGAGGGCGAGTGTGGAGCTCCCCTCCCCTATCTCGTCCACCGAACGCGTGCGTCGGCATCGGGAGCGGCTCCGCGAGACGGCCAATGGGGCGCCAGCTGTGGTCGACGGTAACGCGGCGGAGGCCGTTTCATGTAACGCGGAGCCCGTTACATCGGACGTTACAAGCGGCGTTACATCGAGCGTTCCACGTAACGTTTCATCCGGCGTTGCAGCCTCGCGCGGTTCCAGAAATCTCAATCCTTCTGGTTGCTTCTTAGATTCCCAGAAAGACAAACAACTAGATCTTCTTCCCTCCTCAGAGCGCGCGAGCGCCGTTACATCGACCGTTACAGGTAACGTTTCATCGAGCGTTACATCGCGTTCCACGGACGGGGAGGACGACGACGAAGGGTATTTACAAGTTCCTCGGAGCCGAGCGGAGGCGCTGAAGATCGGGGTCGCGGCGCGCGCAGCGTTGGTGATGAACCAGCCGGCGCTGGCGGCCGTCACACAGCCCGAGCAGTGGCCCGAGGTGATCAGCGTCGCACAGGTGTTCGCGCGCGCCGCGGGCGTTGCAGAGCAGCGAATGGGGCGATATCAGCGGGATCCTGGAGTTCGGGCGCTGGTCGAGCTGTACGCAGCGGGCTTCACGCAGCTCGAGCTCGAGCGCGTGGCGCAGGTTGTTCCGAGGCAGTCGTGGTGGTCGGCGCAGGGCAAACGGCTCGGGCTGTCATCGCTGAGCATCGAGGTCGTGCGGCGCAACCTGCCCGGCACCGGACCGCCGCGCGAGGTCAGCCCGCAGGTTGCCAAGGTGCTCGAGGGCGTCCGGCAACGTCGGGAGGCTGGCTAGTCATGGCAGGCCGAACGATTGCCGACGGACCGGAAGCCTACCCGTACGACCCCAGTTTGCGGATGGAGTCGCAGCGCGGGCTCGACCGATTGCGATGCGTCGCCGATCGCACACTCGCCGCGAATCTGTTCGTGCTGTTCGAGGCGGCCGAGCGGAACAGCGCGGCAGCCACTGCGGCGGACCGCGAGCTCGAGGCCCGCCGTTTGGCAGAGCTGAAGGCGTTGCAGACGCTTGCAGCTCGCACACTCGAAGGCGGGCTCGGTCCCAAGCCGAAGGAGCTCGCTGACAGCCTCTTGCTGGACGAACGCGGCGAGAGCGTGACCGACGAGCGTTCGTTGCGCGAATTCGCCTTCGCCCTCCGCCAGCTTCGCAGACTCGCCGGATAGCGCGTCTTTTCCACCATTTGTTGAAAGCCAAGTCCCATGCAACGAAGCCCGCACATCGCAACACCCGGCCCCGCCGGCATCGTCCCCGTCGCGCCCATCGTGCCCCGCAACGGCTGGTGGTCGAACTACCCGCAGTTCGGTGAAGAGCAGTCGTTTGCGCCCGACGCTCAGAACCGGCAGCAGATCCTGAAGGCGGACGAGCTCGGACCGCCGGAGGTGTACACACTCACCCTCGGCATCTCGTACACGGAACAGAACTGGCCCGGCGCCGGGCGCGCGTTCGAAGTCGAAGCGGAGATCAACTTCGGCGCGGGCGGCGCGACCCAGGTCGTCAGAGTCGACTGGGTGCAAGGCGCGCAGATCTCGCTACCGATGAACGCCGTGAACGTCATCGCGACGTACAACATCGACGCGCTCGCGGCGCCACAGCCACCCGCGGATTTGCGGCTCAGCGCCATGCTCGGGAAAGGCCCGGCGCTCGGCAAGTCGCAGTGGACTGATCCGACGCCGTTCTCGCTCGTCGCTGGGGGCGAAACGCCACCGCTGAGAATCCCGGCCTTCGCCTCGCGCATTCACGTGCTCGCGGCGAACTCGGCGGGCGCCGATCTAAACTTCACCGCCGGCAATTTCCTAATCTTCTTGGGCGGGCCACTTACGGGCGACCGCCAGATCGCGAGCGTGCGGCTCGACCAGTACCTGAACGCCATCGGCGAAGGCATCGTGATCCCGGGTCAAGCCAAGTACACGACGATCTTCAATCTGTTCGGGAGCGTCGTTAACGCGCGGGCGCGGATGCAGTACGACATTTTCTAGGGCAAGGATATCCCGGCGACAAAATACCCATTGTCATCGGGCTGAAGGCGACGGGTTGAGCATCTTGTTGGGTCCTTGCGCGAATCTTGCACGACTCCAAAACCCATCACATGACGTGGCCCCAAAGGGGCTCCGAGGGGCGCGCCGCCAACCAAGCCTGAGGGACCTGGTCCGACGTACGAAACCGTCTGCTTCTACGGCGCCAATGGCTGAGCCGCCGGAAGCACCTCCTTCGTTGATCGTCGTGGCAAGTCCGCGTAACGTGCGCCGATCGAGCATGGCGAAGAAGAACAAGCAGGCGGCAGCGGAAGTCTTGGATGACGATGAATCCGCAATCGGTGACGAGGCCGAAGCGGTCGTGCTCGAGGGCACCCTCGTCTGCGCGCTCACGGGGGAGCACAAGACAGCGACGCCGCAGGAGGAGACGCTACAGTCGTTCATCGAACAGCTTCACCGCGAGTACGGCATCGCGCTCGGCGATATGGCGCGTGACGTCAGAGTCGACTGCTCGGTCGATGGTGAGGGCGGGCGCCAAAAGAAGAAAAGCCGAAACGTGCAGCTCGTGGTCTACGGGCCTGGCCAGGAGCGCAATATCGGCAACATCATCCGCGCCGTGCTTGTTGCGAAACCCGGCGCGAAGGCTGACGCCAAGGCGATTGAGTTACTCGACGAGGTCCTTGGCAGCATCGCGCCCGAAGAAGACCGTGTTTACGGTCTTTGGACGAACGGCATCGAGCTGACGTTCCGCATGCGCGAGTATCAGAAGCGCACGGGGATGCCATTGTACACCGAGCTAACGGATTTTCCTGCTCCGGACGAAACACTTGAGGATCTCGAAAGCGCTGAACGCAAGCCAATGCGCGTTGCCGCAGGCGACTCGCTCCTTCGCACGTTCAAACGGTGTCATGACTATCTGTATGGCAATCAGAATCGAAAGGATGCGTTTTGGCAGTTGCTATATTTGATCTTCGCCAAGATCCTCGATGAACAGCAAAGTTCGCGCGACTTCTTCGTTGGCGCTACAGAGCGCAATACAGCCGAGGGGGAGAAGAAAATTGCGAAGCGCATTCACGGGCTATTTGCGCGAGCCAAGCAGCAATTCAATGACGTGTTCGTCGGCGATGAGAAAGTCGAACTGAAAGACCGGGCGCTCGCGTACGTCGCATCCGAGCTCTCTCGGTATAGTCTTCTTTCAACTGATACCGACGCGAAAGGCCTCGCGTATGAGGCGATCACATCAACGACGATGAAAAGAGAGCGAGGGCAATTCTTCACGCCGAGGAATGTCATTCGGATGATGGTCGAGATGGCCGACCCAAAACCAGGAGCGAAAGTGCTCGACCCCGCCTGCGGAAGCGGCGGCTTCCTGGTGATTGCGCTCACGCATGTTCGCAAGACGTTCTTAGCTAGCGTCGGTTGCCCCTACCCTGATCAACCTGTGCCGAAAGAGCTAAAGGCGGTCGACAAAAAAGTCAGATCGTACTCGCGCGATTGCCTTTGGGGTCTCGACGTCGACCCAGACCTACGCAAGGCGGCGCGGATGAACATGGTGATGAACAACGACGGCCATGGGAACATCTTCGAAGCCAATACCCTCGAGCTCGTAGCAGCGAAGCACCCGGGGGCATCGGATCGAGCCCGCGGCCTTCTCACTGACCAGATGAACGAGTTCGTAAAGCGCAGCGGCGGCCTTGGGTCATTCGAGTACGTTTTCACGAACCCCCCTTTCGGGGCGAAAATTCCCGTCGAAAACCCTGATATTCTCGCCGCATTTGATCTAGGCCACGCATGGAGAAAGAGCGGCGACACTTGGGTGAAGGGTGAGCTGCAGAAGAAGGTTGCCCCGGAGATCTTGTTCATCGAGGCGTGCTACCAATTCTTGAAGCCCGGCATCGGGATCATGGCGCTGGTATTGCCGAACGGGATTCTAGGCAACCCGGGCGAGCAGATGGAGTTCGTCAGATGGTGGATCCTTCGACATACTGAACTCCTCGCAAGTGTAGATCTCCCAGCCGAAGCTTTTCTCCCGCAAGTTTCGGTACAGGCAAGTTGCCTGTTCGTGCGACGGCGAGCCTTAGATGAGCTTCGACTCGTGGGTAAACAGGGGATGAAGGGTGCGGCTCCATTGGAGCGGCGGGGCGCCTTGCGAGCAGCTGACCGTGTAGGTTGATCTGCAGGGTGTCGGCGCATGTAGGTCCATTGTTGGTCGGCGCGGGACAAATCTGCACAAAAAGTGGGG
>JBDTJC010000109.1:0-6258 GCA_039936055.1 Polyangiaceae bacterium | reverse complement strand
AGGCATCGCCAACAAAATGATCGAAGCCATCGGCAAACACTTGCCGCCGCCGGGCTACATCGACATCGTGTTCGATAAAGCGGATGACAACGCCTGATTGCAACGCGGCGCCGGTCGCGCCAGCCGCGCCGACCATTCGGGCGGCCGAAGAGCGGCCTGATTTGGTGGGCGCGGGCAAGAAGCGCCTGAGCTGGCTGGAGCGCACCATCATCGGCTTCGTGCGTCGCACGTTCGAGCCCGGTTTGCTCAGTCGAGTCGCCACGTATTGCCAGCGCACCGTCGGCTGCGGGTGGATCCACCTTGCCACCAAGCACTTGCGCCACGTGCACGGCTACGAGCGCTTGCCGACGCTCGACCCGGCGCAAAGCTACATCCTGGTGGCCAACCACCGGAGCTTCTTCGACCTGTACGTGGTCTTCGGGGATCTGGTGCACCGTGGGCTCGAACACCGCATCGTGTTCCCCGTGCGCTCCAATTTTTTCTACGATAACCCAATGGGGCTATTGGTGAACGGGTTCATGAGCTTCTTCGCCATGTACCCCCCGCTGTTCCGCGACCGCAAGAAAGCCTTGATGAACCCGCTGGCTCTGGAAGAGCTCGCTTTCTTGCTCCGGCGCGGCGGCATGTTCGCGGGCATTCACCCCGAGGGCACGCGCAAGCGCGACGACGATCCGTACACGTTTCTACCCGCCCAGCGCGGCGTCGGCAAGGTGATCCAAGACGCGCGTGTGCCGGTGATTCCAGTGTTCATCAACGGCCTGGTCAACGACTTACCCAAGCAACTCATGGGCAACTTCGACCGCACCGGCCAAGACATCTTCGTGGTCTTCGGCGCCCCGGTTGATTTTGGGGAACTGCTGGACCAGGGCAAGAGCCCCAAGGTGCACCAAGCCATCGCAAACCGCGTGATGGAAGCCGTGGCGGAACTCGGGCAAGAAGAGCGCGCTCTGCGTGCTGCGCGCTCGGGCAGCGCAGAGTTCAGTCGCTCAGTCGTCGTCGAAAAATAGCGGCTCGCGCTGGGTAAGAAAGCGATCGATCGCGCTCGCGGCCCCCGGCGGCAGCTCCAGGAAGCGCACGCCGAGGCCTGGCGAAGTGTCGCTCTGCTCGTTGTACAGGCGCACCCAACGCACCTCGCCGGTGATGTTGTAAGTCTGCTCGCTATCGGGCATGCGCAGCGCGAGCTCGATCTTCGAGCCGACCTTTTGCAGCTTGTGCGTGGCGATGAACAAGCCACCCGCGGAGAGATTCTCGGCGAGACCCGCGTACAGGTTGTGCTCGCTCTGTACGTTCACCTCGAGGTCGACCAAGAAGCGGTCGTGCTCGCGGCGCACGCCGTCGGGGGCGAGGCTATCTTTGCGTTGGCCGGGGCTGCCGCTTTTCCTGGCTCCAGGCCGGCTCGAGGTTTGCTGGGTTTGCTTCATGAACGAGACCGAATGGGTTCCCCCCACGGGTCTCTCAACGGCGTCGATGGGCAAAGCTTAAGCGGGACGCGCGCGCGTCCGCGCAGCATCGTCAAAGCCAGGGATTTACAGCAGATCTGGGGCGATCACCGGCCAGCTGACCCGCGACCCGAACCACCACGTGCGTGACGCACAAGGCGCACAAGAAAAACAAACCGTAACTCAGCGGGACGCGCGCCGCGGACAAGATCGGGCTCTGGCCCCCGAACGCCCAGAAGTACGTCGCCACCAAGAACAGCCCACACGCCGGCAGCAGCACGCGAACGCCCAAGCTCGAAAGCTCGGTAGTCCGCACCTGACCGGTCGCGAAGCGCAGCACCAACACGAAAGCCATCACCGCAATCGCTTTGGCCTGAAACAGCAGGGCTGCTGCGACCTGCAGCCAAGGCCCCGCCGCGGGATCAGCCGCCGCGAATCCCGGCACCCGCGGACCGCCCAAGAACACCAGCGAGATAACACCGCTGGTCAGGATCAAGTGGCTCCACTCGGGCAGCGTGGTGCGGCGTTGGCGCTTGGCGTCCGAGGCCGAATCGGCCAAGGCCGCGCGCAGCGGGCTGGGCGCTCGCGAGATCACAGGCACCAAACCGAGCAGCAGCAGTGCGAACACGCACAACGAAACCGGACTCGTGAACGCAAACCATTGCCAGGGCCAACCGCCCTGGGCCGCCAAAATGTCGTCGGAGCGCAGGCTGCCCGAGAGCAACACCGCGCACGCCATGGCGACGAGCACCGGCGTTTGGAACACCAACGTGAGCAGCACATGGCGCAAGCCGCGGAACAGCGAGAAGGGCCGCCCCGGCTCGCGCCCCCCGATCACGAGCGCAGTGGCGCACAAGGCCGTCAACGACCCCAAAAACAAAACCGGCAGGTCCAACTCGCGCGCCCAAATCGTGCGATTCATGGCGAGCAGCGTGAGCCACGCGCTGTCCGCAATGAACACGAAGTAAGGCAAGGGCGAGGTCGGCAGCTCGGCCAGAGCGACGCGCGCGAAACCGCGCGGCGTGAGCTCACCGCGTGCACGCGCGAGCGACGTCGGGCGCGCGCGCTCGCGAATGCGCACAGCCAAGCGCCCTTCGAACCAGGCCAGCGCGCGGCCCAACGGCGAGGCCAACAAGAGCAGCAGCGCAACGGCAAAGCCGAGCAGCGTGGCCGCGGGCGCGAGCTCGGAGGGCGAACCCGGCTGAAACCCGGCTACATCAAGAGCAAAGGTCGCGGCCGTCGTGGCATCACCGCGGCGCACGGACACATGCGAGAGCCGCGCGCGGGGCGGCGGGATCAGGTCGGACAAGGCGACCAAGCGCACGCCGTCCAGCTCGAGCAGCGCGTCGCCCGGCATGAGCCCGGCGTGCGCGGCGCGACCGTCGGGGTCGAGCGTGTCCACGAGCAGCACGTCGCGCTCCTCGGAGTGCACGACCGCCATGCCCGCAAATTCGGCGAAGCGCGTGGCTTCCGCCTCGTGCGCGGCCTGCGCGACCTTCGAGATCGAAGCCGGATTCACGTCCAAAATCACGCCTTCGAGCGTGCCGCGCACCGGCGGCGCGCCGCTCTCGCGCGCCGCAAACGAGGCCGTGGTCGCGCCCCGAAAGGTGGCGTGCACGGCGTCCCCGGTGCCGCAAAACTCGCGCGCCAGATCGGCGTTCAACGAGAGAGTGATCGAGTGCGGCTCGCTGGCAGCAGCGGGCGCGACGATGGTCACATCGTGCAGCGGCGTCTGGCCGGCGCGGAACACGTCACCGTGAAAGCTGAGCCTCGCCGCTCGGCCTTCAGGAAATCCGGAGCCGCTCAGCGTCAGCCGATCGCCGACTTCGAGCGAGCGCGGATTCAGGTCCGTAACATCCAACAGGTTGGGCGAAGCGTCCCGCGGCTCGCATGCCGCACACGCGGCAAGCGCCAAGAGCACGAGGCCACGGACGAACACGACACCAGGAACGGAGCGACGCACCTCGTGGCTCTTACGTGAGTGCACGCGCGCCCACCAAGTAAGCGGAGGCTTCCGCCGAAATTTTGGGTCTATGGGGCGCGCCGTGCTTTGGTGGCCCCCGACTCGAACCGCTCCAGCTTCGCGAGGGCAATATGGCGAAATTCTCGACTCTTTTGACGCGTATCAAGGACCTGCAGACCGAAATCCTGCGCGCTGCGCCGTACCGCGACATCAGCCTGGTGCCAAACCCCGGCGCCTCCGCGGTGGCCATCGCGGCCGTCGAAAAACGCATCTCGCACGCGCTCCCGCCCTCCTACCGCGAGTTCCTCGCTCTGCACGACGGCTGGCCGCGCTTCTTCGAAGGCGCGACGCTCCTGGGCACCGCCAACCTCGGCAAACGCATGTACGAAGACATGGCCCGCGCCGCCTTCGAAGCCGCCGAAACCCCGGTCCCCTGGCTCGCCCCGCCGTCAAAATCCGCGAGAACACCGGTCGTCCCCTTCGGCATCGACCTACAAGGCACCACGCTCTTCGCCTTCAACCCGAGCGTCATCCGCGCCGACGGCGAATGCGAAGTCGTCGCCTGGGTCAACGAAATCGGCGTCCGCCGCGACTCCTTCAGCAACTTCCTCGAATTCGTGATCGAGATGTGCGAATCCGAACTCGAAACCTACAGCACCCCTCGCCAGGTCCTGCGCTCCGCTTAACGGCGCGGGCCGAAGGCCAAAGCCCGCCGTCCGCGTAGTTGTTGCGAGCACACGGTCGGTCGTATCTGCAATCACGATTCGGTCGCGAACAAACGTTGGGGCTGCCCCAACCGCGAGACGTCACTTCACGTCCCGCCGTGCTCGCGCTCCGCGCTGCGCGCGGCGGGTGCCCCCAAGCATCCGGCTCCGCCGTCCGCGGGGCCACCACGCCCGCGCGCAGGCCTGCAGTGCGCTGCGTGAAATAACGGGTGTTACTTCGAAGTAGCACCGCTACGGCCAGAGCGGAGGGGCAACAATGCCAGGTCCGCGATCGGGGTCGATGCCTACGCGGAACGCCGCTGGCCGCGAGTCTCCCTCCCGCGCGCGCTCCGATGTCCTCTGACTTCGCGCAATCGCAGCTGCAACGTACTTCCGCCCGAAGTATCGAACAGCGTGCCATTGGTTGTGTGCACGACACCGCAAGCGCAGGTTGAGAATCGTCGGCGCGCCGTTCACCGCAAAGGGCGTGCAGTGGTCCATCTCCAGGAAAACTCGGCAATTGCAGCGCCGCCCGTCTCTCGAAACAAACGAACAGCGCCCCTCGTCCCGCGCGTAGACCTGTCGTGCAACTGCCGCCGGAATGCGGCGCGATCGCTTCGCCGGCACCCGAGCCGACTCCCCTGACGACACCCGAGCCGACTCCCCTGACTGCACCCGAGCCGACTCCCCTGACGGCACCCGAGCCGACTCCCCTGACGGCACGAGCGGCACGACGGGCGGCGGCTCCGCACAACACTCGCCTGGCGAGCGTGAATCCAGCGCCGGCGGCAATGACTCGAGCACAGCCAAACGCGCCGCCCGACGCGGCTTGCGGCCAACAGCGAAGCGGCGCTTCTCGCGATCGCTGATCAGCGCATCCAGCGCGCGTTCGAACAGCGCTGCCATCTCGCCGGACGGAAGTTCGTGACTCAGCAATGCCCGCGCCTGCTCGAACTTCTTCTTCAGACTCGAGTTGCCCGTGAAGTGAAAGCCGTAACGGTCCGCAGACAGCGGCTCGATCCGTCGCGGTGGAGCATCGGACGAGCGGCGCGGGTTAGGTACCGGGGGCGGCGGCGCCGCGTTCCTACTCGCGCTCGGTTCCAACTGCGCCGAACTCAGCTGTGGTTCAGCAGCTATTGGCCGCATTTCTGCCTGGATCGGCACTCGTCGGATCAGGTCTCGCACATCTGGCTTCGGAAACTGCGCCGCCAAGATCTCATCGACCCGCCGCCGACTTTTGTTGCTGCAGGCCTCGAAGAGTTGCGCAGCGTTCTCTGGGTTCAAATGAGGATTCAAGGCACACAGCACCGAGAGCCCCAGTGCACCGCGCGCCACGCGCACGAACACCTCCGGATAATTCCGACACACCCGCGCCGCTGTGATGCGTCGACCCGCAGAGGATTCGTCCATGCCCAGCAACTCCATGCAGTACGCGAAGAGCGACGAGAACCCGAGTTCGAGAAACAGCTTCCGTTCGTCGAGCTCCGCGAGGTGCGCCAACACATCCGCGTTGAGCGCGTTGCCCGTCTTCACCAATCCGGATAGCGCACTCATCAGTTGTTCATCCCGCAAATCACGCAGACAATATCGTTCCCTCATCGTTCTCGATTAGCATGCGTTTTTCTGGCCCCACCAGAGCCAGCCAGAGCCAGCCAGAGCCATTTTTAGCCGGAAATGCGGCTTCAGCCGACGGCGCACGCAAACGCCCGCGCTACCGCCCAGCACGCGCCAGCAAACCCGATCTCCCACCACACTCACCTGTCCGCCTGCTTCACCCTCCAGAAATCAGTCAACAAAATAATCAGCCTCAACCGTCCCGCCGCAGAAGAACCCGAGTTCGAGAGTGATGGCGCATTCACGCACTCCGTCCTTAACCCCACGCGCCACGCAGCGCCATCACTCTCGAACTCGGACACGCGCCGCCGCCGACGCCACGAGTAGCGCTCACGCTGCCACGGCAGCGGGGTCGATGGAGGCAGCGCTACGCGACGTCGCTGCGAGGAGCTCCGGTTAGGCTCTTGGCTCTTGGCTCTTGGTTCTTGGCTCTTGGTTCTTGGTTCTTGGTTCTTGGTTCTTGGTTCTTGGTTCTTGGTTCTTGGTTCTTGGTTCTTGGTTCTTGGTTCTTGGTTCTTGGTTCTTGGTTCTTGGTTCT
>JBDTJC010000108.1:0-5117 GCA_039936055.1 Polyangiaceae bacterium | reverse complement strand
ACGCCGAGCTCGAAGATCGCGCGCGCGTAACGTTCAGCAACCGCGCCGCCGCTCATACTTTTCCTCGCAACGCCGTGGCGGCGTTCTTGATGCCAGACAGGTATTCTTCGGCGAGCCGGCTCTGGTCTGCAGCCGTGATCTTCGCGCGCAGCGTGCTCTCCGCGGACTTGAGGGCACTCTTCACCATCTCGGCGGTCAGGCCTTCGCGCGCCGCCTTCAGCTCTTGGCCGATCAGCGTTTGCGCGTCGCGCTCCATGCGGGTGCGCTTCTCTTTGGCCTCGGCCAAGATGCGCTTGCGTTCGCTTTCGCCTGCGGAGCGCATGTCGGCGCGCACCCGCTCGATTTCTTGGTCGAGCGTGGCGAGCTTTTCCTCGTAGCCGGCGAGCTGGGCTTCCGCCTCGCTCTTCATTTGGGCGGCTTCTTCCATGCCGCGCAAAAGGGTGGCCTTGCGCGACTTGAGCGCCTCGGCGATCGGCTTCTTGGCGAATTTGACGAGCAGGTAATACAGGATGGCGCTGTTCAGCAGCATCGCCCCGAACGGGATCGGCGTGCCCTTCGGGCGCCACAGGATGCTGGGCTCGACGTCGTCGCGCTCGCCGAGGAAGCCGTACCAGAAGTTGTATTCCTCGAACTTCGGAACGTGGTGCTCCGAGTCCTCGGCGCCCTCCTCGGAGCTGCCAGTGACGGGCGCCGCCACTTCAGCGTGATTCACGGCTGGTTCGTCGGCGAAGGCCGGAATGGTGATCGCAGCGGCGGCTAGAGCTAACCCCAAAAACAAGGGACGAATACCAGCGCTCATCAGTTGGCCCCCTGCCCGGACACGCGGTCGACGATCAGTTGCGCGACCCGTTCGGACTCAGCGCCGACGGAAACGCGAATCGAGTTCACTTCAGCGTCAATCTTGCGCCGGCCGTCTTCCACGATCCGGGCCGTCACGTCACGGGCTTCATGGAGGATTTGGGCCTCGAGCTTGGCGGTCTCGTTGCGCAGCAGCTCTCGCTCTTCGGAGGCGACTCGCTGCACTCGCTCCAGCTCCTTCTCGTACTTGCGCAGGAGCTCGCCCGCCTTTTCCTGAAGCTCGCGAGCAGTCGCCTTGGCGCCGTCGGTCCGTTCTTCCCGTAAGGAGAAGACCTTGAGCACGGGGTCGAACAAGAGCGGCTTGAGGACGATGATCAGCACCGTGAACAAGACGATTTGAAGCAGCACCGAGCGATCGAAGTCCAGCGGGACGCCTCCGCCGGCGACGGCCTGGGTAGCCTCACCTAGGCCCGACAATCCGGAGCCGGCAGTCGCTCCAACCAATTCTAAAAGCATACTGAGTTCAACCTCGAGCCTGTGACGGAAACAGCCGAAACACGGGCGAAATTTGCGTGCGCACTCGGGAGTGCGCGGGCGGCTCGTACCACCTTGGTGTCGGTGTGTCTAGACCGCCGCCAGGCGCAGGTTGGGCCTCATTCCAGCCAACCTGCACGGCTGTTTACGAGCTCCCGGACGCCGGTTCGGTCAAGCGTCTGCGCGAGCTGGACATAGCGCTGACCGGTGGTTGGGTCGGTCGCATCCGGCATCACGTCGAGCAGCGGCAGGAGTGCGAAGGCGCGCCGAGTCAACTCGCGATGCGGCACCACCAGGCCGGCCACCTCGACCGCGTGGCCTGCGATGTGCAGCAGATCGAGGTCGAGGGTGCGCGGCCCCCAGCGCTCCAACCGCTCCCGGCCCAACCCGAACTCGATGCCGAGCAGCAATTCCAAGATCTGACCGGGGCTGAGCTCCAATCGTAAACGGACGGCGGCGTTTAGGTAGTCTGGCTGTTGCGGACCGACGGGATCGGTCTCGTACAGCGCGGAAACGGCGGTGATTTGCGCGTGCTGCTGCAACTTTCGCGCAGCGGCCCGCAGAAAGCCGAGGCGATCCCCCAAATTGGAGCCCAAACCGAGCACGCAGTCGAGTTGGCCGGCGGTCACCCGCTCGAACCTACACTTGCCGGCGCCCGGAAGCTGCCCTACTTCACAGGGGTGTGGTTGTTCGGCTTGAGTGGTGGCGAGTTTTTCATCGTCGCGTTCGTCACCGTAATGGTGGTCTCAGCCCGGTACTGGCCGGCTTTCGGAGAGCGCATTGCGTTGCGTTTGAGCGGCGCGAAGCCGGAGCCTTCGGGCAGTCAAAAATCGATGAGCGCCCCCCCTCCGCGCGAGTAGCGGGCGGCTCGACTCGTCCGCTACACTCTGACCGCAGTGACGCCCCACCTTGAGGCCGGCGGAGACACCGGCAACAACGAGGACGGTGGCACGCTCATTTTCGTGAGCGATGCCTCGGCGGAAGCCGAGCGTCTGACGACTGCGCTCCGCTCACGCGGCTACCCCGTAATCGACGTTCCGCTCGCGTTGCTCGTGAGCCGCGTCGCGGTGCAGCGGCCATCCTTGATCTTGTGTGACGCGGACGCCACTGCGGCGCTCGAGACCATCAAACGCTTGCGCGAAACGCCGGGCGGCAATCGCATCGACGTGATCTTCCTGGGTGAGCCGGGGCGCACCGTCGACGAGCATGCCGGAGCGCTGCAGCAAGAGGCCAGCGGCGTGTTCGTGCGACCGGTGGACGACTTCATTCTGCTGCGCAAAGTGGAGGCTCTGATCGGCGCGCCCAGCGGGCGCATGGATTTCAATACGCGCACGCCGCCGGCCAACCGCGCGCCGGTGCTCGTGGCCGCAACGCGTAGGCCGTATCGATACGACGCCGGCAAAACGGACACGCGCGACGCGCCGTCGTCGCCAACCGGTTCAGCACCGATTCATCCGCCTCCGAGCGCCAGCTCGCACACCGATGCTGGAGCGCCGAGTGCGCGCGCGGTGGATAGGGAGCTTGAGAGCCAACCGCACTCGAGCCGGCCCTCGGCGGCTCCGCACACGCTGCAACCGCGCGCGCAGGAGTTGCCGCAAGCACGCCTGAGCCCGGCGCTGGAATCACTGCTCGCGACGGCCGAACGCCGCGTCCTTTCGGTGCGCAATTCGTCGGCGCCGCCCTCGGATCGGCTTTCGCCCGAGGCTGAGCTAGAAGCCGTACTACCCGCGGACGTGCTCGACGCTTTGGACGAGCCGCTGGACTACGATGACGACGACGACGACGACGACAGCGCCGTCGGCACCAACAATAGCTCCGACGGCGAGCCCGGTTCGCGCTCGGGGACGAAGACCACCGGCGTCGGCGGCACGGGTGGAGGGCTCGGCACGGGTGGAGCCCGCAGCGAGCCGGAGCCCGCGCCGCGCAATGCGCGTGAGACTTCGAGCGGGAGTGAAGTGCCGCCGTCCGAGCATCCCGAATCGGTGTCAGGGCGCGCCACCGAACCGCCGGTGACGCCGCCACGGCACGTGCCGCGCGCGCGAAGCGAAATGCCGCAACGCGCCTCCGTCGACGAGCCGGTCCCGAGCCGCCCCATGAACACCCTCGCTGGGCCGACCGCGCATGGGCCAGCCAGCGATCTGCCGCCCAGCCTCATACCACCGTCGGATCCGGTCGCGGTGATGTCGACGGCGCCGCCAGGCGCGCGGGTGTTGAGGACGGAAGCGAAATCAGCGGCCGATGCGGCTCCCCTCAGCATGGGCGGGCTCGTCGCCAAAATCGAAATCCCGGCGTCACTGGGTGCGGGTGACGCGATGCGCGCTTTCGCGCGCGTCGTACGCGCACGCTACACGGGCGCGCTGGCGTTCGAGGACGCGACCGGCATTCGTCGCGTGCTCTTCCGCGACGGTGATTTCGTCACCGCGGCCTCGGGTGCGGAGGGTGAGTCACTCGTCTCGTTCCTCACCCAAAGAGGTGATTTGCCGAGTGATGTCGCCGCGCGCATCGGGCGCAAGCTGCCGCAGTTCGGACGACACGCCGGCGCCGCGCTGATCGCACAGGGCCACCTGCGCCAGGATGATTTGTGGCCAGTGCTACGTGCACACGCGGAATGGCTGGTCGGGCGCATCGTGCTTTTGAGCAGCGGCGCGGTCAGTCTCGAAGCGGACGTACCCGTGCGGATGCAAGCAGAGCCCGCAGTGTTCGGCGGGGCGACGGGCGCGGAAGTGCTGGTCGAAATCGTGCGCCGCGCGGTTTCCCCGGAGGAGGCAGTGCAGCGTTTGGGTGGCCCAGGAACGGTGCTCCAGAAGGGCGAAAGCCCTGCACTATTGGGTGAATGCGCGATCGCGGATAGCGAGGCCGAAGCCGTGCGCAGCATCAACGAGGAAGCCGTAAGCGACGTCCTGCGGCGCGTCGGCCACAAGGACTTTGCCGCGGTGTTGTACGTGCTGGTCGAGCTCTCCGTATTGGGGTTGGCCAGCGGCGACCGCCAAGCGCCACGCGCTGCCAAGCACAAAGCCGCCGCCAAGCCCGACCGTTTGGACCACGCCGCCTTGCGCGCGCGTATCCTCGCGCGCAAGGCGCTCAGCGAAGAAGGCGACTATTTTGCCCTGCTCGGCGTGCCGCGTAGCGCCACGAGCTACGATATTCGCCGTGCTTACACCTCGCTCCGCGACGAGTACGATCCGAGTCGGATCATGACCCGCGAAACGCTCGACCTGCGCGACGAGGTCGAGCTGATCTTGGAAGTGCTGGCAGAGGCGTTCGAGATTCTGGAAGACGACCTGCGCCGCGACCGCTACCGACGCGCGCTCGACGCGAGCCCTTAGCAATTCGGGCTGGGCGGCGCGCCGGCGAGCGGCGCGGATACTTCCGCGCACGACTTCTCGAATCAGGGGCGCCGAAGGGACGCTATTCGGCCGCGGTGCTCGCGGCGCCCTCGAGCACGTCGCACTCGAGAGCGTCGCCTTCGACCGACAAGAGCAGGACGCTCTTCGCACTCAATTCACCGCGCAGGATCTTTTCGGCGAGCGGGGCTTCCACCAAGCGCGCGATGGTGCGCTTCATGGGACGAGCGCCCAATGTCGGGTCGAAGCCGCCGTGATCGAGCAAAAACTCGACCACTTCTGGACCGAAGTCGAGCCGCAGGCCGCGCTGAGCAGCGAGCGCGCGACTCACGCCCTCCAGCATACGGCGCGCGATCTCGCGCACCTCTTCCCGAGCCAGCGGGGCGAACACGAGCACCTCGTCGATGCGGTTGTACAGCTCGGGCGCCAGGGAAGCGCGCG
>JBDTJC010000107.1:0-16480 GCA_039936055.1 Polyangiaceae bacterium | reverse complement strand
GCCGCAGTGCGCACGCCGCCCGTGCGCTCCAGTGAAGCCGTGATCAGCCGGCGCTCTACCTCGTTCACGACTTCATCCAGATTACAGCCGGCTTCTGGCAATTCGAGCAGCGCGCCGCCGGCCGCGCCGGCCGTTCCGCTCAGCTCCTGCGGAAAATCCCCCAGCCCAATCACGCGCGAGCCGGCCAGCGCGACGGCGCGTTCCAACATGTTCTCAAGCTCGCGGACGTTGCCCGGGAACGCGTAAGCCTGCAGCCCGCGAATCGCATCCGGCGTGAAACCGCTGACCTCTTTGCCCATCTCGTCCGCGAAGCGGCGCATGAAGCGCTCCGCCAGCGCGGGGATGTCTTCACGACGGTCACGCAGCGGCGGGAGCGCGATGCGGATCACATTGAGGCGATAGTACAAGTCCTGACGGAACTTGCCGCTGCTCACATCCGCCTCGACGTCTCGGTTCGTGGCCGCTAGCACACGCACGTCAATGGGCGTTTCTTGGGTCGCGCCGACCGCGCGCACACTGCGCTCCTGCAACACGCGCAGCAGCTTGACCTGCAGGTTTGCGGGCAGTTCACCCACTTCATCCAAGAGCACGGTGCCGCCGTTGGCTTCCCGGAACAGGCCGAGGTGCTTGCTCACTGCGCCGGTGAACGCGCCCTTCTCGTGGCCGAACAGCTCACTCTCCATCAGGGCTTCCGGTAGAGCGCCGCAATTCACTACCAAAAACGGCTTTTGGCGGCGCTCTGAGGCGTCGTGAACGGCGCGTGCCACGCGTTCCTTGCCGCTGCCGCTCTCACCGGTGATGAGCACGGTCGTGCGCATGTTGGCGATGCGCTGCACCAAGTCCAGCACGCTGCGCATCGCGCCGCTGCGTCCGAGCACCTCCGTATCGGCCAACTCCGAGACGCGCGCACGGAGGCTCTGGTTTTCGATGGCCAGTGCCTGCTTTTCCCGCGCCTTGCCGACCAGCAGCGCGAGTTCCGCCGCGTCGAACGGCTTGGCCACGAAATCATACGCGCCGCTACGCATCGCGCCGATGGCGTTCTCGACCGTCGAGTGCGCGGTGATCAAAATCACCTCCGTGGCGGGGTTCCGCGCCTTGGCCGCCGCCAAGATCTCCATGCCTGAACCGTCCGGCATCGCCAGATCCGAAATCACGACGGGGAACGGCTGCGGGTGCTGGGTGATCGCCTCCAGCGCAGCGCGACAACCGGGCGCGGAAACGACCGAGTAGCCTTCGCGCCGGAACAGGATCTCCAGCATCTGACGCAGCCCAGGTTCGTCTTCGACGATCAGGAGCTTGATGGACGGAGGGACCAGCGATGCCAAGCCACAAAACCCTAGCATTTCCGGCCCTCGCCGGGTGGGCAAGCGTCTTTGGGCCCTCGGTTCAAGCAGGGCGGGCAGGGCCGTGGCTTGCGCTTCCGGGCAGAGGTTCTACCTTTGCGCTGTCGCGTGCTCGCGTTTGCCGCTTCTCGCTTCTTTACGCTACCGCTTTGGTCTGGGACGATGCATTTGCTTCACCGCGTTTCAACGCTCACAGTCGCGTCCTGCGCAGCGCTGGCAATTGCCGTGGCCTGCGACGCCTCGAACACACCTGGCCCGACGGGCATCGGGGCCAGCGGCAGCGGCTCGGAGGGCGGCGAGGGCGGCGCCGACAACTCAGCTGACGGCGCGGTCCCGATGGCGCTCGCGTTCTCGTCAGTCGCCACTGTGCGGTTGACTCCCAAACAAACGCGAGTCTTGACTGTCGTCACCACGCCGCCGGGCAGCTTCCACGTGCGCTTCGGGTTGCTCGGCGCCCCCGGGGACGCGGTGCTGGATGCCAATGACGTGCAAACCAGGGCCGACGGCAGCGCGCAAGTCACCCTGACTGCGTCGAGCACGCGCACGTCGTTCACCGTGCGCGCCTCGGTATCCGGTAAGAATCAAAACGAAGTCCAAACACAGCTGGGCGTGTCGGTGAGCGCGCTCGGCCACACCACGCTGACCGTGAAGCCTTCCTACAGCGGACGCCGGACGGTGACGCAGTGGACCGCGAGCCTGCATTCCGCCACCCAGTGCAGCGAGCTGAGCGGTTCGCCACCACCGGATGGTGATTGGATCACGCTCGGCAGTGGCCGCGAACCGCTGACGATAGCGGACGTGTCCGTCGGCGTGAAATTGGCAGTCACCGTGCGCGCAGGGCACTACATCGGCGGCTGCGCCGACGTGGCCGCGCTGAGCGAGAGCGACGGCAATCAGGTGCTCGTGTACGCCGCGGACCGCCCCGTGAACTTCGAGGACACGCTGTTGGATCTGAGCTTCGGCCCCAGCGACGCGCGGCCGGACTTCGCGAAGTTGATGAAGGTAGGCCAAGCGACGGTCGAGGCCGGGCTGCTCGGCACAGCCACAAATGACGTCGCTTCGTTGCTGGAGGCCATGCGCAACGCCACTCCGCTGGCCAATCGCGAGGACTTCGCGGCCGCGCGCACTGCGCAGCATTGGGATGCGGCCCTGGCCGCGGCGTTCGGGGCGGGCGCCACGACACGCCTCCGTGATCCGGTGGATCGCTGGATCAGCGCCGGCCTAGCCAGCTTCTATGCCCCGAATACGTTCGTCGGTCAGCTCAGCCCCAACGCCGACGGCGCGCGCTTCAACTTGGTTACCGTGGCCAAATATCCAGCCGCGGACGCCGGTTTCTCCAGCGCCGCGCAGGCCACCTGGTCGGCGGACGCGAGTGACACACTGCTGCTCGGCACCGAGCTGAGCTGGCTGCCGTCACGCCTGCTAACCACGCTCGCGTTGTCCCCCGCCCTCGTGGAGTTCCCGAGCGCCACCACGGCCCAAGCAGCGCTCGTGCAGAGTGTGGACTGCGCCTTGGTCGCGAAAACACTGCTCGCGGACGGGGTCACCCCCGGCGCCGCGCTGTACCCAACTTGCGACGAGAGCTGCGCCGTGACGGCGTGCACCGCCGCCATCAATACGCTGTGGAGCACGGCGAGTGACGCCTCGGGCACGACCATCGCGGTGCTCGGTGTGACCGCGGCGGGCACGGCGATGGTCGGGGATGCCGCGGAGGTCGTCAGCCTGCACGGCACCTGGCTCGGGGATTTCACGCAGGGTGAAGACTCGGCGTCGGCGTCCGGCGCGCTGTCCGCCGTCACTTCGAGCAACTAATCAAGCGCGGGTCTTGATGCGCGCGCGCGCCAAACGAACTTCCACCGCCATCGCGTATGCGCTGAGCGCCTCGACCGCGTCCACGCCGCGACCGCTGCGTACGTCTCGCACGAGAGCCCGAAATTCCAGATAACGCCGGCCTTCCAAGCCCAAAAGCAGTGCAGTAGTCGCGGGATCGCGAGGCGCATCCAAGCTACCACCGAGTAATGTGGCGGCGCTTGCGAGGGCCCGCGCCACGAGCTGATCCGACAGCAGCACCGCGCGTTCGAAGTCACTTTGCCACAATGACTCTTCCAGCTCGTGCACCGTAGCGCGCTCTTGCGGCGGCCACAGCAAGTCGAAACTCAGGCCAGCCGCCTCGACCATGGGCGCCGGCGGCAGCACCGAGACGCGCGGCACGGGCGGGGGCTCGCTCATCAAGGGCACCGCAGGCGTGGATTCGAAGTGCGGCGGAGGCATGAGCGCCGTCGGCAAGGGCGGCGTCGTCACGCTGAGCGCACTTGCCGTTGCGGGCACGCTCGGAGCCGAAGTGCGCAGATCACCAACGACCGCACGCGCAGCCGCTTCGCCGACGTCCGCCTCAGGTAGATCCGAAAGCAGCAGTGCGCCGCTCGGATGGCGTTGCACGGCGCGCGCGGCCCGCTCCGCGAGCTCGTCACCCCAAGCGTCTGAGTCTTCGGCACGGCGCAGCGCCTCCATTAGCCCGCCTTCCGGCAGCTCCAAAGACGTAGGTTCTACGCCGCGTTGGCCGGGCATTCGGCGCTCGAAGTCGTCCAGCACCGCGCGCGTGATGGCTTCGAGCGACTCGTACACGCCTTCACCCGTCGTGGCCGTGGTGGCGAAAGACGGTGCGCCCGCCGGATTGAGCAAGCGGTCCAGCTCGTCGATCGGCGACACGTCATACAGATCGCGTTTGTTGTACTGCACGACGAGCGGCATCTCGTTCACGGAGCGACCGTGGGCCGCCAAGTTCTCGCGCAGGTTGTCGAGCGTTTCTAGATTCGCGTCCGAGCGGGCGGTCTGTGAGTCGTACACGAGCACGATGCCATCGGCACCCGTGAGCACGAGCTTGCGCGTCGCGTTGTAGTGCACCTGCCCAGGCACCGTGAACAGCTGCAGCTTCACGTTCATGCCGCGCACGTTGGGCACACGTATGGGCAAGAAATCGAAGTACAGCGTGCGGTCCACTGGCGTAGCCAGGCTCACCATCTTGCCACGGTGCTCCGGTTTGGCCGTGGCGTGGATGTACTGCAGGCTCGTGGTCTTCCCGCCGAGACCAGGTCCGTAGTACACGACCTTGAACACGAGTTCCCTCGCCAAGGGATTGACCACGGGCATGACAGCGGCAGAATAGCCACGCGAGGCCCGACGCCGCTAGCGCTTACTGCCAAACTTCTCGGCTGTTTTCCTGCTCGCGCACAGTGCGCCAGACCGGGGAGACCGCAGAGAGCACGACACTGGCCAAGGAAAGCGCGAGCAATAGCCCAGCAACCAGCCCGAAAGGCAGGTCGAGCCGCGGCCTGCGCTTTCCCTTGCTGAACAGGAACCCGAGCAGCGCGCCGGTTACGAGGCCCCCGACATGGGCGGCGTTGTTGACCTGACTCATGAAGGCCAAGATGGCCACCCAGACCAGGTTTTGCACCAAGGTCTGCTTCCAGGCCGGATCCTTGCGCGCATACGCAACGCCGACGAGCGAGCCAAACAGGCCGAAGATCGCGCCGCTGGCGCCGGCCGTGGGCGGGTCGATGCCGCCGTACCACTGGTTACTGACCAAGAAGCCGAGCACGCCCGCGAGCACGAACAAGACGACGAAGCGGGCCTTGCCAAATTCGCGCTCGGCGGTGGCGCCGACCGAACTCAGTACCCAGCAATTCATGCCTACGTGCAGCACGTTGTAGTGCACGAAGACGGCCGATAAATAGCGCCATGGTTGGGCTGCCCCGAGCGATCCGAACAGGGCTCCAAAACGCAGCGTCGTCGACGTCCTGAACTCTCCGGAAAAGATCGGGAGTTGATGGTCGCTCACGACGCACAGGGCGAACACCAGCAGGCACCCGCCCAAGAACGCGCGCGTCATCGGCGCCTCGCCGCTCAAGGAGCTCTGTGCAAAGCCGATTAGCCCGGAGGCCAGCGGCCCCGGCAGCGACCGTCCGCAGCGGTAGCAGCGCTTTTCCCCGGCAGAATTCAGCCCCCGACAGAATGGGCACAAGCTGGCAGAAGTCGGCATTTCCTGCCGTTTCTTCGGCCTTCCGCTCGCTCAATGCAAGCAATTTCGGGCCTTCCGTAAGCCGCGCAGGGCGACTCGCGTTCTCTGTACGTGAACGGCTGCGCGTCCCTTTCCTTCAAGCTCTTGCCGACCTTCGGGCCGCTCTGGCCGCGCCGCATCCTGGCCCTCGCCTTGTGTAGAGTGCGGGCGGTGGACGACCCGGCCGAGCTGGATGCCGAACGCGCGCTGGTCCTGCGCGCGCAAGCGGGCGACCGCGACGCCCTGGGCGCCATCCTGCGCAAACACGGCCCGCGCCTGTACCGCAGCGTGCTCTTGCCTCGGCTCGGCAGCGCCGGCACGGCCGAAGAAGCGCTCTCGCGCACGTACCTGAAAGTGGTCGAGCGCTTCGACCAGTTTAGCTGGCAGGCGGTCGGCGTGTACCCGTGGCTGCGCGTGGTCGCGCTGCGCGTCGCGCTTGATTTGCTGCGCGCCCGCAAACGCGAACTGTTGTTCGAGCCAGAAGACGTCGAACGCGAGCTCGACAAGGCCGAACGCGACGCTCGCGAAGCCGACGAACTGGAACGGCACGACTTGGACTGCGCCAAACAGCGCGTCAGAGACGTCCTCGGCTCGATCAACCCGCGCTACGCGGACGCCATTCGACTCCGGGTCCTCGAAGAACGCCCGCGGGACGAGGCCGCCCAAGCCCTCGGGGTCAGCGTAGCGACCTTCGACGTGGTACTGCATCGGGCGATGGCCGCGCTACGCAAGGCCCTGCCCGCAGGAGGAAACGAGTCATGACCGAGCACGACTCCGATCCCGAGCTGAACGAATTCGAGCGGTTGGACGCGGTCGAAGAAGCGCGCCTGAGCGCGCTGCTCAAGCACGCCTTCGCCCCCACCGAGATCGACGCCGCGCGCCACGAACGCTTGCTGCTGGCAGCGCTCGTGGATCCATTCGCCGAGCCGAGCCCCGAGGAGCTCGTGCAGAGCGAGCGCTTGCGACGCGCGCTCGAAGGCGAAGGCGACCATGCCGATTTGGCGTTGGCGCGAGCATTGGCAAATGCCTATGCGCCGAGCGCGGTCGCGCCGCAGGTCGACGCTCCGGCTGCGCGATCGGCCGGCAGCGCGATCGCTTCGAGCCTCGCGAGCGCAGCCCCCAAAAGAGCCTCCGCAAAGGTGTTTTACCTTCGCTTCGGCGGCATCGCGGCCGCTTTGGCCGCGGCTGCCGCCGTGCTCTTGGCCATCCGAGCGCGGCCAAACCACGCGCCTGCCCCCGACCTCCCCGCGCTCGCATTGGTGCAATCCCGCAGCACGGCCGCGCTGTTTCAAGCCGATTCCGCGGGTCCCCCGTCCGCGCGCATCGATCGCATCGCGAGCCTGCGCGAACGTGATTTGCGCAACAATCGCTACGCGATGTGGGGGCTTCGGTGAAGCGCGCGCTCGTCGCATGCGTCGCGCTTGCGTTGGCCGCCGCGCTCGCGGCGTGCAGTCGCGCCGAGCCGGCCGCCGCGCGCTGTACGCAAGAAGACGCGGGCACGCCGGTCGATCCGCTGCTGCTCGCGTTCCTGAGCCGCGCGCGCGCCGCGCACCACTTGGCGGACGCTCACGAAAGCGCCGGTGATCTGAACGCCGCGCTGCGACCGCTGGCCGACCTCGTCGCAGGTCCGCTGCCCCACGTGCGCGGCGGCGAGCTCGCGCCAGAAGTGCGTGAGGTGCTGGCCGACACCCGCGCGCGACTCGCCGATTTACGCAGCCGGCTGGGCGCGTTCGATCTGGCAATCAACGATGCTCACGCCGGCCTCGAGCAGGCGCGCGACCCGAATTACTTTCGCGGTCACCTGCTTGAAACCGAGGGCCTGGTCGAGGAACGCCGCGCCAAGGCCCTCGACGCCAGCAATCCGAGCGCGGCCGGTGCGGCGCGTCAGCGGGCGATCGCTCTGCTGGAGCAAGCCATGACGGTGCAATCCGGCGTGATCGAGAGCGCGGCCGGAAAACCGGGCACCGCGGACATTCCCGCGGCTTCGGCCGCTCCCGCGCCGCCGTCTCGTTGACGCAACGCGTCATTTCGCGCGGGTGGATTGCGGAAAAAACGAAGGACCAGCTACACTTGCGCTCGTTCCATTCGGGGATCTAGTGGCTATTACCCCGCTCCATATCCGACTGCCCCGCCTGGTTGCGGGCATCGACCTTCGAGCGCTACCGATCGGTCCTGCGGAGGCGTTCGTGTTGTCGCGCGTTGATGGCGCCACGAGCGAGTTCGAGATCGCGGAGGCTGCTGGGTTGGACATGAGCGCAGTCGCGACAACGCTCGCGAGGCTCGAGGGGCTCGGTGCCATTCATTTCGATGAAACCACCGTCGGGCAGAACCCGCGCCCGCCGCGCCCACCGCCGCGCCCCTCCGGTCCGGCGCGCATCGGACCAATCGTCGAGTCGGTCGGCGCTGCCGAGCCACATCACCCGGCCGCAGCGCTGTACGACGCGCGCGAGCTCGATGAAGCGGTAGACCTGGAGCCCGAGCGCAAGCGGGTGATCCTGGATGCCTTTTATCACCTCGACACGGCCACGCATTATCAGTTGCTGAAGGTGGAGCCGAGCGCGGACAAGCGCGCGATCAAAAACGCTTACTACGAGATCGTGAACGTTTTTCATCCCGATCGCTATTTCGGGAAAAACTTGGGTTCGTTCAAGACCAAGTTGGAGCGCGTCTTCTCGCGGCTGACTGACGCTTACGACGCGCTCACGCGCAGCGGGCCACGCGCCGAGTACGACGCCTATTTGGCCGCGCTGCATAAGACGCGCGACTTCGATCACCGCCAGGCTGACTTGACGCTGGAAGCACAAGTTCAATTAATTCAGCGGCAAATCGAAGAAGAAGCGCGAGCCGCCGAAGCGGCGGCGCGTGGCCAAGCGAACCCGCCAGCGGCACCCGAGCCCAGCGCCGAGCGCAGCATCACGCCAGCACGCGGCGAAAACCCGCTCCCCGCTTCCGGCTCACGACCACGCTTGCAGTCCGTGCACCCGATAGACGCGGAGACGCGCAAGCGAGCGTTGGCACGCAAGCTCGGCGGGCGCACCATGTCGGGGGCGATGCCCGCCGTGACCACGCAGCCAAGCACGTCCGTGCCCCCCGCCTCGCCCCCAGCAACCCGCGAGCGCGCGGGGGATGAGTTGAAACGACGTTACGAGCAACGGGTCACGCGCGCCCGGGAGAATCAGGCCGAGCGCTACCTGCTCAACGCACGCGCGTCGTTGGCGAGTAAGGATCCGCTCTCCGCGGTCAACGGCCTACGCATCGCCGCCGGCCTCGTACCAAACAATCTCGAGATCAGCGCGCGGCTTCAGGAAGCGCAAACCGAGGCCTACGTACTCCTCTCGGATCACTACCTGGCGCAGGCACAATACGAGGAACGCGAAGGCCGCCTCGTGGACGCCGCCCGCTCCTATGGACGAGCGACCGCGGGCAGCTCAAGCTCCCGAACCTTCGAACGCGCCGCGTATTGCACCTTGATGGCCGAGGGCGATCTGCGCCTCGCTGGCGACTACGCGCGAAAGGCCATCGCATTACTACCGGCCGGATCCGCCGCCTCTGCGGGGGGCGCCGGTGTCGGTGAAGAAGCGCAAGCGCGGGTGACGTTGGCCCGCATTTATATAGCCGCCGGGATGAAGCAGAGCGGGCTTGCCGAATTCGAACGCGCCGCGACGTTAGCTCCTAAGGATGATACTATCCGAGATTGGATACGGCGACTTAAACGTGGCGAGGCTTGAAGCCAAACCCGCTTGGTGATTGGAAGGGCTCAGTATGGAGCGTGTAATCGGCATCGACCTCGGAACGACGAATTCGTGTGTCGCCATCTTGGAAGGCGACACACCGGTCGTGATCCCGAACCGAGGTGGATACAAGACCACGCCCAGTGTCGTCGCGGTGACGGAGGCGGGTAAGCGGCTGGTCGGGCACATCGCCAAACGGCAAGCCATCACCAACGCCGAGAACACCGTGTACGCGGCCAAGCGTTTGATCGGCCGCAAGTGGAACTCGCCGCAGGTCAAGAACGCGATCATGACCTCCAGCTATACGATCGTGGAGGGGCCGCACGCGGACGTCCGCATCAAGCTGCGCGACAAGACCTACTCCGTGCCCGAAGTCAGCTCGATGGTCTTGCAGGAGATGAAGATCGTCGCCGAGGACTACCTGGGCGAGCCCGTGAAAAAGGCCGTGGTCACCGTGCCCGCCTATTTTAACGACCATCAGCGACAAGCCACGAAAGATGCCGGCGCCATCGCTGGTTTGGACGTGATTCGCATCATCAACGAGCCCACGGCTGCCTCGCTCGCCTACGGCTACGGCAAGGACATGGACCGCACGGTCGCCGTCTACGATCTCGGCGGCGGCACGTTCGACATCAGCATCTTGGAAATCGGCGCGCACGGCGTGTTCAAGGTGATCAGCACTACTGGTGACACGTTCTTGGGCGGTGAAGACTTCGACGCCCGCATCATCGACTGGCTGGTGACGGGCTTCCAAGACGAGCACGGGATTGACTTGCGCCAGGATCGCATGGCCCTCCAGCGCTTGCGCGACGCGGCCGAGAAGGCCAAATGTGAACTGTCCGGCGTGCGGGAAACGGAGATCAACCTCCCCTTCATCATCTCCACTGGCCGCAACGAAGCGCTGCATTTGCAACGCACGCTGGCGCGCCCCACGCTGGAAAAGCTGACCGAAGATTTGGTTGAGCGCACTGTGGACATCTGCAAGCAGGCCCTGACTGACGCCAAGCTGGACGTGAGCGAGGTCGAGGACGTGATCTTGGTCGGCGGTATGACGCGCATGCCGGCGGTACAAACCGCGGTCACCGGCTACTTCGGGCGTGAGCCGAACAAGAGCGTGCACCCGGATGAGGTCGTGGCCATGGGCGCCGCCATCCAGGGCGCGGCGTTGGTTCAAGATCGCCATGATATGATCTTGTTGGACGTGACGCCGCACGCGCTGGGCATCATGACTTTCGGCAGCTACTTCGAGGAGTTGATCCCCCAAAACACCACGGTGCCAACCAGCCGCACCAAGGTGTTCACCACCAGCCGCGACGACCAAACGGCCGTCAAAATCCTGGTCATGCAGGGCGAGAGCAAGCGCGCTGACGAGAACGAGCTCTTGGGCGAGTTCATTTTGACCGGTTTACGCCGCGCCCCGAAAGGCCACGTCGAGATAGAGGTAACGTTCGAGATCAACACCGACGGCATCGTCAGCGTGCACGCCAAGGACATGGAAAACGGTCAGGCGCAGTCGATCCAAGTGACGGCCACCAGCGGCCTCACCCAGGATGAGATCAAGAACATGATGGATCACGCGCAGGACTATTTGGTCGAGCGCCGCACCGACGAGCACTTCGAGGCCGCCAAGCAGGAGGCAGAGACGCTGATCGCCGAAATCGAGCGCCTTTTCCCGGAAATCGAGCGAGTCGTGGGCTCGGCTGATTTCGGGCGTGATGCCATCGCCAAGGCGCGCACCACCGTCGACCGCACGCGCGCCGCGATCCTGTCCAAGGACACGGGCCTGGTGAAAGAACAGGTCGACCAACTGTCGCGAACCCAACGCATGTTCAAGGGCGTCGTCTCGCGCGGTTAGTCGCTCCGTCGCTCCCCCACCCGCGCGGCGCTCCGAGAGAA
This sequence comes from Polyangiaceae bacterium, assembly GCA_039936055.1. Classification (GTDB taxonomy): domain Bacteria; phylum Myxococcota_A; class Polyangia; order Polyangiales; family Polyangiaceae; genus PMG-095. Next base: position 5,453 of record JBDTJC010000107.1, on the reverse strand, counting down.
CAGGCATGAGTACGAAAGACCGTCGCCTCACCACCTTGCGGCCCAGCTCGATCCCGCCCGAGTCGGCGGCCCAGATCGACGCCAGCTGGGACGACGAGACGGTTCCGGGTCTCGATCTGGACGACCCGTTGAACGAGTTCGATCGCGTCACGGCGGTCCCAGAGTTGCCACCTGAGCTCTACGCGCAGCACATGATGCAATCGGCGGAGGACAGCCGCGTCCCCGCGCCCGGCAGCGCGCCTCCCGCGGCTCCGCCGCCTCCCCCACCGACAGCGGCGGCGCCCCCCGCGGGCCGCGTGATCCCGCCAGAAGAGTACTTCAGCTTCGACAGTGCACCGCCCCCAGCCAAGCGCAGCGCAGACAGCACGGCACCCTTCGCCCTTTCACCCGCGCAGGCCGCACCCACCGCCCGCCCCGCCCGCCTCGGGCCCGTTCCCGCTGGCCCCGCGCCGCTGCCGCGAGTGCCGCTGCACTCGCCCTCGCGAACCGGCCTGGAGTTGGCTGACCTGAACTTCGACAGCATCGGCTCGATCAAAACCGCAGCGCCCGCCCGTGTATCCGAGCCCGTGCATGACCCGCGAGATCCGGTGATCGAGCTGGAGTACGAGGACGTCTCCCAGATCGAAACCGCTCGGGGTGTCGATAAGAGCCCCATCGGGGACATGAAGGATCGCTACGCGATGGGCGACTTCAGCGGCGCTCTGGTGATCGCCGAAGGCATCATGGAAGCGCACCCGGAGGATCTGGAAGCTCCCCGCTACGCGCAAAGCTGCCGTGACGTGCTCACGCAGATGTACTCGGCGCGCCTGGGCTCACTCGATCAGATCGTTGCGGTAGCGGTGCCCAGTGATCAAATTCGCTGGCTCACGCTCGATCATCGCGCCGGGTTTCTGTTGTCGTTGATCGACGGCGGTTCGACCGTCGATCAGATCCTCGACATCAGCGGCATGACTCGCCTTGATGCGTTACGCATCATGTATCAGTTGCTCGATCAGCGCGTGATCTCGCTCGGCTGAGTACGAGGTTCGAGGCAGTGATGCGGCGCGCGGCTCGGGATCTGCTGATTGGTGCGCTATTCAGCGCACTTTCCGGGCTCGCGTTGCGCGCGCTCGCCGGCGCCAAGAACGCCTTGCCCGCGTCCACGGCGGCGTCGCGCATCACGTCGCAAGCGCCCTTCCCTGCGCTCAGCGCGGCGGCGGATAGCGTCGCGTCCTACGACATCGACGCAAAGCTCGATACCAACACGCACCGCATCACCGCTCACGAGACGATTCATTTCGTGAATCGCTCGGCCGCTCCACTCAATGAGCTCTGGTTTCACCTTTATCTGAACGCCTTCAAGAACGACAAAACGCTATTCCTGCGCTCGCCCTTCGGCGCTGGGCGCAGCGGTGACAAGGCCCACGCATACGGCTACGTGGATGTGAAAAAGCTGAGCGTCCTCGGCGACGGTGCCGCGGACGGCCGTGATTTATGGCCCGATCGCGATCGACACAGCCCCAATGATCCGGACGACGAAACCGACCTACGACTGCCGTTACCGAACCCGCTCGCGCCGGGCGCGACCCTCAGCATCGACCTGACCTTCGAGGATCAACTGCCGGAGATCGTCGAGCGCACTGGTTACTCGGGCAGCTTCCATTTCCTCGGCCAGTGGTTTCCGAAGCTTGCGCGCTTGGAGCCGGACGGCAAATTCGCACACTTCTCGTTTCACGCGCTGAGCGAGTTTTACGCGGACTTCGGCGATTACGACGTGTCGTTGGACGTACCCGAAGCATTCCGCGTCGGCGCAACCGGTAGCCTCAGCCACGAGAGCCACGCCGCCGGTCGCAAGCAGCTGCGTTTTCTGGCCGAAAACGTGCACGATTTCGCGTGGACGGCCTGGGACAGATTCGAAACGCGCAGCGAACGCATCGCGGGCGTGAACGTGAGCGTGCTGTTCCCGCCTCACCAAGAGCGCAATGCACAGGCGGAGCTGGACAGCGTGCGCTTCGCGCTGCCGCACTTCAACGCGCTGTACGGCACGTACCCATACCCGACGCTCACGCTGGTGCACCCCCCCGATGGAGCCGACAACGCCGGTGGCATGGAGTACCCGACGCTGATCACGACCGGCGGGCCGTGGTACGCCACATTCGGCGGCGGGCACTTCATCGACATCGTGACGATTCACGAGCTCGGGCACCAATGGTTCTACGGTTTGGTGGCCAGCAACGAGCACGTCGCGCCGTTTCTGGACGAAGGTTTGAACAGCTACGCCGAGGCCGAAGCCATGGAGGCACGCTACGGGGCCGGTGCGGTTTTCGACGGCTTCGGCCTCAGCGTCACCTCCACGGCGCTCAACCGCGCGCTGTCGGCCGCGCGCGGCGCGGATGAACCTGTCGGCCAGAGCGCTGCGGACTTCGCAAGCTTTCGTAGTCTCGGCGCGCTCGTGTACAGCCGCACCGCGATCGTGATGGCGACCATCGGACGCGTCTATGGGGAAGATCGCTTGGCGCACGCCGTCGGCATGTACACGCGCCGCTTTCGCTTTCGCCACCCAAGCCCAGATGACTTCCTGGGCGTGATGCAGGAGGAGCTGGGCGCGGAAGCCGCGACGGCGCTGTCCGCCGCGCTGTTCGCGCGCGGCACGGTCGATTACCTCGTGCGCGAGATCTCGAACGCACCGGAGCCGAGCGCCGCGGGCATATTCGACGGCCCGAGCGGGCGCCAGCAGAAGAAGCCGGACCCTCCGCACGCGCCCGGACAATACGCGGGCCGCGTCGTGGTGTATCGCCACGGCACACTGGAATTGCCCGTGGATATCGAGCTCATTTTCGAAGACGGCTCGCGCGAACGGCGACACTGGGACGGCCACGGCTTCACGCACAACGTGGACTACGCGGGGCCCTCGCAGATCGTGGCCGTCAACGTCGACCCGGAGCACCGCATCTTGCTCGACGACGATTTCACGAACAATTGGCACAGCACGACGAGCAGCCCCGCGCCGCGCGTGTTCGAGCGCGGGCTATACGCCGCGCAAGTACTGCTCGGAGAGGTCGGACCATGACCGAGCGCGCTCTGCCGTCCTCTCTGACGCGGCTAACCACGAGCGCGGCCGCCGGCATACTGCTCTGGGTGTCGCGCACGCTGCTCGGCTCGCTGGTCGCCTATCCGCTGCTGACCGTCGTCGACGCAACGGGCATCGCCGGTGGCCCGGACCACGACGCAGTCCTATTTCGCCCTGGCTCGCTGCTGCTGCTCGAACTGTTGCGCGTGGGGCTGCCGTGGTTGGGCGCCGTCTGCAAAATCACGCTGGTGTTGGGCGCGTTGAGCGCGCTGTTCGAGCTGCTACCGCTGGCCTGCGCACTGCAGCTGTTGCACGATCCGGATCGCACCTTGGGCGAGCGTGCAGCGCGCGCGCTCGCGTGTTTTCCTCGATTTTTCGGGCTAGGAGCGGTCACGTGGGCCGCTCAGGCGGCCCTGCTACTGGCCGCGAGTCTGCTGGCCACCGCGCTGAAGTCGGCCCTACAGCACGGCGATGAACGCACGCTCACCTTGGCGCCGTTCGCGTTGTTCGGTCTGGCGCTGCTCGGGTGCTTGTGGCTGGGCGGCGTGCTGGATCTCGCGCGCGCCGCGGTGGTTCGGCACGATTCCGGCGCACGCGAAGCGCTGCGCAGCGCGCTGACGGCGCTTCGCGACCAACCGTTGGACGTCTTGAGCGGCGCGTACGTCAGCGCGCTGGGCGGCCTGCTGGCGTACCTCGTCGCAGCCTGGCTGATGACGCGTATCGACCTGAGCGGGCCGATGCCGGCACGCCTCGCCTTCGTATTCGCCGTGCACCAATTCGCGATCGTATTCGGGCTCGCGTGGCGCGTGCGCTGGTTGCGGCGCGCGCTCGAGTTGAGCGCGCGCTCCGACTGAGCCGCGCCTCAGCTCGGGATGAGCTTGCGGTACACCTGAGCGTAGCGCCTAGCCGCGCGATCCCAAGCCAGGTCGAGCCGCATCACGCGCCGGCGCAGGCGGGCAAAGCCAGGGTTTCCATAGGCAGAAAAGGCCCGCGATAGGGCGCCGAGCAGCGCCTCCGGCTCGAGCGCGTCGAACAAGAAGCCCGTGCCGGTCTCGAGTTCGGCATCAGCGTCCACAATCGCGTCCACCAAGCCGCCGGCTGCGAACGCGATCGGCACGGCGCCGTAACGCTGCGCGAACAGTTGTCGATTCCCACCCGGCCCGCCCGTGGACAGAACCAGCGCCAAGTCCGCGCCCGCCAGCAGCTGACGGGAGAAGCGGTCATCCACCTGTGACACGCAGGACAGGTCCCCCGCGTACTCCTTGGCGACCGCTTGGAAGCGTTCGGCGGCCGCCGACGCGCCCGTGTTGGCGATGACCAACGCTAGATCCAGCTTGAGGATTTCGGGCAGCGCGTCGAACAGCGCGTCGGCGCCGGGCTCGCGTCCGAGGTCGCCCAAGAACACGAGCAGCGGGCGGTCCAGCTCCAACTCCAGTTCCAGCTTCTTCAGCGCGGCCACCTTGGAACGGCCCTTGTTTGACGGGTCCTCTGCGTCGAAGCGGCTCTCGAGCGCGGTGTCCGTGGCCGGGTTGCAGGTCGCGTAGTCCACGCCACCGGGGATGCCGAGCACGGGCTCGGGCAGGCCCGCGAGCACCGAAGAAAGAGCGCCAGAACGGGCAGGATCTAGGATTTCCTCCGCGTAGCGCGAGGACACCGTGGTCACGGCCGAAGCCAAGCTTACCGCCGAAGCGAGGCCGGACAGGCCACCCGCCGCGGACAACGACGACGTGTCGTCGAAGCCTAGGTTGTCGCGAGCAGACTCCGGAAATTCTGCGCGGCGTAAGATGTCATGGATGGTGAAGACCACCGGCACACGCTGGCCACGCAACGCCAGTGGCACGAGGCTGGCAACGGCGTCGTGGGCATGCACGACTTCCACGGCCTTGCCCAGCTCCGCGCGCTGTTCCACCAATGCGGCCACGGCTTTGGCGAAGGCCGAGAAGCGTTCGGCGTTGTCCGCGTATTCCGTACCGCCCTCACCGTAAACGCCTTCGCGATCGAACAACCCGGGCAGGTCGAACAACACGAGCTCCGCGCCGGACGCCAGTTGGCCGTCCAGCACGTTCACCTCGCGGCCGTCTTCGAGCGTGAGCGGAGTCAGGCGGCGGGCTGCCAAGAGGCCACCCGCTTCGAAGCCCGGGGAACGCGGCGCAGCCACTGTCACGCGGTGGCCGAGCTGACGGAGCGACTTGACCAGGGCCGTCGCCGAATCACAGGCTTGTGTTTCCCGCACGTACGGGGCCAGTTCGGCGAGGGCCAGCAGAATATCCATTGCCCGGGCGTCTACCACGGCCGGTTTTGAGTGGCTATGGGGGCGGCCACTGCTACCGTTCGCCCCGAAATGGACGAACTCGTCAGCAAAGCCCAGGTCTTGCACGAAGCGCTGCCCTACATTCGGCGCTTC
>JBDTJC010000106.1:0-15262 GCA_039936055.1 Polyangiaceae bacterium | reverse complement strand
ACGGAGGTGACGGAATGAGTACCGGTAGCGTGGGCGGCTTCGAGCATGGCGCAGGTTTCGTAGCAGGTGAAGTGTCCGGAGGGTTCGGGCTTGGACCGCTGGAAACCCAGTACGAAGAGCTATTTGCAGAGGCGCTCGCGGACGGCGTGATCACGCCCGAAGAGCGCATGCGCTTAGAAAAGGCCGCTGACAACCTGGGGCTCGACCCGCAGCGTTTGCTGCGTCTGGAACAAGCCATGGTCGCGGCTTACCAGACTCGGCATCGAGTGCAGATCATCGAGCACTACGAGGAGTCTGCGCCTTCACTCTCGCCGCTGCGCGTGCAAGCCGACGGCGATGCCGGGCGAACGCTGCTGCTCAAGCGCATCGAGCAACTCGAAGCGCGCGTCAAGGAGCTTGAAGGCGCGCTGCGCCGCGCGCAAGCCTCGATCAACGTTGAGGTCGATCTGTCCGAGGTCGAAAGCGCCGCGCAGGATGCGAGCGAAGATCCGGAGGAGATTTGGCGCCGTGTGCGACGTGACCCGAAGAACCCAGATGCGTACCGCGCGCTCAGCCGCGTGTACGCGGCACGCGAAGAGCGCGATCGCCGGTTCTGCGTGGCGCAGGTACTGTGCGCGCTGAACGCCGCGAGCGCGGAAGAGCGAGCGTTGGCGGAGAAATACAAGGCGCAAACCCTGATCGCGCCGCGCGCCAGCGTGTCCGCAAACGCCTGGACGGACCTGCTCTTTCACCCCGAGGAAGAAGTCCTCACGGGGCAGATCTTCGCGCTCATCGCGCCGGCGGTGTTGGTCGGACGCGTGACCGCGTTACGGCGCGATAAGAAGCTGCACCAACCCGACCCGGTCGGCCGGCAAGACCCGGCAAAAGCCACGATCACCGCGGTGCGCGCGTTGCCCTGGGCCGCGGCAATCTTGGGCCTGGCGGCGCCGGCCATTTACCTGGAGAAAGATCGCGACTCTGGCTATGCACTGATCCCAGGCGTGCCGCCGTTCACTGCCGTCGGCAAACACGTGCTGTCCGGGCGCACGCAGCTCGAGCACGCCTTCCTGGTGGGGCGTCACTTGTCTTGGTACCGTCAGGAGCATTTCGTAAAGGTGCTGTTCACGGCGGTGCCGGATCTCGAAGATCTGTTCCTCGCCGCGCTCACCATCGGCAATCCGGGCCTGCCCATCGCTGAGGACATGAAGCGGCGCGTGGCACCGATTGCACAAGCCATTCAACCCATGCTGGAAGCCCCGCACGTGGACGCTTTGCGCGGCTGTTTCCTGCGGTTCGTCGAGGAAGGTGGGCGCACCAACCTGCAGCGTTGGAGCAGCGCTACGGAGAAGACGGCGTGCCGCGCGGGCTTCGTGCTCAGCAACGACGTCGCGACCTCGCTCTCGGTACTCGCTCACGAGGAGGGGCCGGATGGTGAGTTGGGCAAGGACTTGCTCGGGTTTGCCGCCAGTGAACGGTACTTCAAGCTGCGCCGGCAGCTCGGCATCGCGATCGACCAAAACTGAGAAAATGCTCTGAGTATTTGCCGATACGGCCGGACATTCGGGCTCGCCCGGAGGCCCAATCTGATAGGCTGGTCCTCGGACACGAGCGATGGCGGAGGATGTATTCGGAATCGTAGGCACCGTGATCGCGGGTGCCTATCAGGTCGAGAGCGTGGTGGCCGAAGGCGGCTTCGGCGTCGTATACCGCGCGCACCACGGCGGCTTTCGCGCGCCCGTCGCTCTCAAGCTGCTCAAGGTTCCACAACAAAACCCCGCTCAGCTCGCGGAATTTTTGGAGCTGTTTCGCGCCGAAGCCGAGCTCTGGTCTCGGCTGTCCGCGAGTTTGCCGACGGTGGTTCGCCCGCTGCATGTGGATGCGTTCGTTACCTCCGACGGGCGCTTCGTCCCGTACATCGTCATGGAGTGGCTGGATGGGCTAACGCTCGATGCGTTGATCCAACAGCGTATTGCGGCAGGCCTTGCGGGCGTGCCGCTGCGCAAGCTCGTGCGGCTGCTCACGCCGGTCGCGCGCGCCTTGGAATGCGCTCACCACTTCAGCGCGCCCGAGGGCGCGATTTCCCTAGTGCATCGGGACCTGAAGCCAGAAAATATTTTCATCGCCCAAGTGGCAGGTGAAGAAGTTGTAAAGCTGCTGGATTTCGGCATCGGCAAGGTGCGCAGTGCAGCCAGCCAAGTGGCGGGGCGCATGAGCCAAGACGCCAACGCTCCCCCCGCTTTCACGCCGGCTTATGCTGCTCCTGAGCAGTGGGCCCCGCGCCATTTCGGCCAAACAGGGCCGTGGACTGACGTTTGGGGCCTAGCGCTCTGCATTGTCGAGACGCTTGCGGCGCGGCCGATCATCGAGGGGGATCCACAGGTAATGATGGGCATCGCCCTGGATGCGGCACGCCGTCCGACACCTCGCCACGAGGGCGTTGAAGTGTCGGACGCGGTCGAAGCGGTGTTCGCCCGTGCGCTTTCGTTAGACCCGCGCTCACGCCAACGGGACGCAGGTGTATTCTGGAACGAGCTGACTGCGGCACTCCAGGTCCCTGAGGCCGAGCGCGGCAGGTCCGTGTCGCGCGATGCGCGCTCCGAGGACAGCCGCGCGCCGCGCATCGAGTTGGTCGAATTGCATTCGCGGCCGCCCGTTGCGTCGGTGCCTCGCATGCTCGCCCCGAACCCCGCGCTGGAGCGCGCGCTGGCCGCTGACCTCGAGTTCGATCCGATCAGCGCGCCGCGCGGTTCGTCCGGCAAGCAACGCATCGCCGAGGACTTACGGGTCACAGCGCCCGCACCGTTGCCCGCGCGTGTCGCCGGTTCGGGCGAGCATTTCGTGCCGGATCTGGTGCTGGCGCCGCCCTCGGTGGCTCGGCGTCGGAGCGGTGCCCGCCCCAGCGAACGCGCGATCCTGGCCCCGCCCACGCTTCTGGAGCTGGACGAGTCGCCCGCTGACGCCGGGTCGTCGCTGGACTTGGATTTGCCGGCGGACGAGCCGATCTCGATTCGCTCGGTGAGTTCGCCGCGCATGGCAGCCGCGCAACGGCCTAGCACGCCCCCGCCTCGCAGCCTGTCCGGTTCCATTTCCGGGGTGCGCGAGTCACGCCCGCCGCTCAGCGCCGCACTGACGCCGCCGCCGAGCGCGGCTTTCGACGCGGAGCCAACGAGTGCCAGGCGCGTGCTGCGGGCTTCGGTGCCGCCAGGCGCGCCGCTGTCGACCGCGCCGCCCGCGAGCAATCTCCCGGATCTCGATCTGAGCAAGTACGAGGCGCGCTCGCTGTCTCGCCGTTTGCGTCCCGCGTTAGCGCTGCTGGGCGGCGCGGTTCTGGTGGCACTCTTCGATCCGATTTACGCGGCGGCCACGGGCGAAGCGCTCCAAGTGGTAGGCTTGCGTTTGAGCGTGTTTGCGGGGGCGCTGTTGGTGCTCGCGTTGGGGCTGGGCGCCCGCGAAGGGCTGCGCGCGTCAGGTTCCTGACGCGCGCGTTTCTGCTGCGGTGACGTAACGCTGACGCTTTCTCATGCGTCGCCGGGGCACCGCGACTGCGTTGCCACGCCTACGCTTTGCGTTTCAACGGCAGCAGGCGGCTAAATACGCGAAGCCACGCCGAACTGGGCTGCAAGCCAGTGTAGGTTCAAGGCGCCAAAAATGTGGCACGGCTTTAGCATGGGTTCCGCTCAAGAACGCGATGAACCATCCCACCGATCCTCCTGGCTTTCCATCACGCATCGAACTCCTCGTGAGCCGCGCGCGACGCGCCCAGCAGCGTGGAGAGCGTCGGCAAGCGATGGTCGCGCTGCGCGAGGCCGCGCTGCTGGCGGAGTCGAACCCCAAGGTGTGGGCGCTGTACGGCGCCGCCTGCGTCAAAGCCAATCGCTTGCAAGAAGCGGAGCGCGCGTACGGGCAAGCGCTGTTCTTTCGTCAGCGCGCGCACGACGTTGGCCGCTCACGCACGTTGCGGTCGGTAATCGAGCGCCTCGGCTTGAAGCGGGCAGCGTAAACGCTCGCCCGGCCGTGTAACTCAACCCGCTTTTTTCGCGTCGACTTCGCGAAACGTTAGCGCCGAAGCAGTAAACGAGCGCAGCGTATTGCGCGTGCAAAAAGGGCACGCCCAGCCTACGTCGAAACGCTCGCGCTCGGCGCCAATGCTATTCGCAGGAGCAGAAAGCTCAAGCTTGCGTGCATCGACTGCCCAGCCACGCAGCGCGATGCGCTGCTCGTCGAGCTCAGCGCTCAAATGGGCTTGGCACTCACACCTGGAATGGACTTTCGCGACCTTCATGCCGGGTCTTCAGTACCGGCAGCCGGCGGGCGGGTCAAGGGCGGCGGCTCGCCCCGGGTTGGCCTCGTTTTTTCACTCGCAACTCCCGTCAAAACAGCTATTGTCCACCCGCTACGCGGGACTAGCTCAGTTGGTAGAGCACGAGCTTCCCAAGCTTGAGGTCGTCGGTTCGAACCCGATGTCCCGCTCTGGAGAAACAGGGGGTTCCGTCTTTGACGGGCCCCGGGGAAAGTAGCTGCTGGTACTCCAGCGGGTACCTCGATTCGCTCGCACGGCGCGCGCTGTCTTCCTTCCGTCGGGACCACCCTTGCTAAGCCCGACGCGCTTTTGCAAGATCTCGATAGCGTCTTCAGTCAGCGCATCAGGCAGATCGATCCCAGTGCTCTTCAGGTACGAGAGCATTTCCTCGCCGTTCGCCGATCTGTCGAAGCTTCCAGAGGGCAGGTCGGTTGTGTGAGCTAGGTGTCCGAGCCTCGATCGGTTTATCCGCGCGGCGCGTCGTAGCGCGTTACCATTAAAGGCAGAAAGGCCGGTAGCTCGTCGAGCTAGCCGGCCTTTCGTATTTTACGTGCTTGGGTGTTCGCGCGCGGGGCGGCGAACGACGCTCAGTGAAGCGGTGCGGCGGGGATGGACTTAGAGGCCACGGGAGCCTTGTGCGAGTGGCCGGACGTGGCGACCGCCTTGGTCTTCTCGCCCTTCTCGCCCTTGTCGTTCTTGGCCGTCTTGTGGCTGTGGTGATGGTGCTTCGAGGTGGGCCTCTCTGCCGGGGCGGCGTCGCCTTCTGCGGGCGAGCTGGTGTCAGTGTGGTGGTGATGCTTGGCCTTCGACGCTGCGAGAGCGGAGGCAGGCAGCGAGACGAGGCTCAGGGCAACGACGGCACGAGCGAAAACGGTCTTCATGGGAGCTCCTTGGACCAGAACGTGACACAAGCGCCGCGAACTGAGCAAATAATGCGCGATGCGACCGCGGCCGGGCGTAGAGTGACTGGATTGAGTCTGCCGCCAGCTTTGGTGCGCGGACCCCTTTTCGGATGTCTCCCGTAAAATCGCTGCGTTGGCTGTGCCTTTTGTTGCCGCCGCTCGTGGCCCTGGGCTGTAAGCACCGGGCCGCGCCGAAACCGAGCGCGCCCCTGCAAGCGCCCTCGGCAGTTGCCGGGCCGTCCTCGTTGCCCAGTGCGCCCCCAACCCCAAGTAGCTCTGCGGTGCTGCTGCCCCGGACCATGCGGGCTGAGCGTGATGCCTGCACGTTCAGCGCTGGCGCGACGCCGGAGCAAACGTCGGGTTCTGACGAACCGATCGGACAGCGCATTCCCATCGATCACTTCGTGATCGTGATGCAGGAAAATCGCTCGTTCGACCAGTACTTTCAGAACTTGCCGAAGTTCGGGCAACCCGAAGCGGACGTCGCGCCGGCGAGCTTTCACAATCTGGATTCGAAGAAGAGCGTGGACGTGAAGATGTTTCACGCGCCAGCGTTGTGCGGCAAAGATACGCGGCACGATTGGAACTCTGCACACGCGCAGTTCGACGACGGCAAGATGGACGGCTTCATCGACACCAGTAACCCGGACGGCGAACGCGCGCTCGGCTACTACGACGAGACCGACCTCGGCTACTACTACGCGCTCGCCAACACGTTCGCGATCGGCGACCGCTATTTCGCTTCTATCCTCGGGCCGACGTGGCCGAACCGAATGTTTTATCATTCGGCCTCCACGTTCGGGCACATCGGCAACACTGCGCCGCCGCCCGGGCCGGATCAGCCGTCCTTATTTCATCAATTGTCGGAGAAGGGTGTGGAGTGGGTCGTGTATTCGGGGGGCATGACCTTCGAAGAGAAGATCTTTCGGCATTTGCACGAGGAAAAGGGCGATCACTTCAAAGACATCGACGGCTTCTTCGAGGACGCGAAGAAGAACACGCTGCCCGCGTACGTCTGGATCGAATCCACGTATGGCGGTCCGGATGCCACGGACGAGCACCCGCCGTCCGATATCCAGCTCGGCCAAGAGTTCGTCTCGCACGTGATCGAGGCGCTGATGAAGAGCCGGGCTTGGGCGCACTCCGCGTTGTTCATCATGTACGACGAACCGGGCGGGTTCTTCGATCACGTGCCGCCGCCCGCGGCTTGCCCGCCGGATGCCATCGAGCCGCTATTGGAGAAGCGGCACGTGCGCGGGCACTTCGACCGCTTGGGGATGCGCGTGCCGTTCATCGTGGTCTCTCCGTTTGCGAAGGCGCACTACGTATCGCACCAAGTGTACAGCCACACGTCTTTGACGCGCATGGTTCAGGTGCGCTTCGGTCTGCCCGCGCTCAGTGCGCGCGACGCAAACTCAGCGGTGCCCTACGACGTGTTTGATTTCGAGCACCCGCCGTTCTTGACGCCCCCCACGCTCCCCGTGGCCAAGGTGGATGACCTGGCGCACCGCGTTTGCCACGCCAAATTCAGGAAAAAGAAGCCCGCCGGCAAGACGGTGGACGTGCCGGACTACGGCGCCGCAGCCACGCCCGCCAGCGATCCGGAAGGCCCCGACGAGCCCGACGAGGAGCCACCCACAGCGCCGTGATCAAGAAGCGCGGCGCGCTTCTTGGCGTTGGTTCAGCGTTTCGTGGACCGCGGCGCGCAGCTCGTCGCAATCGAACGGCTTATCGAAGACGCGGCTCGCGCCTAAGCGGAGTGCGCGCAGATGCGTCGTTTGATCGCCGAACGCGGTGATCAAAATCACCGGAGTGTTGCAGAGCGAACGCTGCAGTTTGCTCAGCACATCGAAGGCGGTGAGGCCTGGCATGCGCACGTCCGAGACGACCAACGCGAACGGCTCCTTGCTGCTCGGGTCGTTCGTGTGCAGGAGCGCCCAGAGTTCCCTGCCATCGTGGGCTTCTACGACTTCATGGCCATCCGCGCGCAGCACACAGGCCAGCAATTCTCGCAGCTCGAAGTCATCTTCAGCCAGCAACAGCCGGGCTCTTGACGAGGGCGTGACCTGAGAGCCTGCCGTTCCGATCGCTTCGAGTGAACTCATGGGGATGGTCCTTTCGCCGAATCAGGCTAGCCGAGCCTCGTTTCGCGAAGTGCTTCCGCCATTGGTCCAGCAGGAAACACGCCACCGGATATTGTGCGCAAATCGCCGGGGTTCGCGCCGCGCGTGTCGCCAAGTGCAGCGCGCAACTTGCCCGCAACGGGGCAAATTGCGTCGCGCTCAGCTGACCGCGCGCTGAGCCCCGTAGCGATCCAGCTTGCGGTACAGGGTCTTGCGGTCCAACCCCAGCACCTGCGCGGCGAGGGTCTTGTTGCCACCGACGGCTTCGAGCACACGCAAAATGTAGCGCTTCTCGACCTCTTCGAGCGGCACCAGCTCGCTCGGATCCGTGGCCGCCACGAGCACGTGGGAGGTGCGGTAGTTGCGGATTTTCTCGGGCAAATCAGCGATGGTCACGGCTTCCCCGCGGGTCAGCGCGACCGCGCGCTCCATGCAGTTGGCAAGCTCCCTTACGTTGCCGGGCCAGGCGTAGGCGGACAGCTTTTCCGCGGCTTCCGCATCGAGCATGCGCACGTCCTTCTGGGACTGCGTTGCGAAGTGCTCCAAGTAGTGCTTGGCCAGCAGCAGCACGTCCGCCCCGCGGGCGCGCAGCGGGGGCAGCTCCACGTGGATCACGTTGATGCGATAGTACAAATCTTCCCGGAATTTACGTTCCTCGATTGCGGTCTCCAGATCGCGATTGCTCGCGGCGACGACGCGCACGTCAATCGGGATTTCCACGTCACCGCCGACGGGGCGCACGGTGCGTTCCTGCAATGCGCGCAGCAGTTTCGGTTGAAGACCAAGCGGCATGTCCCCGATTTCATCCAGGAAAATGGTGCCGCCCTTGGCTTGCACGAAGAGCCCGGGACGCGCGGTGCGGGCATCCGTGAAGGCGCCCTTGGTGTGGCCGAAGAGTTCGCTCTCCAGGAGCTGCTCCGGCATGGCTGCGCAGTTGATGGCTACGAAGGACCCGGCGGCGCGCTTGCTGCGCCGGTGCAGAGCGCGGGCCACGAGCTCCTTGCCGGTGCCGCTCTCTCCGCTGACCAAAACGGTGGATTCGGACTCGGCGACCCGCTCCAGGAGGTCGTACACCTCTTTCATGGCGGGGCTCGCGCCCAACAGCTCGTCGAAACGACGGGACTCGTCCACCGCCTTTTGGAGGCGCTGAACTTCGCGCGTGAGCGCGCTGTGCTTGACCGCGCGTTCGATGGCGATCGCGACGACGTCGATGTCGAACGGTTTGGTGATGAAGTCATACGCGCCGACGCGGATGGCTTGCACGGCTGTTTCTAGGCTGCCGAACGCGGTGATCACGATTACCGGTAGGTCGGGATGGGCTTCGGTTGCCTTTTGGCACAGCTCAAGCCCGTTCATGTCGCGCATGTTGATGTCAGTCAGCACGACGTCGAAATTGCGCAGTGCGATTTCGGCCAGCGCTTCATGCGGGGAAGCGCGCCAGCTGGCTTCATAACCGTGCTGCGACAGCCCGTCCGCCAGCAATTCGCACATGCTGGTGTCGTCGTCGACGATGAGTACTTTGGCCTTCATTGGGGATCCGGGATCGGGAGATACACTTCGAAACGACTGCCTTCCGTGAGCTTGCTTTCCACGGTGATGAAGCCCCCGTGCTCTTGCACGATACCGTACGCTACGGCAAGTCCGAGCCCCGTGCCTTCACCGACATCTTTCGTAGTAAAGAAAGGCTCAAAGATGCGTTCCAGCGTTTCCGCGCTCATGCCGACACCGCGGTCGCTGACCGTGATGCACACGAAACCGCGTTCCCGCTCCGGGCCGAGCTCCCCGCTGATCCGGCGGCTTTTCCGGGAGTTGCGTAGTCCGACTTCGATCGTGGCGCCTTCCGGGCTGGCCTGCACCGCATTGACCACCAGATTGGTCACCACTTGTTGAAGCTGCGCGGCGTCGACCACCACTTCCGACACGGACTCTTCGGTGTTGAAGTGTAGCGTTACGCGACGTTTTTCGGCGATGGGGCGCAATAGGGACAGTGTGCTGGCGGCGAGGTGCCGCAGGTCAATCGAGGTCTTGTTGGGTTTGCCGGCGCGCGCGAAGTCCAGCAGCTGGCGAATGATTTGCGCCATGCGCTCGCTCTGCTCCATGACGATGCGCGCGTTGTTACGCGTCTGCTCGTCGGAAACGGGATTCTGCGAGATCATTTTGGCGCGGCCGGAGACCACGTTGAGCGGCGTACCGAGCTCGTGGGCGATACCCGAAGCGAGCTTGCCGACGGTCACCAGACGATCGGCGTGCCGAAGTTGTTCCAGCGCATGCAGACGCGCGGCCGTTTCCGCCACGAGGCGCACGTTGGCGTCCGACAACTTGCTGCTCATCGCGTTCATTTCGCGGCCTAGCTCGGCTATTTCGTCGTGCTGCTGCAGATCCAGCCGAATGCCCAGATCACCCGCGCCAATCCGGCGCGCTTGGTCGACTAGGGCGCGCACCGGCCGGCCCACGATACTGCTGCCCAAGGCGAAGGTGAGGGCCGCGCACACCAAGCCCAAGCAGGCCGCGGTGACGGCCGCGCGCAGCACCGTAGAGCGCACGTAAGCATCCCGCGGTTCCAACGATTCGGACACCTCCAAGACGCCCGGCGTTTCTTCGCCCAGGTGCACGGCCGCGTAGCTGTACAGCTTCGGGGAGGGGCCTTCGAGCTTGTCGTGCAGGGCGGGGCCGCCCGCACGCACCCTTCGTAGCGCATTTTGATCGATGTGCGGGTCGTTCGGATTCACGTCCTTGGGTACGAAGCGGACGCGCACCGACCCTTCACCGGCCTCGAGCTGTTGCAGGAGATCGAGGGCGTGCGCGCGGCCGTCAACGCGCCAGACCCGGGCCATGGACGAACCCACGGCCTGCGCGAACAGCTCGTGATCTCGCGCCATATCGGTCTCGAAAAGCTCCACCTCACGGTTGACCGTGAGGTAGCCAGAGATGGCGAGGATCGCCACGATGCCGGCAATCATGCCCAGCGTCAGTTTTCCGGAAATTCGCATGCGCTTCGGGGCAGTCCAGAAATCACCGGGAGTGCGTTTCTATTCCTGGGTCAGAACTCGAAAGCGAGCGGCGGGGGTTCGTCTTTCATCAGGTACTCGAGTTGCTCCCGAAACTTCTCGGGCGTGGTCTTGGCGACGCTCGCGTACTTCTGGATCTCGGCCGCGTCCGCGAAGTCATCGCGGCGCAGGCGCAGCATGTAGCGCCGCGCGATCTTGTAATACTCGGTATCGATATCGACCATACGCACGCGCGTGCGGCCGGTTTCTGGGTCGAGCATGTCCGCGAACTTGATCGGCTTGAACTTGCCCTGCTGGATCGTGACCATCGCGCCCGAGCCGCCCTCCAAGAGGAATTTGGCGGCGCAGTAGCCGAGGTCGCGCGTGTATTCCATGTCGAACGGGATCGGGTCGGTGCAGCGCAACTCGTAACCGATGTCCTTCGAGACGATCGTGTTCTTGATCCCGAAGCCAGCGAGTCGTTCAGCGACGCGCGCCTTGATGATGCGGCCGAAATCGATTTCTGCGAGCCGGATGTGATCGTGTTCGTCGCGTTCGACATCCGCGTATTGGGCTAGTTCTTCTGGATCGAGGCGCTCGACCAAGCCTTCGGCGAGCACGGCGACGCCGTCGGGGCGGCCGTAGGCGAGGCGCTTGATGATCGCGCCGGCGAGCGTATCCACCATCGTCGCGAGCGGGACTTGCTTGCCCGGGAACTCTTCCGGAATGAGCGTGAGCGTCGCCCCCGCGGCTTTGCCGATGCCGAGCGCCAGATGGCCGGCTTTTCGGCCCATGGCGACCACGAAATACCAACGCGAGGTGGTCTGCGCGTCCACCAGCAGGTCCTTCACGATGCCCGTGCCCACGTGGCGCGCGGTCTGATAGCCGAAGGTCGGGATCCACTCCGGTAAATCCAGATCATTGTCGATGGTCTTGGGCACGTGCACGACACGCAGTGCGCCCTGAGAGTGCTCCGCCAAGCGGGACGCGGAGAACGCCGTGTCGTCACCGCCGATGGTGATCAGTTGCGATACGCCCAGGCGCTTGAGGGACTGCACGGTGGCGTCCAAAAGAGCCGGATCTTTCGTGGGATTGGCGCGCGCTGTGCCGAGGCAAGAGCCGCCACGGAAGTGGATGCGGGACACTGACTCGATGTCGAGCGGCCGCACTTTGCTGGTGTCTCCGCGCATGATGGCTGAGAAGCCATCGCGGATGCCGAGTACCGGGATGCCCGAGACGCAAGCGCGAATCGTGGCCGCGCCGATCACACTATTGATGCCCGGGGCGGGTCCGCCACCCACGAGAATCGCGAGCCGATTGGAGTCCGTCATGGATGCGGGTCACGTTACGTGATCAGCAAGGCGGACGCCAAGTCATCCATGCTTACCAAGAGAAACCTGCACTCCTGCTGCAACAACCGGCCGCGCTGCCGCGCACCTTTCGCTGCGTAATGAGTAGTGGGCACGCGGGCAGTGAGCTAGCTTAATCAGGAAATGAAGCCGTGCTTGATGTGCGTGTGTGTGTTGTCGCTCGGTGTCGCGTGTAGTTCGGACAAGACGCCGAGCGGGGGCACGGCAGGGCAGGTCGGTGTAGCGGGCAGCAGCGGCGCTGCAATGACGGCCGGCGCGGGTGCCGCGACCGCTGGAGCCGGGGTCGGCGGCAGCAGCGGCACGACGATGAGCGCGGCGGGCAGCGTGTCCGCGGGCAGCGGCGGAACGACGACGAGCGGCGGCGCTGGCGGCGCGGTGGGCAGTGCAGGCACGGCGGGTAGCACGGGCACGGCGGGTAGCACGGGCACGGCGGGTAGCGCAGGCACCGCGGGTAGCGCAGGCACCGCGGGTAGCGGCGGCGGCGCAGCAGGCACCGCGTTCAAGTGTCCCGCGGGCCCGTATGCCGCGTTGACCGTGCCCACGACGAACGCCGCGCGCATTGCCGGGGCGCCGCCTTCGGATAGCTTCAACACTGGACACGGCAACGTGGAAGGGCCGGTTTGGATTGGTGACGCCCTCTACTTTTCCGAGATGAAAGACGGCGACATTCCGCCGGCGCGCATCCTGAAGTACGTGCCGGGCGGCGCGGTCACGGTTGCGGTGACGGATTCAGGGAGCAACGGTTTGGCCGTGGACCCAAACGGCGTGCTCACCGGCGCCGTGCATAAAGATGGCTCGGTCTCGCAGTTCGCATTGCCCGGCGGCGCCGTGACGCCGCTCGTGACGATGTACATGGGCAAGCGCTTCACCTCGCCCAATGATTTGGCGATTCGCAGCGATGGCACCATCTACTTCTCAGATCCCAAATATCAAAACAGCGCCAATCCGCAGGGTGCCGAGCGCCTGTATTGGGTCACGCCCGGGCCGACGCGCACGGTTACAGCGGTGACGGGCGCTCCTACCACGCCGAACGGCGTCACCCTCTCGCCCGACGAACACACGCTGTACGTCAGCGGCAGCAGCTTGAAGAAGTTCACGGTCATGACCGACGGGAGCCTGACCGGCGCGGCGGACGTGCCGGGCGGTGGTAGTACCGGTGACGGCATGGTGGTGGACTGCGCGGGGGATTTGTTCGTGGCCATCGGCGGCAGCGTACAGATCTTCCCGGCGGCCGGCGGCGGCACCAAATCGATCAACATCGATGGCAATGGCGCGAGCATCACCAACGTCGCATTCGGCAATGCTGATCACAAGACGCTGTACATCACCGCGCAAGGCAACCAGGGGGTGCGCGGTGTCTTCTCGGTCGCCCTCAACGTGCCCGGCTATCCGTACTAGCGCGGTGCGGCAAGCTCCGGGGGGCGAGGCGGCAGCGTCAGGCCTAGATGCTCGAATTCCGAATCAGCTTCTTGCCGTTGTCGCCCGCTTCGAAGAAATGCACGCGAGCCATGTCAAAAAATACGGTCATGGCTTCACCCGCGCGCACGCCGGCGAACGAGTCGAGCTGCGCGACCGCCTTGGGGTGGCTCGCGGTGGAGAGGTACACGTCCATCTTGTGACCGAGCGGCTGAACGAGCGTGACCTTCATGTCCAGCTTGTTGTCCTCGGTCTGGAAGCGCGCGTGGGCTTTGTCCGACATGGCTTCGGGGCGCACCCCCAGCACGACTTCTTGGCCGATGCGTGACTTCAGTTCTGCGCTCGCCCAAGCGGCGATCGGCAATTTGCCGGTGCCCTCATCGAAGCATAGGCGGCCAGCGTCTTCCACGATCTTCCCGGTGAAGAAGTTCATCGGCGGACTACCGAGGAAGCTCGCGACGAAGTGATTGACCGGGTGATTGTAGATCTCGAGCGCTGAGCCGACCTGTTGCGTGATGCCGTCTTTCATGACGACGACGCGATCACCGAGCGTCATGGCTTCTTCTTGGTCGTGCGTCACGTACACCGTGGTGGCGTTCAAGCTCATGGTGATTTGCTTGATTTCAGCGCGCATTTCGACGCGCAGCTTGGCGTCCAAATTAGACAGCGGCTCGTCGAACAAGAAGCACTTGGGATCACGCACGATGGCGCGGCCGAGCGCGACGCGCTGGCGTTGGCCGCCCGAGAGCGCCTTCGGTTTGCGCTCGAGCAAATGCGTAATCATCAAGACTTTGGCGGCGCGCTGGACCTTCTCGTTGATGGTCGCTTTTGGCGTGTTTCGCAGTTTGAGCGCGAAGGCCATGTTGTCGTACACGCTCATGTGCGGGTAGAGCGCGTAGCTCTGGAACACCATGGCGATGTCGCGATCCTTCGGGGCGACGTTGTTCACGACGCGGTCCCCGATGGAGATCGTCCCGGAGCTCACCTCTTCGAGGCCGGCAATCATGCGCAGGGTGGTGGACTTGCCGCAGCCAGACGGCCCAACCAGCACGACGAACTCACGATCGGCGATGTCCAAGTTGAAGCGGTCGACGACCTTTAGGCCGTTTTCGTAGACTTTCACTACGTCCTTGAGGACCACACCTGCCATGAGCTCGCCTTCCTCACTCGCACGCTTCATGCGTTGCGGGCTTTTGCCTGATCGGCGCCCGAAGATCCGCCTTAAAGTCGCTGACGCGAAAGCGTACGCTGGGAGTCGAGTTTGTAAAGGTTATTTCCATAGCGCCTTCCGTGAGGAGTTCCCGTTCACGAAGGGCTGGCAAGAGTACCGGGTCAGCTTCGCGGAGATGACGCAACAATGAGGGCTGAGGGGAGCCCGCCCGCCAGAGCGATCACGCAGAACGAGCGGGGGCAAGTCGCGCGGCTCGACGTTGAGCTCTATTGGGACGATGCGCGATCGTCGGCCTGCACATCGCGCCGGCTCTGCATCGCGCAGGATAAAGGCGCCGTTGCGGGTATCCGGCTCGGATTTGTGCACCCACAGGCGATCTGGAACCGGTGCCAGGTTAGGGCTTGCGACGGGGGTGGGCCTGGGTATGCTCAGTCTGTGCCTGAGCGAGCCGCAAACAGCGCGCGATTCCGAGCTGGTTGCGCCCTGACGGTGGTCGCGCTGTACGTCGGCGCGTGCTCCACCTACGATGACTCGTTGCTTGATGGCTACGACGCTGCCATTGCAGCGCGCGCGGGCGGCGGAAGCTCGGGCAGTGACGCGGGGCACGCCGGTGTGAACACGAGCGCGGGCGGGCCCAACGTTGGAGGGACCTCAAACGCAGACGCCGGCACGGCCGGGGTCGGCGCCGGTGACGCGGGTATGGGCGTGGGCGCTGACGCCGGCACGGGGAACGATTCCGCGGGCCACTCCGGCACGGGCGGTACGGCGGGCACAGGTGGTACGGCGGGCACGGGCGGTACGGCGGGCACGGGGGCCACCGCGGCAGGCGCCCCTGCCGGCGGCGCGCCGAGCGACGCGGGTTACGAGCTGATCGATGATTTCGAAGGTCTAGACGCGCACATTCTGTTGTCGCACGGCCGCAATGGCCCTTGGTACGTGCTCAACGACATGACCGCAGGCGGCGTCGAGAGTCCGCTCACGATTGCGCCGCTTGGCACGGCAAACGCGCGTGCG
>JBDTJC010000105.1:0-5625 GCA_039936055.1 Polyangiaceae bacterium | reverse complement strand
CGAAGAGGATTTGCTGCCAAATGCGGCGCGCCGCGCTGACGTCTTCACCGCGCAGGTCCAAATCACGGGGCACGCCGAAGAGCGACGGCAAGCTGCACAGGCTGAGCTGCGACACGTCGACGAAATCCAGAATCAGGCAGTCCTTCTTGCCGGGGTGGAGTCGAGTGCCGCGACCGACGCACTGCGCATACAAACCTTCCGAGCGCGTTGGCCGCGCCATCGCGATGCACGAGACTCCGGGGTCATCGAAGCCTTCGGTCAAGACCGCAACGTTACACAAGACTTGCGTAGCGCCGGCACGAAAATCAGCGAGCGCTCGCGCGCGCTGAGCGCGCGGCAAGTCCCCATGAACGATGCCGGACGGGACGCCCAGTGCGTTCAGCGAACGGCACAGGTTGCGCGCGTGATTGACCGTCACGCAAAAGGCGATCGTGCGGCGGTCACGCGCCAGCTCTTGAATCGAACGTGCGACGAGTGCGTTGCGCTCCTCAATGTCTACGGCTTCGGATAGCTCGTCATCGCGAAAGTCCAGCCCCGTAGCTGACAGCCGCGTGAGATCCGCGGCGGTGGAAACGCGGAAGCCGCGCAGCGGCGACAGGTAGCCGTCACCGATCAGCTCCGGGAGCGCACGCGAGTACACGATGCGTTCGAAGACGCCGTCCAGGCCCTTGCCGTCAGCGCGCGCCGGGGTGGCGGTAAAGCCGAGCAGGGTACCCTGCCAAGCTGCGTCGAACACGCCGAGTTGACGCAACACGCGCAGGTTGTCGTCCGCTGCGGCGTGGTGGCACTCATCGTAAATCACGAGGCCGAAATCTCGGTCGCGAATGACGCGAGCCAGCCGCTCCTCGTGCAGGGAGCGCAGCGAGCACACGAGAACCTTGGCGTCCGCTGGCGCGCGCTCCGCGCCGCGTTCGAGGGCAACCACGTGCGCGCCCTGCAGGGCGTGTTGCAACTTTTCCTGCGCTTGCGCCAGCAGCTCTTCGCGGTGCGCGAGCACCAGCACCTGACGGCGCGCCAATTGCGCCAGGTGCGAAAAGATCACGGTCTTGCCCGCGCCGGTCGGCAAACACACCAGCATACGTCGCACCCCGGAGCGGCGCGCAGCGAGCACCGCGGCGATGGCTTCACGCTGGTAGGGACGGAGCGAGGGGGGAGGAGCTGACACGCGAATCAGTCGGTCGAACTGGCGGGGTAGTTTCGTGCTCGGGCGGCTTAAGGTTCGCTCAGCTCAGCAGAGCGTGCCAGCAACGCGCGCAAGACGGCCGCGACTTCGGCCTCAAGCGTGGGGCCGCGCACGATCGGCGCGGCAAACGCGACGCGCGCGCTGACCGCGCCCAGCGTATCTGCCAGCGCCTTCAGCCCGAGCCGGCCGCGCTCGACGCTGGGTACGGCGCAAGTGATGGCTACCCACTTGCGTTCCAGCTCACCCGTACCGATCAGCCAGTCGACGGCGTTCTTCAGCGCGCCAGGCAGACTGTGCCCGTACTCTGGCGTCGCGATCAACAGCGCATCACTGCTCGAAATTGCGGCGCGCAAGGCCGCTACTGCTGCTGGCGGCGCGGCCTGCTCCAGGTCCGGATTGAAGTGCGGAAGTTCGCGCAGGCCGTCGTACAGGTGCACCTGCATGCCCTCCGGCGCGACCTCCGCCGCGACTTGCAGGAGCGTCAGGTTGCCCGACTTTTGCTGCAGGCTGCCGCAGATCCCGAGCACGCGCATGCTATAGACGCGGCGATTCGTCGACGGGAATCGCTTCGTGAAAGGCCATGTCGCTCACGGTAGCACTCCTGGAGCGCACTCGTCCCGACTCAGCGGCGCTCACCGAGCACACCGGCCATCAGGCGGCTCCAGCCGTCATGGCCCAGCGCGCGCAGCGTGCGAATATTTTTGTCCACGATCTGTGACGCTTCCGGAAACACGGCGACGGCGCGCTCGACACTCGCCTCGCGCAGCAGATGCAGCATTGGATAAGGCGAGCGCGCGACGCAATTTGCCAAGTCGTCCGGGGCATTGCCCTCGAACTGATAGGCCGGGTGAAAGCTCGCGATCTGCAGCTCGCCCACGAGCCCGAGTTCCTCGAGAGCCACCTCGGCAACACCCAGAAAATCGTTGTAGTCGAGAAAGTCAGGGAGCACTCGAGGGTGCACGAGCAGCGTCGTCTCAACGAGTGCTGGGTCAGCGTCCGCTAGCGCGCGCAGTTCGGCCAACAGATCTTCGAGCAGGGCCTCCGGCGTTTCGGCGGCACTTGCGAAGTAACGGATCTGCTCCTTCACGTGCACCGGTTTGGCGAACGGACACAGCTCCAGGCCAATCACGACTTGCGCGAGCCAGCGGCGGGTTTCCCGAAGCACGGCTTCGTCGCTGGGCCACGGCTTCGCGGAGGGCATGCCTCCGGGGTAGTGGCAAACTGGAGGCTTTGCTAGCCTCGCGCAAAGCCCACATGTCCTCCGCCTTGTTTGCCCCGGTTTGTGCGATCGCCCCGACGCGGCGACGGCGCTTTCTGTGGGCTGCTTGGTGGAGCGCGCCGCCCGCTCGCGCACCGTTTCGCAAGCCGGATGCGTTCGAGGGCGGCGCGCGCACCCGGCAAGGGGCGCTCGAGGCGGCCGAGCGCGCGGCGGGTTGCAAACTGCTGGAGATCGAGGGCGGCTGGGCGCGCGCTTGGGCCAACGTTTTGGTCGGTAAAGATCCGTGGCCGTCTCAGCGCGCTTCGAGCCCAGATAGCAACGAAGCGGCACGGCCAGCCAAGAGTACTCACGCAGCCTCGGTGTGGGACACCCTCGGCCTGAAGCCGCGAGCGACCGTTACCGAGATCAAACGCGCCTACCGGCTGCGC
This sequence comes from Polyangiaceae bacterium, assembly GCA_039936055.1. GTDB lineage: Bacteria > Myxococcota_A > Polyangia > Polyangiales > Polyangiaceae > PMG-095. The sequence goes on along the minus strand of JBDTJC010000105.1, from coordinate 2,795 downwards.
GCGCTCGAAACCCACCCGGACCGCGGCGGCAGCGCCGAAGCATTTCGCGCGCTGCAATCCGCCTACGAATCCGCCCTCAAGCGCAGCACAGAGCAAAAACACAAACCTAAGCCTCGCTAAGCGCGCCGCGAAGTCACCAGTTCAAGAACTGATCCCAATACACGATCGTGCCTTCGATGTTGGCCACGAAGCGTACGATGCCGTCCATCGAGATCACCACGGCGAGGCCTTCCGGGTGCGCGTTCACGAAGCGGTAGGCCGCGCGGTGCCGCGTGCCCACGGAGTTTGCAGGTTCAGGCGAACGCCGCTCGCCCTCCACATCCAGCGCTTGCTGCACGGTGTCGGGATACGGGAGTTCACCGGACACCTCGGCGCCGAAGCCGATCAACTCGAAGCGCTTGTTGAGCACCACGGCGCCGTCCACCGCGGCGAGCCCACTCACCAAACGACTCAGTTCAAAGATCGATTGCTCGACGCTGATGACGTCCGGAGTTTCCGCGCTGAGGAAACTCTGCAAGTCCACCTCACCTTGACTGTGCTTGGCGAGCACGTCGAACAGGCGCTCGAGCAAGGTACGGTACCGAAAGCGCGCGGTGTTATTGCGGAACGTATACTTGAGCTTGAGCGGGGCGTTGCTGACGCTATTCCGGCATTCCTCCAGGAGTTCGCTCTCCGCGAATAGGAGCAACCCGCCGTGCCCCGCCTGGCGAATCAAGAAGATGGCGCGACGCACCATGTGCTGCGAAACCACGCGCACCAACTCCGGGTTGGCGCGGCCACCGACGCGCGTGGCCTGCAAATCAGCCTCCTTGTTGCGCGTGCCGCCGAACAGCTTGCCCAGCCAGTTCGACCCAAAGACGTCCGTGGTCGTGGCTTCGATCATGCCGTGCTCAAGCGAGGCCACGAGCTCCGCCCCGGCGTACACGCCGACGCGCCCAGCGCCGAGCACGTGCACCGTCGGCAGCGGTAGGCCCTCTTGCCGATTGCGGCGACCGCCCCAGGTCGGCGCGAGCCAATTTGCGCCGGTATGCACGATGCCCCACATCGTCCATTCATCACCGTTGGCAGTGACACCGATCAAACTGGAATGAAACGGCGCCGCCGGGCTGAGCCGACGCGCGGCCTCCGGCGTGAAGGGCTGCGGTTCCGAAAATTCCAGACACAAGAAGTCACTATTCGCCGAGGCGCGTGTCACTTCTTCCGCGCTGCCCGAGACCAAACGGAACCGTACATTGCGGCCTTCTTCGTGCGCCAGCGAAGCCTGAAAGCAAGTCGACAACAGCTCGCTGAACGCGCGGCGCTTGAGCTCCAGGGGGAGCGCCGCGGGCCAGTGGTCGAGCACGAAGTCGGCGAGTTGAGCGGGGTAAGCGTGCACAGTGGGCGGAGTCTACCGTGAATCCCGGTAAAGCGCGTGCTCTCGCGGCTTTTCGGCCCGCAAAAGCCTGCTACACTGAGGGCATGTGCATCATCTGCATCGACTTCGAGCGTGGCGCATTGAAGCCTCGAGAAGCGCGGCGCGCGCTGAGCGAGATGCGTGAAGGCCTGGGCAGTGAGCACGCCCGAGAAGTCGAGAAGAAGCTCGACGACGCCGAGCCAGAATCTGACGACGGCGCTGCGATCATCTAGCGAGTCGGGCGCGCCCCGCGAGACAGCATCCCGTCGCCCCTAAAACAGCCGCATTTTCGGCGTTTTTCAGGACTAGCCGGCTCGGTTTGCGCAATCCTGGGCTAAGCTTGGGGGTTCTCACATGCTGTCGCCACAGTCTGAAGAAGCGTTCTCTACTCTTGCAACCTCCCTGGTCGGACAGCCCCAATTGGAGGAGGCCGTTCGGGACCGCTGGCGGACGCGAATTCGCGGCTCGGCCGGTGCTCACGCCGAAGTAGCACTGCCCGATGAAGTGCGCAGCGCCGCGGATCTCCTCGCGCACGAGCTGCCGCTGCAAACGCACAGCGTTGCTGACCTGGCGGAGCTCGGACAACGCTTTGCGACCCCCACCGGCGGCCTGCTCCTGCTCTGGTGCTATGCCACGACTTGGCGTCGCGACACGCAGCTAGCAGCTTTGCTCGCAAGCGCCGCAAGGATCCCGGGCTTCGAAGAGCGCGTGCGAGCGATCGCGCATGACCGCGTGGTCGAGGGGCCACTGCTGGACGCTCTGGCCTGCACTCCCCTGCTCGGCACCGGTGCTGATCTTGCTCTGCCCGCGAACGCCGAGGCCCGCGCACGCCTGGAGATCCTGATCTGGGAAGCGGGAGCCAGCGCGCTCGAAGTGCCCGCGTTGGGGCGTTGGCTGTGGGCAGCGCCCGAGAACTTCGAGGAACTGATCCGAACGCCCGCACGCGGCGCACTGCGCGGGCGCGTGCTCGCGGCGCGTTGTTTGGAAGTCAGCGTGTGCGGCTTGAATCAATTGGCCGACCAGGAACTCGTCGGCCGCGGGCTCCAGGTCCTGCAGCCTTTGTTACTGCATCCGGAGCCTTTGGTTTGGGTGCACGCGGCTCGCGCTTTGGGGCGCTTGACCGGGCAAATCGAGGCCCTAGAAGGCACCTTGCTGGATTGGGTGCTCGGTGAGTCACCGCTCTTGCGGCAGCGCGCCTTGACCGCGTTTGCTTCCCTGCCCGCGGAGCGCCTGAAGTTCCTGTCCAGCCAGCTCGTCGCCATCTTGGATTCGCCCGGCGAGGCGGATTGGGCGCTCGCCGCCGTGGCCGCTGCGACGCCGTATCTGTTTTTCGAACGCCGCGTGATCTGGGATCGCCTGGCCGCGCGCATCATCGCGGGCGACGGCGGAGCAGTCGCCGCGC
>JBDTJC010000104.1:0-8151 GCA_039936055.1 Polyangiaceae bacterium | reverse complement strand
CCTATCAGGGCGATGCGGCATCCAAAGCACAGGCCGCAGTGCTTGACGCTGGCGGAGCGGCCGCGTTTGCGTGCGTCCGCTGACACTCCATGCGTTTCCACAACGTTAAGGCGCGTTTCGGGCTGCCGTAGTACTTCCACCAGACTTCGTGGCAGTCGATCGCGGGCAGGGTCGGTGCGGGCGGGAGTTTGCGCGTTTTCGACGCCAGCTTCAGTGCTTCACTATGACGACGGTCACACCGAAATGCGCCTCGTTATCGCGCCTCATTTGTTCCGGGTCTTGGATTACGCCGAGATCGTAAACGACTGCGATCAGGTGCTTCCATTTGGTCTTGTATGCCGTGACGTCCTCCGCGAGCTCGCGTTGGACGTCAGCCGCGGTGTGCTTCTCGTTCGCAAACTTCACCTCGATCGCCAGATCAAGAGAACCAACGGTGAAATCTGGCTTGAATGAAGTCGGACCGACCGGAGCGACTTCCTTGTCTCGAACGTAGTCGAGCCCAAGAACTCGAAGGATCTGATCAACGGCGTCTTGAACGTCACGCTCATTCCGCGGCACCTCGCGAAACGCGGGGCGCAGGGAACGATTGAGCGCGTCGACGATGTCCAAGGCCTGTTTGCCTTGAGCGAAGAGCGTCGGATCGACGCGCATGGCCTCGTACGCGCCAATGGCCCTTTCGGTCTGCGTGATCGTGTGAGGCATGATGGCATGATCGTGCACACCACCAAACACGTTCTCGAAGACATCTATCACTTGCGTGCCGCCACCGATCATTGCGGGCGCGGTGTAGACGAGCGTGGAGCCAACGCCTGCAGCGCTTACCGCTTTGCCGACGGCCTCCACACGCCGGTTCAACTGGCTCTGCAGCGCGGCTAGCGATTGCTCCGCATCCGGGGACCTTCTCCCTGCACGTTCACTGCGAAGCGAAACTTGTTTGGCCGACTCGAACTGCCTGAGCAGATCCAGAAACTCCTCCAACAGTTTGATTCTTGAATCAATGCGGTCAGCGTCGGCCCCCATCATGGTCATGCCGACATGGTCGCCTGGCGCAAACCCGATCGTCAACGAAATCACGAGTTTGCAAAGAATCGACGGGGAACAGCGCTTTTTGCTGGCCCCGACGTGTACTCGAACGTATATGCATTAAGCAACGTCTATACGGAAGGCATCGCATGTCCGACACTGCGGCAATGAGAGAGCGACTGTTTACGATGCGGATGAGCGAAGAGGAATCGTCGCGCCTGGAGGAAGTCTCGAAGTACTACGCGCTGAACGCAGCCGGCGTCATCCGCATGCTCGTAAAGCGAGAGCACGACAATCTCCGGACTGAGGCCACCGGCTTCGGCCCCGGTCCAAAGCGTGCGCGTGAGCCGGCCAAGAAGACGACACCGAAGAAGTAACCGCAACAATAGCGGGGCCCGCGCTGTGCAACCAGCCGGACCCCAGGACCACATGAGGTAAATCACATGGCCAAACACACAATAACACAACGAACCGCGCGCACGGTTGCCCTGATGATTTCGGCGCAGACCGAGATCAGGCAGTCCGCGGATTTCCTAGGCGAAGGCCTTCGCGCGATCGAGCAGTACGCTGGCGAGCTTTCGACCGAGAACCTGCACGACACCTCGATTGGCGTTCAGGCCGAGGGCGTGCGGCTGGCCATGGCGGGCCAGGCCTTGCGAGCGGCGTCCGAGCGCCTTGCTATCGCGTTGCTGCTTGCCGCCGATGCAGGTGCGAAGTGAGCCCGCTTGTCCTCGTGATCACGGTCGAGCAACACACGCGCCTTCTGGAGATCTGCGCGTCGTCCGAGTTGCCGCTGGACGAGCAGATCGGCGGGATGATCGATCTCGATTTCGAGGAGTGGAAAGACCCCGACGACGCCGTGCTTCACGAGGTTTCTAGGTCGAGTCGCTTTGCGCGGTTCGTCGCGCAGGATGGGGGTGCGTCGTGAGCCCCGAGCAGATCCGCGAGCGTGACCTTGCGGAAGCACGGGCCGAGTTCGAGCAAATGGCGCGTGAGCTGAACGAGCGGCTTGAGCGACTAGAAGCGGAATCGGAGCGGGTGATGGAGGAGCGGGAGAATGGCTGAGCCGAAAACAAGCCAAACGCACCCCGGGTGCTTCATGGCTGAATTAGGCTGCGGCATGAGCGATGGTGACCCGTTCGTGGCTGAATTTAAGCCAAACCGTATCGGGGGCGCCCATGCGTGACCTCGAACGAACGAGCCACAACCTGGCCGCCACCGCTCAGCAGGTGGCCAGCATCGCGTTCGAGCTCAACGCCGTAGCCAAAGACCTCGGAGGCGACCCGGAGGCGCTCAGGCTGCGCGCTATCGGGCTCCGTGCTGAGGCCGGTAGGCTCGCGCTCGCGGCGTTGGAAGCGCGGGCGGCGGCGGAGCAGGTGGCATGCGTCGCGCGGGCCCGGAGCTAGGGGCAGCTTCTGTCAGTTTTGGCAGTGCGCTCCTCGTGCGCCCTCGCGTGATGGGGGAGCTTTTGTCAGTTCTGTCAGTTGCCCCTAGCCGCGTATTCACCCCGAGGCCGACCCGGAACGGGGACAGCCGTCTTGGTTCCGGGTCCGCGTTGGAGCGCTGCGTCGCTAACGTACGCATGACCACATCACTGACCCCTCAGCAGGTCCGGGAGCTAGCAGCTGCCGCGATCTGCGATCTACGCACCGTCCGGGCGATCTACTCAGGCCGTCCGACCAAACCCGCAACGTTCGAACGCCTACGCCGCGCCGCTGAAGTGCTGGCGTTTCCCTGCCCTCCCGCCACGGAGGCCATGAAATGAGCTTTGTCAATTTGCCCGCGCACGACTGGCCTGCGCCGATCGATCTGCCGGGCCTGCCCGACGTGCCCACTTGGAGCGACGACCTGCTCCCGGATTCCCTGCGCCCATGGCTGACCGACGTCGCCGAGCGCACGCAATGCCCGCCCGAATACGCCGCGGTCGGCGCAATCGTCGCGCTCGCGAGTGTGGTCGGTCGTGGTGTCGCGATCCGTCCAAAGCGTCAAGATGATTGGACGGTCGTCCCAAACCTCTGGGGCGCGGTGGTTGGCCCGCCCAGTGCGATGAAGACGCCCGCCTTGCGCGAGGCAATGCGGCCGCTCACCCACTTGGCCTCGCAGTCTTCGGACACACACACGGCCAACGAAGCACGACGCATGACCATCGAGGCCAAGCGTGCCGCGCTCCGCGACGCGATGAAGGCCGCGGCGAAGAAACCAGTGGTTGCGATAAGCGTGCGCCGCGATGCGCAACAAGAACAGACCGAACTGGAACAACAGTACGATGACCTGGTGGCCGAAGCGGCTGAAGCCACGGCCGAGCGCCGGTACATTATCTATGATGCGACCGTCGAGAAGCTCGGCGAGATCCTGTCGCAGTCGCCGCGCGGCGTGTTGCTGTTTCGTGACGAGCTGGTTGGTTGGCTCCGGTCGCTCGACAAGAGCGGCCACGAGAACGACCGAAGTTTCTTTCTCGAGGCCTGGAACGGCGACGGGAACTACGTCTACGATCGCATTGCGCGCGGCACGATCAAGATCGAGAGCGCGTGCGTCAGCATCTTGGGCGGCATCCAGCCGGGCCCGCTCGGCGCGTATTTGCGCGCCGCTGAGTCAGGTGGCGCTGGCGACGACGGTCTGATGCAGCGACTGCAAATGTTGGTGTACCCCGATCCGCCCAAGGGTTGGATCAACGTAGACCGCTGGCCGGACCCCGAGGCGCGACAGCGGGCCCGCGACGTTTACTCGCGCTTGGCAAACGCCACGCCCGAAGACCTCGGAGCGGACGTCCTTGATGGGATTCCGTTCGTGCGCTTCGACGAGTCTGCGCAGGCCTACTTCGAGACGTGGCGCTTGAACTTGGAGAACCGGATCCGCGGAACCGAGGAGCACGCGGCCATCGAGTCGCACCTGACGAAGTACAGGTCACTGATGCCGAGCTTGGCCCTAGTGTTGCACCTTGCCGACAACGCCGGAGGCCCGGTGTGCCTAGCGGCATCTCAGCGTGCCGCGGCCTGGTGCCAGCTCCTGGAGGGCCACATGCGCCGCGTCTACGCCTCGGTCGCACAGTCCCGCATCTCCGGAGCTCGCGCGATTCTGGGCCGCCTGCGCGCTGGGAAACTGCCCACGCCGTTCGTCGCGCGTGACGTCTACCGCGCCCAATGGGCTGGACTATCGGAACCAGCCGAAGTGGCAACCGCGATCGAATCGCTCATGGAGTACGGCTGGCTTCGAAAAGAGACAGCCGCGACCGGCGGACGCCCACGGGAAGAGTTCCACGTCCACCCCGACCTGCTCCGCAAACGAGGTACCCGCTGAGGTACCCGCAGCACCCGCCAGATTCGGCAACCGGCTCGAATCTGGCTTGATTATCAGTGGGTCGACAGGGATTCGAACCCTGGACCAATGGATTAAAAATCCACTGCTCTACCAACTGAGCTATCGACCCGTGCGGGCCCTACGGACCGCGCGTGGGGCGCGTACTTAGCGCGAAGCTGAGCGCTTGCCCACTGTTTCTTGAAAGTATTGGCGAGCCCTCAGTTGGTGTCGCACGCGGGGCGTGATCCGCGTCCGATCCGGGCGGAAATCAGCCCTGGGGCCTGAGCCCGGCGAGTGCAGCGGCAACCTGCTTGGCGAGCTCGCCCTCCGCCCCCGAGCCCAAGGCGGCGCCTGCGCTGAACAGGGCGAAGCTGACGTACTCGTGGAGCATCTGTTTGAGCATGTTCTCTTGGTCGTCGCCGCCAGCGACCAGCACGGAGTTCGCCGCCACAGTGGCCGGGTCCAACGCGCCCGTTTCGTCGGGCCCCGCGTTGCGGAACAGAATGTCGTACACGCCCGCGCCGATCGCAAACGACTCCAGGTTACCGCGCACGTCCTGGACCTTGCCACCTTGTTGCGCCGCCGCAATGATCGCGCGCAGCGCGCCGTTGGCCGCGGCCACGAGCGAGGTCGGCCCACCCGAAACGCGCGGCTGATGAATCGAAACGTGCTGTGACTGCACCAGCGCGTACAGCGTTTTGGTGGTGTCGAATTCACCCTTGCCAGTGATGCGGCCGAGCTCTCCCACGCTCTGCTTGCCGTCAATCGCCGAATACACGATTCGGAACTCGTCCGCGGGCGTCCCACGGTTCTCGACGCGCACCGGGATATGCTCGGACGAGGGGATTTTCTGCTTGAAATAGCGCAGTTCATCCATGCGCGTGACGCCGTCCATGAGCAGCGCGTTGGCGCTCACGGTGTGCCGCGAAACCAGCCGAGTGTCGTCAAAGCCGTCCAGGAAGAAGAACGTGCCATCGCCGACAGTCATGGTCGCGAACACGACTTCTTCGATCTGACGCGCAATGTAGGCATAGATCTGATCCTGCTTGAGCACGCCGAGTTCAATGGCTGCCTCGCCAAAGCGCTTGCCGGTCTGCGCCTTCGCCAGGATTGCCGCGCGCTGCTCATGGGTGATGACGCCGAAGCGATACAACACCGAACCCAGACGTTCGTCGTCCACACTCGTCACGGCCCCGACGACATTGCCCTGCTCGAAGAAGATGGAACGCGTATCGTCGCCATCCAGCACGACCAGTTCACCACGCCAGCCCGTTTGCGCGACCAGCGCAAGGATGTCGCACAGCGTGCCTGGGGCAGTCACTTCACCGGACAAGCGTACGACCGCGCCGTCTTCCGCGTCACGCCGGCCATCTTCGCCCGTGTATCGCATGAACACGACGTGCGTCGGCGCCGGCAGTATGCGGTAGGCGCCTTCCCTTGCCCGCATGCGCTGACTGGCCACGCTACCGATCGGGTGCGCTTCGCCTCGCGAGTCGATGCGCACCAGCTCCGGACGGCTGTCTTTCATCAAGCGCTTTAGAATAACAGGTTTCTACGGCGCGCAAAAACCTCAGCGCAGCTCGGCGACTGTCGTGCCGAACATGCGCTCCAACCCACCCAAAAAGGTGTCGTTCGGGGTGACCCGAGTACCCTCCAAATCCAGCACGGCCTCGGTGCCCTCACCGAGTGACAGCACGAGCTCCACCGGACACGGGCCGGGCGAAGCTTGAATCAGCACCTTCAATGCCTCGAAATCACGGCGCGCCGTGCGATCCGCGTCCAGCTTTATCGACACCGAGCGCGTGGCTTTGAGCGCGGCATCCGAAAGCAATTCGACGGTATCGATGAGGATCGTCGCCTCACGCTCTTCGTCCGGCTCTTCGGTCATCGGGAAGCTGACCTTGCCCAGGACCAGCACCGGATCGCCGGAGGTGAGTAGGTGGGCGTAGGTATCGATGCGGTCGCCGCGCAATTTAGCGCGCACTCGCCCGTACATATCCTCGATCTCGAGGAACGCGGCGCGGCCCGAGCCACTCTTGAACATCTTCTCTTGGTAGTTCTCGACGATGCCCGCGACCGACACCATCGACCACGGGTCCTCCGACGACACCTTGGTCGAGAACACCACGCCCAGCCGACCCAGCTTGCTCTGGTACCGAAACAGCGGGTGCCCAGAAACGTAACAGCCGAGCGCCTCACGCTCGCGCTTCAGTAGTTCGAGCTTGTCCCACTCGCCTGCAGGTGGGTAGTCGTCCATCGGCGTCGCTTGCTTGTGCCCGTTGGGCTTGCTCGACGCTTGTTCGAACATACCGAACATGGTCGACTGGCCCGCTTCGCGATCACGGCTAGCGCTACGCGAGCGTTCTAGCGCGCGCTCGATCGCCGCATAAGCACGCGCGCGGCTCACGCCCATGGGCTCGAGCGCGGAGTCGAATGCACCGCACTGGACCAACGCTTCGAGCACGCCCTTGTTCAAGCGCTTGGCTTCGATGCGCGTCGAAAAATCGAAAAGATCCCGGAATTTCCCCGAGGTTTTGCGGGACGCAAACATGGTTTCGAGCGCGGCTTCGCCGACACCGCGCACTGCACCCAAGCCGAATCGGACTTGCGGACCATGGCGATCACGCAGACGACCGGCAGAGCGCATCGAACCGTCGCCACGCGGGTTCGTGTACACCACGGAGAAATCGGTTTCGCTCGCGTTGATGTCGGGCGGCAACACCGGTACGCCCCAGGCTCGCGCTTCGGCGATCGTACGCACGACCTTCTCGATTTTGTCTTTGTCCGCCGTCATCACCGCGGCGAAAAATTCGCACGGGTAGTGCGCTTTCAGGTACGCCGTGTGATACGTAATCAGCGCGTATGCGGCTGAATGGCTCTTGTTGAAGCCGTACGAGGCGAAGCCTTCGATTTCGTTGAAAATAGCCGTGGATTGCTCGACGCTCACGCCGCGTGCCAGCGCGCCGTCGACGAATGACTTGAGCTGCTTTTGCATCTCTTCGGCCTTCTTCTTGCCCATCGCGCGGCGCAGCAAGTCGGCACCGCCGAGCGTGAAGCCAGCGAGCTGCTGAGCAATCTGCATCACCTGCTCCTGATACACCGGCACGCCGTACGTGGGCGCCAGCACGTCATCTACCAGCGGGTGCAACTTGCGAATCGCCTTCTTGCCATGCTTGCTGGCAATGAAGTCGTCGATCATTCCGGTGCCGAGGGGTCCCGGCCGATACAGGGCCACGGCTGCAACGATGTCTTCGAAGCAGTCGGGCTTCAGACCGCGCAGCAGCTGCTGCATGCCGCTCGATTCGAGCTGAAACACACCCGTCGTTTCACCGCTGGCGATGAGCGCGTAGGATTCACGGTCGTCGAGCGCGATCTTGGCCAGTAAGAGCGGGTTGTTCTTGCGATCCGGGCGAGCGTTGACGAGCTTCTGGGCGATGTCGATCACCGTCAGCGTTTTCAGACCCAAAAAATCGAATTTTACGAGGCCTGCGGCTTCTACGTCGTCCTTGTCATACTGAGTGACGATCGTGTTCTCACCGCCGAGGAAGCACGGCACGTGGTCCGCCAAAGGGCCTTCGCTGATCACGACGCCGGCGGCGTGCATGCCGGCGTGACGCGTCAGGCCTTCGAGCTTTTTTGCTTGCCTAATCAACTCGGCGACGCGCTCGTCGCTATTTGCCAAGGCCTTGAGCTTCGGCTCGACTTCGAGCGCCTCTTCGATCGTGTACGTCTTCCCTTGGCCCTTGTCGGGCACCATGCTGGCGATGCGCTGCGCCTCGGGCGCGGGCATGCCCATCGCGCGCGCCACGTCCTTGATCACGCTGCGGGCTT
>JBDTJC010000103.1:0-5476 GCA_039936055.1 Polyangiaceae bacterium | reverse complement strand
TGCGCCGCTTGGGCGTCCGCGAGGCGGAAGCCAATGACGCGGTGCAAGACGTGTTCGTGGTGGTGCACGCCAAGCTCTCGCAGTTCGAAGGGCGGAGCTCGATGACGACTTGGCTGTTTACGATTTGTCGCACGGTGGCGCGCGAGCGTCGGCGCCACGCCTCGCGTGAGCGCTCCCTGTCAGACGACGTGAGCGTGGAAGACAAGATCGATCTGCGTGCGGATGTGAGCCGCGCCGCTGAGCACAATCAGCGCCTCGCTCAGCTCGACGGTATTCTATCGGCCTTCGAGGTCGAACAGCGCAACGTCTTCATCCTGTTCGAAATCGAGCAGCTGACCGGCGAGGAAATCAGCGAGGCGCTCTCGATTCCGCTCGGCACCGTGTACTCCCGCTTGCAGCTCGCCAAAAAGGCGTTCCGGCAGGCCCTCACACGCGACGAAGCGCGCGAACGCTTCAGCGCACAACGCGCAGCAGGCAGGCCATGAGCGATCCGAAGTATTTGACGGACGAAGGCTCCGAGGCAACGGACTTCGAGCGTGAGCTGCTGCGCGCGGGACAGGGCGCCGGCTTGAACGCCCACGAGAAGCAGGCGGTCTGGGCGGGCGTTGCGCTTTCGTGCTTGCCGGTGGCGGGCGCCGGTGCAGCCGCGGGAGCCACAGCCAGCAAAGGCGCAGTCGTTGCGACGAAGCTCGGGCTGGGTTTGACGCCGCTGGTGAAGGGCTTGCTGATGGTCGCGGGTTTAGGCGGTATTTCGGCGGGAGCGTACTTCGTGGTGCGCGCTCCCGGACGCGCGGCGGAACACGCCGTCGCTGCGCCGTCCGTGCCGCCTGCTCGGGCGGGCCGCGCGGCGCTCGGCGCGGCGAGTCCTGCTGTAGCCGAACCTGCGATCGCCCCCCATTCGGATCCACCCCTGGGCGCGATCGACGTGGCCACACCGAACGCACTAGGCAGCGCGAGTATTGCGCCAGGTCACGCGGCAGTTGCCACGGCGAGCGCGAACGCGTTGAGCGATGAAAGCGCGGCAGTGTTGGCGATTCGTTCCGCGTTGCGCGCTGGGGATCCGAGCGGCGCGTTGCAGCTATTGGAGCAGGCGCGGCTGAGGTCCCCGCATGGCGTACTCGGTCAAGAGCGTGAAGCGCTCACGGTCCAAGCGCTGGCCAAGGCTGGCAATAGGAAGGCCGCTTCGCGAAAAGCTGCAGCGTTCTTGCGAGCGCATCCGACGAGTCCGTATGCGTCGGACGTGAAGGCCTACACGGATGACTGAGCGATTGGGGGTGGGGTCGCCTTGGAGGGCCGGCGCATGCGTTGCGCTGTGCGTGCTTGCGGCTTGCGGGCGACAGGACGGCGTGATCGGCGTCGAACCGGCCGCCGTCGGCGCGGGTAGGACGGGCTCTAACGGCGGAGCGGATGCTGGCGGAGCACCTGACGCCGGCGGGGCCGCCGGAGCGACCCCGCCAATTCCCACGTTTCACGCGGATTTCGCCGCGAAAGCAGGCTGGAGCACGGGCAACAATCTGCCCGGGTCGAGCACTGAGTTCGGCGTTGCCCAGGCGGGTACAAGCGACCCAGGCACGGCCGCGCTGAGCTTTCCCGGCCATCCGGAGTACGGCTCTACGCAGAACGCGGGCGCGGACTACGTTACGGAGATCGCGAGTCCGCAGCCCTTCGGCTTCGGCACGTTCCGCACGCGCCTCGCGTTCGGCGGCTGCCAGCCGACGGAAGAGGCGGTGAACGCCGCGCTCGGCTACTTCAGCGATGGCAGTGACGCGAACAACAACGGCATCACCGACGACGAAGAGATCGATCTCCAGGTCTTGTGCGGTACGCCGCAGTACCTGTCCCTGACCGTGTTCACGGATTATCAGCTCGACAGCAACGGGAGCGAAGAGTTTCGCAAGCTCAGCCGCGTGATCGATTTCTCGAACGGCGACGTGTACGACTCTCCGTCGGCGGAAAAGGAAGGCTTCGTCAAAACAACGACGAGCGTCGCATTCGTGCACCCGGAGCTCTTCGCGCCCGGTGCGTTCTACGAAGTGGGCTTCGAGTGGCACGCCGCTTCAGTGCGCTTTTTCATGCTGATCGACGGCGCAGACGTCACGCTCTGGACACTCACGGACCCGGCGCGCATTCCACAGCAGCCGGTCACGATGGTGTACAACTTGTGGCACCCGGCGACGCACTGGTACCCGGCGGCGGGCAAGGCCGCGTTCCCCGCGCAGCCCGTCGTGATGCACGTGGACTGGTTCGACTACTACGCTGAGTGACGCTCAGCGCAGGCGAGGCGCGCACAGCACGACTTCTCTCGATTTGCGCCAAGCGGCGGGCGAATCGGACTGGCGGAGCCATCGATTCGGCCGCATGACGTAGCGGTCGCCATGTCATTGCCACTCTCCGCGCTCGATCTCGTGCCGCTCGCCACCGGCAGCACCAGCCACGCCGCCTTGGTCGCCGCGGTGGAGCTCGCCCGCACGGTCGAACGCCTGGGCTTCGAGCGCCTTTGGTATGCCGAACACCACAACATGCCGGGCATTGCCAGTACCGCGCCGGAAATCCTGATTGCGCACGTGGGGCAGGTAACGACACGCATTCGCTTGGGTGCGGGCGGCGTCATGTTGCCGAATCACGCGTCGTTGAAAGTGGCGGAGTCGTACCGTTTGCTAGAAGCGTTGCACCCAGGACGCATTGACTTGGGCATCGGGCGCGCGCCGGGCACGGATCCTTTGACCGCGTTGGCCCTGCGCCGCACCCGCAGCGCGCCGCTCGCGGAGGATTTTTTGACGCAATTGGCCGAGCTGAGTGGCTTCGGTACCGGCACCTTGCCGGTGAGCCACCCGTTCTCCAAAATCCGAGCCATGCCGGATGACGTGTCGCTGCCGCCCATTTGGCTGCTGGGCTCCAGTGACTACAGCGCGAACGTCGCCGCCGAACTCGGGCTCGGCTTCGCCTTCGCCGGCCATTTCAGCCCGGATGCGCCGGAGCGACCGATGCGCGTGTACCGCGAGCGTTTCCAGCCCGGCGCGCTCCAGAAGCCGCACGCAATCCTAGCCTTGTCCGTATTTTGCGCAGCCACGGACGCCGCCGCCGAGCGCATGGCGTCCTCCGTGCTGCTCTCGTTCGCGCAGCTGCGCGCCGGCACCCCGGGGCGGATGCCGAGCCCGGAAGAAGCGTTGGCTCACGAGTACACGCCAGAAGAGCGGGCCACTGTGGCGCAATTTCGTCGCCTGCAAATCTTGGGCACGCCCGATCGAGTGCGCGCGGCCATCGAACGAGTGGTCGAGAGCACCCAAGCGGACGAGGTCATGTTGGCCACGCACGCGTTCGATCCGGCCGAGCGCGTGCGCTCGTTCGAGCTGGTTGCGGGTGCTTTTGCGTGAGGGGTCTGTGCTTGCGCTCTACAAACACGTATTGAGCGAGCTTGGCGCGGTTCGACGCAACGCAAAAACCCCGCGAACCTAAGGATTCGCGGGGTTTCGCAGCGGAGTGGCTGGCGCTTACTTGCGCGCGGCCTGTTCCTTCGCGAGCCGCTCGCGGTAGACCTTGATCATCTCTTCCTGCTCTTGCTTCGGCACCGGCGCGTAGCGAGCGAACTCCATCGTGAAGTTGCCCTTGCCCTGCGTGGCGGAGCGGAGATCCGTGGAGTAGCCGAACATGGCGTTCAGGGGCACTTCACAGGTCACGGTCACGTTCTCGTCGCTGACCGTCTCCAAGATCAGACCGCGGCGTTGGTTCACCTGACCGACGACTGAGCCTTGGAACTCGATCGGCGCCGAGATTTCCACCTTCATGACCGGCTCGAGAATCGTGGGCTTGGCACCCGAGTAAGCTTCGCGGAAACCCATCAACGAAGCGGTGCGGAACGCCTGGTCGGACGAGTCGACCGCGTGCGACTGACCGTCGTTGACCACGCAGCGCACCGCCACGACCGGGAAGCCGATCAGGTTGCCGCGCTTGACGCCGTCTTTGAAACCCTTGTCACAGGCCTGGATGTACTCCTTCGGAATCGAGCCACCGGTGGTCTCGTCCACGAACTCGTAATTCTCAACCGCGTCCGCCGGCAGCGGCTCCATGTAGCCGACCACGCGCGCGAACTGACCGGAGCCGCCGGTCTGCTTCTTGTGCGTGTAGGCGATCTCGCTACGTTGCGTGATCGTCTCGCGGTAAGCCACCTGCGGCTTGCCCGAGATAACCTCGCAGCCGTACTCGCGCTTCATGCGCTCCATGTAGATGTCGAGATGCAGCTCGCCCATGCCGCTGATGATGGTCTGCTGCGACTCTTCGTCCTGGTGAACGCGGAAGGTCGGATCTTCCTTGGTGAAGCGATTGAGCGCCTTGGAGAAGTTGGTCTCCGCCGCGCGGTCCTTCGGGGCGACCGAGAGCGAGATCACCGCGGCCGGCACGTGCATTGAGGTCAGGGTCCAGTTGACCTTGCCATCCGTGAAGGTTTCGCCGGAGCTAGCTTCGACGCCGTAGAAGGCGACGATGTCGCCGGCTTCAGCCGTTTTGATCTCTTCGCGGTCTTCCGAGTGCATGCGGAACATGCGCGGCACGCGCACCTTACGGCTCTCGTTCGAGATGTTGTAGATGGTGTCGCCGGCAGTGATCGAGCCCTGGTAGATACGGAAGTAGGTGAGCTGACCGTATTTGTCCTGCTGCAGCTTGAACGCGAGACCAACGAAGGGCTTGCTGGGGTCGGAGTCGACGACCACCTTTTCTTCGTTCTTGTCCTGGTCGTGCGCCTCGTTGATGACTTCCTTCGGGTTCGGCAGGTAGTGGACCACGCCGTCGAGCAAGAGCTGGACGCCCTTGTTCTTGATGGCGGAGCCACACATCACCGGGGTCATCTTCAGGGCCAGGGTGGCCCGGCGGATCGCGGCGCGTAGGTCGTCCACGGAGACCGGTTCTTCGTTGATGAACTTCTCGGCCAGGATGTCGTCTACGTCGGCGACGCGCTGGATGATCTCCTCGCGCGCAGCCTTGGTCTTCTCGACGTACTCCGCGGGCACGTCCACTTCGCGGATCTTCTCGCCGTCGTCGCCGTCGAAGTAGAAGGCCTTGCCGATGATCGGATCGATGATGCCCTCGAACTTGTCTTCGGAGCCAATCGGCACCTGCAAGTTCACCGAGTGATGGCCGAGCTTTTCCTTCAGCATGGCCGAGACGCGCTCGTAGTTGGCGCCCGGGTTGTCCATCTTGTTCACGAACGCGATGCGCGGGACGTGATAGCGCTTCATCTGGCGATCGACGGTGATCGACTGCGACTGCACGCCCTTGCCGGAGTCGAGCACTAGGATCGCGCCATCCAGCACGCGCAGCGCGCGTTCGACTTCGATCGTGAAGTCCACGTGGCCGGGGGTGTCGATGATGTTGACGTTGATCTCTTCGAACTGGTTCTGCGAACCGGGCCACACGCAGTACGTCGCGGCGGACTGGATCGTGATGCCCTTCTCGCGCTCGAGATCCATCGAGTCCATCTTGG
>JBDTJC010000102.1:0-10138 GCA_039936055.1 Polyangiaceae bacterium | reverse complement strand
GAGCACCCCGGCTCCGCCGCCTCCCCTGACCCCTGACGCGGAAGCCGCCCCGCCGGCGACCGCGCTGTCTCGCTCCGTACTGGTGCGCGTGGTGTTGATCGTCGTGGCCGCCGTGGCCTCGGTGGTGGTAACGAAGCTCGCGCTGTTCGCCGCGATCGCGACACTGCTTGGTTTCTTGTCTTTGCCGAGCGGGCCAATCGGCGCAGTGCGCGTCGCAAAGCTCGCGCTGGCGGTTGGCGCGGTATGCGCGACCATCGGCACGTTTCGCTTCTTGGTGCTCGAAGCAGTCCCCGGCATGGTGGACGGCGGCACCAGTGCGGCCGAGCAACGCGTCGTCTCGCGCCTGCGCGAGGTCTTGTTCGCCGAAGACGCTTGGCGCAAAAACGCCTTCTACGATCCGGACGGGGATCATGTGGGCTCGGCCGGCTTCTTGGGCGAGCTCGACGCGGAAATTGGCGTGCGTGGCGGCAAGCGCGTCGAGCCCGCGGTGCTCCAAAGCTACCCCAAGCTGGCCGACACACGGCTCGGTCCCGCCGCGGAGGTGGGCGGCTACCTGCTCCTCGTGTGCTTGCCCAAAAAGGGAGGCGGCTATACCGCACAGCCCGGGGACGCAGTGGACGACGAGCGCGCCGAGCGTGAATTCTACGCCTACGCCTGGCCCGCTCAACGCGGCCAAGGGCTGGGGTTCGCTTATTTTCTCGACGAGCACGAACGCATTTTGCTGGCTGATAGCCGCGAAACCGAGCCACGCCGCTTGATCGGCATCGACGCGCCGCCCACTTGCGACGACGTTTCTGCGCCGGCCACCCGTGACGAGTGGCGCGTCTGGCGTCATAAGGTGCCGCGCGCCACGCTGCCCTTCGACCACCCCTGACAGAACCCGATGGACGCCGTCTACAAGAGCGATCTGAACCGCGACGTCGCCCCCGCCGCCCCGGGCGAGTTCGCGCCGCTAGAAATTGGGCCGATGCGCGTCTGGCCGCCGGTGGTGCTGGCGCCCATGGCCGGCGTCACGAATTATCCCTTCCGCTCGCTGTGCCGCCGCTTTGGTGCAGGCCTCTACGTGAGCGAAATGATCACGGCGCGGCCGCTGGTGGAGGGGAACCAGAAGACGCTCCGCATCGCGGACTTCGGCCCGGAAGAGAACCCACGCAGCCTGCAACTGTACGGCGTCGACCCATACTACGTCGGTGAGGCCACCAAGCGCTTGGTCGGTGAAGGACGCGTCGATCACATCGACATGAATTTCGGCTGCCCCGTGCGCAAGGTGACGAGCAAGGGAGGCGGCGCGGCCATCCCCGTCAAACCGCGCTTGCTCGCGGCAATCGTACGCGCCTGCGTGCAGAACGCGGGCAGCGTGCCGGTCACGATCAAATTCCGCATGGGCATTCACGACCAACTGCTCACGTTCTTGGACGCTGGTCGGGTCGGCGAAAACGAAGGCTGCCGCGCCGTCGGGCTGCACGCGCGCACCGCGGCACAGTTGTACGACGGCGAAGCGCGCTGGAGTGCGATCGCGGAACTGAAGCAAGCTGTGCGCACCATTCCCGTGCTCGGCAACGGCGATATCTGGGAGGCAGAAGACGCACTGCGAATGATGCGCAGCACGCACTGCGACGGCGTCATCGTCGGCCGCGGCTGCTTGGGGCGGCCTTGGCTATTCCGCGACCTGGTCAGCGTGTTCGATGGACGCGAGCCCGAAAACCCGCCGCTACTCGGGGGCATTCGCGACATCATGCTCGAGCACGCGACCTTGCTCACCAGCTGGTTCGGCGAGCACAGCGCGATGCGCTCGTTCCGGCGTCATTCTACCTGGTACACGAAGGGCTTCCGCGGCTCCGCCGAGCTCCGGCAACGCTTGATGCAGATTTCCACCTTGAGTGATCTGCGCCAAGCGCTGGAGCAGATTGACGCCGCGCAGCCGTTCCCCCCGACCGCGATGCGCGTGCCGCGCGGCAAAGGCTCGGGCACGCAGGCCGTGAGCCTGCCCGAAAATTACCTACTGGACCGCGACGACGCGACGCCCCCCGGCGCCGACGCCGAGGATGAATTCTCGGGGGGTTAGCCCCCGCTTTTTTGTACCCGCGTCGTTGCAACAGTGTGGCGAAACGCGCCCGGCCCTGGGAAACGGACGAAATGACCCGCCAGAGGTGACGCTCGACGGAGGCACGTGTACCCTGCCGCCCGTGACGCGGTGGGCTTCGGACCAGGAGCGAAACATGCGAGTACCTCCCCCAATTCAGGAATTCGTCGCGTGGCGCTGGGCGCCGTGTGCGGCGCTGACGGCAGGCTCACTCACGTTCGTCAGTCTTGCCATGCTCTTGATTCCCAGTCAGTTCGGCGCGGCGCGCGGCGCGGACAGCGTCAGTGTCTTCGACCGTCCGACAAGCGGTTCGCGCTCGATCTACAGCGCATCGCTCGTGCAGAGTGCGTCGCTCGCGCAGAACGCGGTCGTTCATCGTGTCATGGAGGAGGTGCCCCAACCGCGACCGCGCGCGCAGCCGGTGATGGCTGCCGTGCCGCAGGTACGCGGCTTTTCGCCGGTGCTGGAGCGCCCCGAGCCCGCGCCGCCGCGCCCCGAGCCGCCACCCCCCGAAGCCGCGCCGCCACCGCCCCCCGAAGCCGCGCCGCCACCACCGCTCACCCCGCCCGCTCCTCCCCTCCCTGCGGACGGAGCGTCGGCACCGGTTCCCCCTCCGCCGGAAGCGGGCGCGCCTCACCGCCAAAACTGAGCGAACGGGCAAGCGCTAGTACTTCGGTTCGGATGTGCGTTCCGGGTTTCCGCGGCCCATCGAGGGTGAGGGCCGCAGCAACCCTCCAGCACGGCAGATCTGTCTTCAGTACTCTATCTGTCTCGACGTACGACAACCCGGAACGGAGTTCCGGGTCGTCGTGCTAGTCGTCACCACCGCGCCAGCGATCGGTCGCGCGGCGGTCCGCCTTCGTGGGCCGCCCCGCGCCGCGCTCGCGCACCGCAACCCGTTCCTCGCGTGGCGCTGGAGGCGGCGAGAGATCCTCGTACAGTGTTCGCGCCTCAGGGGGCCCGAGCCGCTTGTCCGCGAGCTTCAGCACTTGCCAGACGATGCTCCCGCGCGGCGAGAAAGCGCGGATCTCGTCGCCAACCCGCAGCAAGTGACTGGAACGCACCGACTCACCGTTGACACGGACATGGTTCGCCTCGCACGCCTCCTGGGCAAGCGTTCGTGATTTGAACAAGCGCGAGGCGCACAAAAAACGATCGAGACGTACGGTATCAGTCACGGCGAGGCCGGTGGTCACACTCACACAGTAGTTTAGAGTCGCACCTGCTTTGCGCGCAAGCCAAGTCCGAAACGAATTCGAAATGCGCAATGTGTCAAGCTGATAGTCCGATGTTGCGCCGCCTCTTGGCTGACCCCACACATCCCGAATGGGACATGCATGCCCAGAGCCTGCAGAACACGCCCGAGCCAGCCAGCACCTCCGGTGTGTCGCGCTCCTCGCATCCACCGCTGATGCCGCGCTCGCCGCATCCACCCGTAGTGCGCCGCTCTTCTCATCCGCCGCCCTTCTCGACTGACCGGACCGACTCCAACTGGGCCGATCAGATCTTCGCCAACATCACGGTAGACGGGAACGTCGCGCACGCGCGCTTCGGGGATCACACGCTGCGCACTGCGCTGCAGCCCGTGTTGAGCCTCGCGCACCACAAGCCAGTTGGCTACGAAGCGCTGCTGCGCGCGTACGATGCCGAGGAGCGCCTGGTTTCGCCGCACCGCATGTTCCGCAAAGCGGGGGATGATGCGATCGCACTCGACCAAATCTGCCGCACTTTGCACGTACAGAATTGCGTCTTGCAGGGCATTCGCGCCCTGAAGCGCGGAAGCGGCCGAGCGCGCCGTTCAGGCACCCGCCAAGAATTCGAGCGCGCGCCGACTGGGCATGAAGAAGTAGGCCCCGCCGCGCACCTCCACCACGCGCGGCAGGTTGCGCACGCGCCGCACCGGGCAACCTTGAATAGTGAAGTCGCTGGCCTTGAACGGCACTTCGCGGTTCGCCCCCAGCAGCGGATCCGGGTCGCTGTTGAGCCCAGCAAATGTCGGATTTTGAGCCCAGTTCGACTGCACGAACTCGAACTGCCGGCTGAGGTTCGCGTTGAAGCACAGGAAATGCAGCCCGCGTTCCTCGGCGCTGGGAACGTTGAGCAAGGCATCGAGATCGAACTCTTCATCCACGGGTGGTCCGTAGGCGCGACCGCGGCGCATGATGCGATGCCGAGCGGTCAGCGCCAGGCGCTGTTGGCGAATGTCTGCGTCTTTCGGGTCGCCGCTCAACTCGGGGTCATGGGGCACCGGCAGCGCAGTATCCCGGGGGTTGGTGCGACGAATGTGCGAACCAATCGGGCAGTGAGTGCCGAACGAGTCGTCGTGTAAGCCATACAGGAACGAGTCCGAGTCGTGCGTCGCGGTCGGCCCGGGCGCGTTGGGAAAACGCGTCAGCGGCGTGCCATTCGGCCAACGCCCGACGAATTTCGAAGCTAGCCACTCTCGACCAGCGCGACCGGGCGGCGCATCTGGCACCTCATTGCGCGCGTGCTCGATGTATTGCCAGAACGCCTGCACGTCTTGGGCGAGCTGCCGGAACACCAAATAGCTGCCGTTCTTGCCGAAATCATGGCTCTCCGGGCGACCTTCCACCGCACTGAGCAGGTTCTGCAGGTCTGCACTGGCCGGCACTTCGGGTGACATCGGCAGCATGCCGTATGAATTCTCGTAGCCGAGCACGATCTCACCCATGGGAATGACGTCGTCTGCGCGGTCACGCGGTAGGCCATCGAGCTGCGGGTTGGCGATACCGTCGCGAAAGCCGAAGTGCTCTTTGCGGCGCGTTTGGTTGGACGCCAGCGTATCCAGCTCTTTGACGATGCGAAAACCGTGCTCATGGCACAGCTGAGCATCAACGAACTCTTGGATCTGGACCCAATCCTCGGGGGCCGCGTCGCCCTCACCGGCGAACAGCGCCAAAAGCCCATGCACGGACTGACCGGGATTTCCCCACACCCAGGACTCGGGGTCACTCGGGCCGTCGTCACCCAAGCGGCGCGCACGACTTGGCTCGTTCATGCCTTCCTGGAAAGGCAGAGCAAACCCGTTGAGCACGCTCGGGCTGAGCCCGAACATGCGGAAGCCTTCGTACGTGAAGGCGATGTTCACGCACAAGTCACCCAGGAACGGCGGCGCTTGCGGGACAGAGCGACGGAACGCGCCGAATTGGAAGGCTTCAATCGAGCGGGCCAACCAGGCACGCACCCGCTCGGCAGCAACGATCTCGAACACGACGTAGCGCGCGGCCGGCTTCTCCCCGTAGCCACTCAGGATCAGCCCCTGAATATCGCGAAATTCTAGCGGTTTCTTCATGACAATCCTGTGCGCGCCTTCAGGTAACGCGGCGAAACCAAGCGCGCAAATCGATCGCACCCGGCGCGTGGTGCAGCCCGCAGCGGATCCAGGTGTTGTTGTTGAGCGCCGCGATACTCAGCTCAGGGTAGGCTGTGTAGAACACTTGGGTAGGCCGCTGGTGGGCACGACTCCAAGCTTTGAAGCGCTCTTCGTCGGTGGCGCCCAAGAACACGAGCAACGCGGTGCGCGGATATTCCTGCGTGCACACCCAAGCCAAGTTCAGCCCCACCGGCGCGCGGTCGACGAAGTCCCCCAGGTAACTCTCCCAACTGCTGTCGTAGTTGGTCAGGAACATCAGCCGTTTGTTGTCGTCAATCAGCAACCACTTGGCGAAATGAATCGACGGGATGCCGCCCAATTGTCCAATATCATCGAAGTAGCGCTTAGCCATCACGTCAATGTAGCCGTGAGCGGCGATCAGCACTGCCAAGCGGTCCGCACCCTTCAGGGGCACGACGTGCGTCAGCGCGTTTTGCAGCGCGTGATCCTCCGTAGCTGCGATCTCGACGAAACGGCGGCGGTCGTCGTCCGTCCACGCTTCTTGCAAGGTTCGCTGGTCGAACTCGATATCGACCCTTTGCCAAGTCAGGACGTTCTTCAGCTGCTGCAGCGCAAACGCGAGTAACCCGAAGGACAGATTCTTGATCCAGGCCCAATAGCCTTCATTCAGGCTCATTGTGCGCGCGGCGGCACTGGGCAGCGGCGGCATGGGCGCGTCGAGATTCAAGCCAGCGAGCAGCGGGTCATTCGCGCTCCGCAGTCGCACGTGCTCGCGCGCCGCGTGGTACAATTCACGCGGCGTTGCTTTCGGCGCGCGGGAGAAGAAATCGACGAGCACGTCGCGCAGGCGCTGCTCGAGGCGAATTCTGCTCAGATCACGCTGCGTGTGACCTTGATAAGCGGCAGTCGCCGGAACCAGTTTGCGCGCGAGCGCAGCCGCGAGCTCGGCCGCCGAGAGCTGCGCCCCGAAACCTACGCAATGTTCGAACGCCGTGAGCAATGCGGCGCCGGCTGTGCTGCACAAAAGCTCAAGGTGCGCAGTTCGCGCCGCAGGGCCATCCTCGAGGGCGGTGTCGAAATTCGATTCAAGAATTAGCGTGGGGCCGTAGTCCGAACCCGCTGCTTCTTCGAGCAACGCCAGACGCGCGAAGTGAATGCGGAGCGACTCGTGAGCGAACACTCGCGGCCGCGCGCCAGAGCCTGGCAGCGTGTCACGGGCGAGCGCTTTCAACGCCGCGTGCACGGCCGAGGCATGCACTCCCGCCTCGACCCGAGCCACTACGGTTAGCGTTTCTTGACGCACTCACTCAATTGCTAGCAAGCCTTCGGGTTTTCGCGCAACCGCCGGGCCGCAGCGCCGACTCGTTTTCACCCCGCAGGTCGGAATTCGGCCAGCCGCTCGAGGCTATTTCCTCGGCGTGTTCCGAGCCTTGATAGTTGTTTTTCCGGCGAGCTTCGCGTGTCGGAAGCATTCGAGTTGATGGTCGTTGACCATGCCCACTGCTTGCATGTGCGCGTAGATGATGGTCGAGCCGACGAAATTGAAACCACGCTTCTTCAAATCTTTGCTGAACGCGTCCGATGCTTCGGTGCGTGGAACAATGTCTTTGCGCGTGCGGATGCGGCCCTGCAACGGCACGCCGTCGACGAAGCGCCATTGATACTCGGAAAAGCTACCGAATTCCCGTTGCACCGCCAGGAACGCGCGCGCGTTCTTGACCGCGGATTCGAGCTTCAACCGGTTGCGGACAATGCCCGCGTCCAGCATCAAGCGGGCGAGCTTCTTGGGCGTGAAGCGGGCCACGCGCTCGACCTCGAAGTTCGCGAACGCGCGCCGGTATGCCTCGCGCTTGCGCAAGATGGTGCTCCAACTCAGCCCGGCTTGCGCCCCTTCGAGCACCAAGAACTCGAACAGCGTCTGGTCATCGCGCACGGGCACGCCCCACTCGGTGTCGTGATACGCGATCATCAGCGGGTCATCGCCACACCAGAAGCAGCGCGTTTTGTTTCCTGACGACGACCGAACAGCCATGAGGCCGAGTCTGCCTGAAGCGTGTCGGGAGCGCACCGGCCTGCGGCGGTCGCCCAGTCTTGATCCATAGAAGAGGCAGCGCGCGAGCACGGCCCCGGGAAGGGGTTGGGGAGCGGCAGCGGCAGCGGCAGCGGCAGCGGCTTCACCCCTTCGGGTATCACGAAGCGCGTCGGGCAAGGCGAATCCGGGGCCGCGCTCGCGCGCTGCCTGGGATCGGTCTCGGACAGAATCCGGTATTTGGGTCTGGGTGCGGGCGCCTGTAACGCGCGCGGCTCAGAAGCCTTCACTGCGAACGCGCCCTGCCGGAACCCCGTCTTGTTCCAGAGCGAGCACAACTTCGCGCACCATGTCTAAGCGACCGCACACGTAGGCGTCGAGCCGACCGAGCGAGTGCACTGCTGCGCGCAGTTGCGCCTGCACTCGCCCCCGCTCGCCCGGCCAAACGGAGGTCGCACCCGTGAGGGTTGGCACGAAGCGAAAGCGCGCGTGCTGCGCGGCGAGTTCGACGAAGTCAGCGTGGAACAAGACGTCTTCCGGGGCGCGATGCCCCGCGACCAAGAGTAGCCGCGTGCGCGTGTCCCGCGCGAGCTCCGCTTCGATCAACGCGCGCAGCGGTGCGATGCCGGTGCCGACGCCGACCAACAGCGCAGCCGGACTGGGCTCCCCCTGCCACGTGAACTCACCCGCTGGGCCTTCGACTTCGAGTTGTTCACCCACGAGCAGTGCGTCCATCACCTCCGCGCCTGCGCGAAAAAGGACCGCGAGTTCGAATTCGCCCGGCTTTTGCGGGTCGTAGGCGGAGGCGATCGAATAGGGTAGGAAAAGCGCTTGGCCTTTACCTCGCACCACGACCAAGTGTTGTCCCGCCAGCCAGCGAAACGGCGCGCGCGCCGCGAAACGCAGGCGGTGCACGCGTTCGGACAGCGGGCTTCGCGCCAGCAGTTGGATCGGGGTGCGCGCTTTCGTCACGGACATTACATAGTGTTTTTGCCGGTGCTCACGCCATGAATTTTTTTGGCCACGCTTTGATCGCGCAACGCAACGAGGCTACTCGCGGCCCGGCTCGAGCTGAGTTCGTGCTCGGCGCGATGTTGCCGGACTTTGCTTCGATGTTGCGCACGCGGCCACCCAGCGCGACGGATGCAGCAGTGCAAGCCGGCTTACGCTTCCACCACGTGACCGACGACGCATTTCACGGCTCGCGCGCATTTCTGGAATTTTCTGGTCAGGCTTCGAGCTTCCTCAGCAGCCACGGCTTGTCACGCGGCAGCGCGCGCGCCGTCGCGCACGTTGGTGTGGAGCTATTGCTCGATGCCGCGCTGGTCGATAATCGCGCAAACGAGGCGTATTTGTCGGCAATCGAATGTGCATTGACGGTTCGCGTCTCGGACCACATCCATTGGCTGAACAGTGATGCCAGGGCTCGCTTCTCACATCTCTGCCACAGCTTGGAAAGTCGCGGCGCGGTCCGCGCGGACACCTCGCCGGAGCTCATCGCCGAGCGCCTGCGGTGCATCCTCGCTCACCGCCCACGCCTGGCATTGGACGACCGGGGCCAATTCGTTGTACGGGACTGGGCAATGACCGTGCGGCCAACGATTCTACGAGGCGCTCAGGCATTGCTTTTGGAAGTCGAGCAGCGTTTGGAACTCTCGATTCACTTGGAAAGGTAAACTATGCGTTTCACGCAAACTTGCGTCGTACTCGGGCTGTTGGCTGTGTCTGCTGTCGCTTCGGCTCAGCAGAGATCCGAAATCAAAGAGCCGGGCAATCATCCGACGTACGCTTGGGAGTTGGAGCCGCATTTGATCGTCGAAGGCGTGTTGAATGACTACGCACCGTGCACGAACACGGGCTTTGGCCCCGGCGTCCGCGCGACCATCCCGATCCTCGACAACGGGCCGATCCCCAAGCTCAACAACAACATGGGCATCGGGTTCGGGTTGGATTGGGCGCACTCTTCAATCGGTAACTGCGGCCGCTACAACAACAACGGCTACTTCTACGGGAACGGCTTCACGGCCGATATCTGGTCCGTGCCCGTGGTCGTGCAATGGAACTTCTTCCTCCTGCACCACCTCAGCGTCTTCGGTGAGGGCGGTCTGGTGCTGGAGCACCGTCGCTACGACGTCGGCGTTGCCGGCGTGAGCTGCAACAACGGCTTTTGTAGCAGTTCCTACAGCGACAACACGGTGGATGGCACGTTCTCCGTGGGCGGCCGGTTCCAGGTTTCTGACTCGGTCGGCTTCCTAGTACGCCTGGGCTACCCGTACTTCTCGGCGGGCGTGTCCATCTTGCTGTAAGTTGGCAGCGCGGCTCGGTTTTCTGATCGAGCCGGCCCAAGCATGGAACACCGCGCCCCGCCCTCCACCAACATCGCCGCGACGATCTTCCGCGATCTGCGCAGTCAGATCCTGAAGGGCGTGCTCAAACCGAGCGAGCGGCTACCTGGAGAGCGGGAGCTGGCGGCGCAGTACGGCACCAATCGCAACACGTTGCGCGAAGCCGTCCGCATGCTGGAGCAAGCGAAACTCGTCACGGTGCGCCACGGCCAAGGCGTCACCGTGGCGGATTTTCGCAAGACGGGCACCATGGAGCTCCTGCCGCCGTTCTTGGAGAACACCGGCAACGCCGCAGAGATCCACGCGCTCTTGGAAGACATTCTGCC
>JBDTJC010000101.1:0-3468 GCA_039936055.1 Polyangiaceae bacterium | reverse complement strand
AAGGTGGGCTGAGCTGCGGCGGTCATCGTCTCTAATCTCCGGTAGAAAAGATACGGTCGCACGTAATTTCGGGCAAGGAATTTAGTGCAACCATCGGAACTTACATTGGTTTTGGGCGTAACCCCGCCGCTGGCTAGCGAGTCCGCTGGTTCTGGGTCAAGCCTGGGGCCAGGTGGCTGTCTGCTGTGCCTTCGACCAGAAGCGCCTACCCACGGAAGCCGAATGGGAGTACACGGCGCGCGGCCCCGGCGGCCGAGCCTATCCGTGGGGGAACGAGGAACCCGGATGCGACAAGGCTGCCGTCTCCTGCTGCGTGCGGCTCCCTGCCTGATAGGGCCAGCACCAAGCCCCTGGGCTCCTACCCTTCGGGGAAGATGGTTCCGCGTCCGCGCGAGAGTCGACGAGGCATGTCGTTCCCGGTATGCGGAGGGCTCGTCGGTCTTCGCGCTCAGCCAGCTTGCGCTCGCACCCTCTGCCCAGGAAACTCCGCCGAGTCATGGACACCCTGCTGAATCCGCGCAACCTCGGGACCCTCGAAATCTACCTGAAGTGGCGAGGCCAGAAGCTGAGCGTGGGGCGGTTGTTGCTCGCCAATCTTCGCCTATATGTGATGCTCACGTGCGGTTTCAGCGCGCTCGGTGCGGCCTACTATTGGCTGCTTTGGACGGGCGCACCCGCGCTCCTCGCGACTGCGCTCGCCACGACGCTCCTCCGCGACATCGGCTATTTCTATCGCACCGCGCGCGCCTGGCCGGATCTGGAGAGAGTCATGAATTGGCCCCAAATCGAAGCCATCGTTGCCGCTCACCGAAGACCCGCTTTGACGCCCCAAAGCCGGTGAGAGTCCCGTCAGACCGGAGCCTGGGGAGCGGTCGGTAGCATGCCTTGCGAGGTCAGCGGCAAAGCTGGCGTTGATGCGTAGGTACGCGAGCCAATAGTTTTGCTTGCCCGCAGCCCAATCGTTTCAAGATCGAGCTCGCCCGCCTCGCCCAGTCGCTTGAGGACGACGCGAGCAAGGGCTTGCAGCAAGACCGGCACGTTTCCGAGTTTAGCTGCCTTCTTCTCGGCAACTAAGGAGAAAACGCTACAGCTTCGGGCGGCGTTTGCGTCGAGCTGTGCTGGCTACTTCGCTCGTCCGCGCCGGGATCTCATGATCTGGCTCAGCGTGCGGCGCGTCAGCAAGATCCGTTTCTGACACGGTGAGATCAGAGCGCGCCGTTACCTCGCGCAGGATTCGCAGCATCCAGATGCCCCGCCCGCCATCGATGCTCGGCGCGCAGGTTGCGTATTCCGCTGCATCCGATCAGGCGTTCCGGGCGCATCCGATCACTCGTTCCGGAGGATTCCGATCACGCGTGTCACTGAGACCAACGGGCGGGCATCGTCGACGGATTGCTTCCGAAGTTTGGCCCTCCTAGTGTCCGAAAACCCGGACTGGGGGAGTAAAGACGGTCCGGACCGAGTGCACCGATCACTTCAACGGACACTCGGCCACCCCGGCGCGGAGGGCCCAGGGTGGCCGCGTCAGCGGCTATCGGCTTCGCGACCAAGCGTCGTCGAAGCCATTTCGTTGTGGGTCATTCAGGACTTGAACCTGAAGCCAATGGATTAAGAAGCCGCCGACGGGTGCGCTTGAAAGGGGCGCGGAACACCGGCGGGAGCGCCTGGTCCTGGAGCCGGCGCGGGCGCGGCCACCGCGGCGGCCACCACGGGAGCTTGGCGATCATTCGCGCGAGCGCAGTCTGACGCGCTGGGGGCCGGTCGCGTCTACCAGCCGCACCTCCGACACCCGCTCAAGGTATTCGTGCGCCACTACCAGGTGGGGCGCTATCACCAAGGCATCGACGGCCAATTCATTCACTCGCTGCTGCTCCGAGCAACGACAACGCGGCCTTCGGCGCCGTTCGAGTCCGCTCGCGGCTCGGCGGTTTGCTCAACTTCTATCATCGAGCCGCTGCATCACTCACGCTTTCGGGTTTCCGGACACTACGGCGCTGGACGACCGCTACTTCTTGACGCTGAAAACGCCCTGGTGCGGGTCGGCCCAGAACAGGCAGTCACCGTCAATCGCGAAGCCGACGGTCTCTGCGTTGGCGACCAGCGTGGGGGTACCTCCGGAGGCCGCTACCTGTACGATGGGCCCCGAGGGCTCCGTGTCGACGCCCACCGCGACGAAGAAGTCTCGGCCATCGAAGACGACGCGACTGGGCGAGAATAGATCCGCGCTCGTCACGATGGGCTCCGCCGAAGCGGGCACATCGAGCCGAACTATTGACGCCACTCCCCGTCCGCGCATGGTGGGGCCGACGGTCAGCCAACACAGCGCAGATCCGCACGCGAGAGGATCCATCGCCTCGGCTTGGCCGGTTGCCAACGTCGCGACGGTTCCGCCATCGATCGCGACGCCAAGAATCTCTGACGCCTTGGCGTCGGCGATGACCACGTTTCCGGCGAACAACCCGAGCGATCCGGCGCGTGCCGTGAGGGTGGTCGCTGGGCCCCCTGTGAGGGGGGCGCGTTTGGTGCCGCTCGAATCAGCGAAATAGACAAACTTCGAGTCTGCCACCGCCCCGATGACATCGCCCTGAGTCGAGGCGAGCACGGTCGCTGGACCCCCTGCCGCCGAGACCAGCACGACCTGCCCAGTCAGTCCGCCGTCCGAGGCGACCCGGGTCTCTGCCAAAATGAGGCCGCTCTCCGTCGGCAGCAATGCCTGCTCAAATCCGATCGTCTGGATGAAAGTCGAGTACGATCCGCCATCAAGGGGGACTTGCCAGACTCGACCCTCCGTGGGTCCTGTCGCGGCGATGTAGACCGAGCCGGCGCTGACCGTGACATCTCCAAAAGCCCACTCGACCGAGCTCACAGAACTGCCCGCGTCCGCGGCCTGGAGCCAAAAGGGGCCGATGAGCATCCTGGGAGTGGCCGTGCATTTTGCCGCAGAAGACGCATTGTCTCCAGCCGCGTCCGTCGCAGACGCAGCGTCCATCGTGGACGCTGCGTCTGCGTCCATCGTGGACGCTGCGTCCGTCCTATACCGACCGCATCCGACAAGACTCGGCAGCGTCGCAGACGTCAGCATGCCGACGACCAAGATTGAAAACCGCATCGCGCTCATTTGCGAACCAGCGGCTCTACTGTGCCGCCACCTACGTCATCGTCAAGGACTCCGAGCCCGTCGCCGCCGCGTCTCCAAGTGTTGCCCCGAGGCATTGAGCAGTGTGACATTCCAGTAAGCGTCAGAATTAAACGCTCGGATTGCGTCGTACGAGTCGATCTCCGCCGCCGCAATGCTGACGGGACCGCCACCCGATGCGTAATACTGAGTCAACGGGTACTGAGGTGTGAAAGCTCAATGGCTAGCGACAGCGGGCTGGAAACCGATGGCGAGCGCGTCATCGACGAGCTCAGGCTTTCCCTTCCGCCCGATGACGTGCGTTCCCCGAAGGACCACTGCGTCGGCGCCGA
>JBDTJC010000100.1:0-10674 GCA_039936055.1 Polyangiaceae bacterium | reverse complement strand
TGGACCCGCAACCAGCCGCCGAGCTCATTCCGCGCCGCGAAGCGCCGCTCCAAACGTCGTTCGAGGTGCGCTTCGTCGATGAAATCGGACAAGCCATTTCTAGGCTCGAAGTGGAGATCGCGGCCGGTGATCGCGTCGAAGGTGTGACCACCAACGCCGCCGGTGTGGCCCTACTCGAAGGGACCACTGCCGGAAGTGGCACCGTCACTGTGCTCGATCCTGCTGCGCTCGAAGACATCTTGGCGCCGCGCTGGGCTCGTCAGCGACTTGGAAGCGCTCCGAGGGGGCTCAACACCAAACAACGGGAATTCAACGGTCGGGAGTTTGGCGCTACCGATATCAAAGCGGGTGTCCCGAACACCATCGTGATCACGCCCCAGTTGGGCAAGCTGTTCGTTGAGCTTTGGGACAAGTCGGGGCGCGTTCGCCACGCCAATCGCAAGTACACCATCAGCGGTCCGGCCAGCTTTGATGGTGTCACCGATGCTGACGGTC
This sequence comes from Polyangiaceae bacterium, assembly GCA_039936055.1. Classification (GTDB taxonomy): domain Bacteria; phylum Myxococcota_A; class Polyangia; order Polyangiales; family Polyangiaceae; genus PMG-095. The sequence continues at coordinate 10,179 of JBDTJC010000100.1, read as the reverse complement.
GCTTATTGCAAGAGGACGTGCCCGTAGGCGACTACACACTCACCGTCACCCTCGAGCATTTCACGGGCGACCCCGACGCGATCGTCGAGACCTACGACACCCGGTTGCTGGTGCTGGATGCCTCGGATGCCGCGCCTCAGCTACGAATGGTCGGCGCCGTACCGCGTTCGGTGCGAGCGCAGCTGGACATGTTCTTCGATACGAATAAGGCGTTCCTGTTGCCGACTGCCCTCCCTGCTGTGCAGAAGTTGCGCGAGCTTTACACGGACAACCTGCCCAGCCACTTACTGGTGGTGGGGCACGCGGACACCAAAGGCAGCCCCGCCTACAACGACAAACTATCACTCGAGCGCGCTGAGGCCACGACCTCTTTTTTGAAGGACGACGTCGATGGTTGGTACAAGTTTTATGGCGCCGATATCGACGCGCAGAAGCGTTGGGGAAAAGTCGAGGATCACCTGATGGTTATTTCGATGCCAGGTTTCGAAGCGAAAGATCCGAAGGAATCGGAGGTCAGCTGGTTCCAGCGCACACGCGGTCTCGGCGTCGATGGCAAGGCAGGCAAAGAAACCCGGCGCGCGCTCATCGAAGAATACATGTCGCTCGACGGCGCTTCCCTCCAAGACGCAAACGCAGGTGCAAATGCCTCAAGACATCCAAACGAACGGTGAAATCGACGTCATCGCGCACGGGGTTGGCGAGAATTTCCCGCTCGACGACAGCGGTGAAGAGCTCGACGACGCTCCCGCTGACGAGAAAGCCGACCCCGTAGACCGTCGCGTCGAGCTGTTCTTCTTCGACCCGGAATTTGGGATTACTCCTCCGCCACCGGGAAAGAATTCGGCGCGTGGCAGCACGGAGTATCCGGCGTGGCGTGATCGCACTACCGAAGTGGTGGAGCTCACCGCGGACGAGCTGGATGGCCCGGCCGTCATTTTCGCGGAAATTTCCGATGCTCACTTTCGAACCAACAGCGCGGTCGTGTTGCCCGAGGGTGAAAACCCCGATGCAGACGGTGATCATCCGAGCCTGACCTCGGTCGGCGTGATCGCCGCGACCCTGCGCTTCAACGAGGACCACCCGGGACGCACGACGCTGGTCGCCGGACACACCGACACGACCGCCGATCCGAAGTTCAATCAAACGCTGAGCGAGGAACGCGCGGAGGTCGCCCTAGCGATGCTCAAGGGCGGCAGCGAATCACGTGATGTGTTCAGCAAACTGTGCAACGGCCGCCACAGCGTGGCGGACATCAAGCAAATTCTGTCTTGGGTTGCTAGTGCGTTCACGGGGCTGAGCTTCGATTGTGATCCGGGGCCCATCGACGACAACGGAGCCACGCTCGACAGGCCAGTGCGTCAATTTCAAACCGACTTCAACATTAACCGACAAGCGCTCGGCTCGAGCGCCGCAGCGCTGACGGTGGATGGTTCTGTTGGCGCGCTCACGTGGGGCGGGTTCTTCGACTGCTACGAATTCGCGCTGCAGCAAGAGCTCGGTGAGACCGCTGCGAATCTGAGCACGCTCCGCAAAAAGATCACCTTCACCGATCCGGATCATGAATTCCTCGGCTTCAGCGAGTACTTCCCGATCGAGGAGCTGGGAGTCGACAACTTTCGCAGCCAGGCGAATCGCCGAGTCGAGCTCCTGTTTTTCGAGCCAGGCGAGGAGCCAGACTTGGCGCACGCTGCAGCGGATCCGCAAACCAGTGAGCTGTACTTGCCCGGCTTGTATGAGCGAACTCCGCTGCCACCGTCCAGCTCGGGGCGGCGCGTCCCGCTCACGTTGCAGATTGTGGATCATCAGGGGTTCCCTGTTCCCAATACTCTGGTGATTGTGACGTTGCCAGACGGCGAAGAGCGGGACCTGAACACCGACGACCAGGGCGCACTCAGCGACCAAGTGCCGCCGGGCACCGTTGCGGTTCGACTGACCGATGGCCGCTTCGTGCACTTTGGCCCCGAGTACGCGAACTACCAGCACGACCCAGTCGCCGAACTGCAGAACCTCGCCACCACGCCTGCCGATGTGCTCACCGGGAACGACAGCCTTGACAGCTCACTCGATGACTTCAATGGCTCGATGACGGACTTCACGTCGACGAACGATTTCACGCCGCTGCCTTGAATGCCCCCACGAACCAATTATGGCCACCTCCAAGAAGCCCGCAGCCGCGAAGAAGCCCGCCCCACCGATCGACCAAAAGATCGAGTACTTCTTCTGTCGCAACGTTCGCTGCAACTACCACGCGAGCTTTTTGAAGGGCTCGGTCCCGGCCACCTCCGGCGTCGTGGAAAACCAGCTATGCCCGAGCTGTGGGCTAAACACGGTCACGCAGATCGAGTTCACACAAAAGTCCAATGTCCCGCTGACGGTGACGCAACCAGCGCAAGCGCTGCCGGCGGATCCTTACGGTGGGTTGGAGCTTCGTTTTGCCGATGATGACGCCAAGGGCATCTTCGACGGGCAAACGGTCACGGACCCTCACCACCAAGGCGCCCAGTATGTGGGCGAGTTGCAGCGCGACTTGCTACGCCTCGGCTTCTACGGGCCCGCACGTGGCGGTGAAACCCCCGGCCGCTTCAGCACAATGTTGCTCGGCGGCGTACTGGATTTCAAACGCTACCTCACCAAGGTCTTCGGGGTACCAGCAGAAGACAATCTGGACGCTGTTCGTGATGCAGTGAAGAAGCAGAAGGCCGATGAGGCGCAGGCGATCGCAAAAGCGCAGGCGAACGCGACGCCCGCTCCCACGCCGACGCCCGCTCCCACACCGACGCCCGCTCCCACACCGACGCCCGCCACCGGTGCAACGATCGCCGACAGCGATCTGGGCACCACGCTACCGATCTTCTTTCCCAAGGAGGGCCTGTTGAGCCCGAGCGAGGTCTATTCCTCCGTGCCAGCGTGGGCAAAAGCGCTCGGCTCCTCGACGACACCGACCCCGGGTCTATTGGCGGCGACTATCGAGAAGTGGGCCGCGCTCTGGGATCGATTCAACCGACAAAACTCGCCCAGTGATATCGCAACACTGCAGTCGAGCATCACTCAAGTCGCTACGGATCGCGACACGCTGAAGGTCGCCGTCCCAAAGTCGTCGAAGGACGCAGGCACACTGGCCACGCAAATCGGGACGCTGCAGGCAGGGCGCAAGGCGTCAACGCTCGTCGCGGCCCAGGTCGACCCCCTTGTCACCTCAGTGGATGCCCTGATTGCCGAAGTGAATACCAACGGCGCCTCGCTTCAAACTACGTTGCAGTCGATGCAAGCGCTGGACGCCGTTCTCCCGCTGCCTTCTGCGCCTGGGCTCCAGCCCGCGCCCGCGCCGCTGACGCTGAACGCTTCAACGCCAGCGGGGCCCGATCCCTTGTCTGTGTTCGATCGCGTAGCCGCTGACGAGGCCTCCGCGCAAGCCATCATCAAGAACCAACAGAGCTTGCTCAATTTCGTCGACACGGAGATTGGCAAGACGAGGACCAACGCAACACGCACCGTTCAACCGAACAGCTTCGCCGGGCGTAGCTCGCAGCTCGAAAAGGACATCGCTGCGCGCAACGCCGCGGCGGGTGTGGCGAGCGCTACGCTTCAGACCATCGACACGGACATGCAGGCTGCGACGACCGCAGCAGCGGTATTGAATGGGCGACCACGCGTCGGCACACCAACGGCTGCCTTTACGAACCTGCGTATTACGGCGCTCACTCAATCGGCATTTTGGATCCAGGCTGCTGCTCCCGCGGTGCCGAGTAAGTCGGGCGCCAAGGGCCAGGGACCGCTACCCGCTCTGTTGACGCGCATGAATGCGCTTCAGGCTACTTGGCAGGCCGCGGGTTTCTCGGCGCCCAGTGAATGGCCCGGGATCGAAACGGCGGTCGCCGCGCTCGAGGGCACAGTGACCGCATACAACAACGAGATCCAAAAGTCGGACGCCACCACGTTGATGGACGCGTACGTGGATTTGTTGCGCGAGTTCGCGCAGGTGGACCCCGCAACCGCACGCTACATCCGAAGAATGGTGATCAACGGCGAGCTGGGAGGTCGGCCGATCTTTCGCACTCCGGTTGGAAACGAGATCATTACCTTCGTGCTGAGTCAGGACTTGCCCGCCGTCATCAACACCGCGGCGGCCGCGGCAGGCCGAGCCGACGCGCCATTGCCCATCATTCAATTCGTGTTCAAACACGAAAGCGGCGGCGTTCACGAGAGCAACTTTGGCGGCGGCGCGAAGTTCGTAAAGCTCGGGATCGATTGGTCTACGCCCGGGGATAGCAGCTTCTTCAGGGAACGAACCACGCCAGGCAGCAAGCTGAGCACGAGCCGCGGCTGGGGCGTTTCGGCGTTCACGACGTTCAGCAAACCGCTCGCGCTAACTTCTACCACTGGGCTCACTGCCACCCCCCCGGCCCCGGCGGCAGGCCCGACCGTGACCTTCGACTTCTTTTCCGGAATTCCTTTGGGCACGAAGGGGCAGCCGCCACCAGTGCCGTTTGTCATCACCTCCGGAGTCGAGAGCGCGACACAGGGAGTGAAAGTGTTCCTCTCGAAATTCAAAGCCACACAGGTGCAACGTGAATGCACGTTCAACAAGCGCCATGATTGCAAGAACTGCGTGAAAAACCTGCAGGTGGGCAGTCAGACAATCGAGAACGGGAAACCGAAATTCAAGGGCGGCATGACGTTTTTCAACGAAGCCGAGGGCGATTTTCAGCGGGAGTTCGTCAGCGGCAATCTGCGGAGCCACCGCTTTCGTTCCCTCGATCGCGTGGCCCAGTTGCTGCAAAACAACCTGTACGTCATCCCCGCGAGCACGCCCCTCCCGGGCCAGCCGCCAGTCCCAAAGGCGATCACGGCGCTCACCGAAGGCGACACGCTCGAGTTCCCCTGCTCATGGCTGACGGCAGTCACGCTCTACGCCGGCCAAGGCGAAATAGCCTGGTACTACGCGCTAAACGCCGTCAAAGGCGTTTGAGATCCGTCGCTTGAAGGGTCGGTCTTTCCCGGCGCGCTCAGGGCCGACCGCGCTCTGCAGTCGCACAGCGGAAAGAGATCACGGCATTGGTGCTGAGGGGTTCACTCGCGGCGCTGGGATGAAGTAGCGACTGTTCCGCGAGCGGGGGTACCTCTCCCTCGTGGTTCATCCCCCGCGAGAGACAGTATGGGCCGTCCTTCGGTGCCGCCTCCAGCGTGACGCAGGTCCCGTTCATCTCGAAGCCATTCGTTCCCATCCCGATCACCCCAAACGGACCCTTGTCCCGAGTGCTGGCATCGACGGCGCACGTTTGCGAACCGGGCACTCGCGCTTCGAACGAGCAAAAATCCGGCGCGCGCCCTTGTAGACCAGCGGGATAGGGGTCGTTACCCCAGGGGTATTTGCGACCATCAGAGCCGAGCGCCGCATACAGCCACTCCGCATCTGTGGGCAAGCGAGCGTTCCACCCAGAGCTCGCCTTCTCGCAATAGCATTCCGCTTGTTCCTCAGCGATGCACACCGCTGGGCCGCGACGCGAGGCGTCCGATATGCAGTCGCGGTCTGGTACTCCGCACTTTACGCTGTCCCACTTAGACATCGGCACCTCCGTGCGGTCGATGCAGAAAGCTGAGAGGTGAAACGCTTGCCGTTGCGGGGTCTGATTGCGCTTGCCGGGCAACGGTGCCACCAGCGAGAAGTCGCCCTCGGGGACGAACAACATCCCCTCAGGGCAATCTAATTGATTGCGAATCGATAGCACGCTAGGCGCTATTTTGGCACCGACTGCCGCGGCCACTAGAGCGGGTACAGAACCCGAGGCGGCGGGCGTTGGATCTGCGCTCGGCCGCGCGCCAGCAGAAGGCGTGCGACTGCAACCAGACGCCGCAAGCGCAACTAGTGCCGCAATTGACGGAAGCAATCGCGGCGTCGGCGAGATTCCTGGCATGGGCGCCAGATCGTGACAACGATGGCGCGGCTTGGCAAGAGCGGCGTCGGAGCTTGGAGCGGCACGACCGTGCCGCACGTTGCGTTCACCTCAAAGCCACTCGGGTTCAAGCATTCCCTCCGGCGGCTGTGCGGCGAGCTCGGCGCGGCTGATTTCACTGCTGCAATCGTGCGTCGCCGATTTGACTTGGACGGCACTTTCCGTAACGGTGACGCTGGGCCCGCCAGACCCTGGTGTGACTTCCAGAACGGCGATTGGCAGGCCTTCGTCGTCGAGCACCCATGTTTGCTCGTTTTCTATATCGTTGCACATGCGCGTGCCGGAATAGAAGTGGTAGCCGAGCCGCATCGATGCCGGACCGGTACGCACGAGCTCGAGGTAGGTGGGGCCGCAATTCGGCTCGCCGCTCTCCGTCAAGCAACGGGTTGAATCGAAGTCGAACGTATATCCCGCGGCGTAGCCGCGCGCTGTGCCCGTGGCATCGAAGAGCGTCATCAGCGCCCTATATTTGTGAGTGGGTTCGCGTCGCGGGCCATCACGACGCAGCGGATACCAGATGAGATTCGCGGCCGAATCCGTGCAGGCGGATTGGACGCACAGCGACGCGGGCGGGTGCCACGAGCATAACTTTTCGCGGGAGTCTTTCGGTCCCAGGTGTGACGGTTCGCCGCGCACCTGGCTGAAGAACAGCACCGGACTTGCCGCCGTGAACAGGGGAGACGGGTGGAGTACCAAACTGCTCACGCCGCGCGGCTTGTTGAAGCACGCGCGGAAGCGGTCGAAGCAAGTAACCGGAACGGGCACGCTAGCGCTCGACGCCGCTACGGGAGTCGATACCGGCGCAGTGCGCGCTGCAGCTTCAGCATCCGCTGCCGCGGCTGCGGTCCCAGGCGTGGCGTTCGCAACGGCGGGCTGCTGTTTGGCGGGGACCACCGGTACCGCGCTTGAAACGTTTCGGCAACTGAGGCCAAGCGCGGCTACAAACAAGCCGCCGCACCACTTCCAGCCGGCACCCATGGTCAATCCGATGTCATGCGCTTGGCGGCGTTGCGAATCGAGCCGGGGAGGCAAACGACAACACCTAGTGGTCTAGCTCAGGCTGGCACCCCCCGGCGCCGGCCAACTTTGTCTCGAGGTCGCTGGGCGCGAACGGCAATGGCAGCAAGCGCGGGTGCACGGGAATGCCATTCAGATACCAGGTAAAGAAGCCGCGCACGTCGGCGTGCAAGCAGACAGCGTCCGTCGTGGCATCGAAATCGAGATCAGTTCTCGGTGTCACAAAAAGACTCTCGCTGATTCGGAATCTCCCATCGACGTAGTCGAAAGAAACAGCCGTACCGAGCTCGATAGCGACCAAAAGACTAGCCGCGATGGCGAGAATCGCGGTCGCGAACCGAATAGTAAGATGGATCCGTGCAAACACGGCCCGCCGTAGGCCAAGCAACACGAGCACCACAACCACGACTTGAAATAGGGTCGCCCATGGCTCTGCGTAGTACGCCGTTGCCCAAAACGGCGGCTCGTCGAACTCGATCAGGGCGTACTGGTGCTCCAACCGTACGATGTAAACGTCCGCGCCGATCGTGAGCGCGGCCAACAGCGCGAACAGGATCCTTTGAGCGCGCGTCTTCACGGTCGGACATTCGTGATCACGATGGTCACGCGTACTGATCGCGCAGTAATGAGGTGAGTTCCGACGCCAAATCCGGGGGTGGTCGAGGCGCCGAACTTCACGGCCGCGGGGGTGCCCAGGTTTCCATTGTCGGAATCAGTTCCAGTAATCGTGACCACGAGATCAGCGCCGGGAGGCACGGTGACCGTCGTTTGGAAGCCCGCACTCAGGTTGATGATCTGGCCCGTGTCTACTTCAGCCTTGTTCAGCAGGACTTGAGTCGACCCATTCACGTCGCCATTCAAGGTCCAGGTGTTCGACCCGAAGAAGGTCTCGTCGTCCAGAACCTCCACCTGTGTGAAAGCAACGTTCAGGGTCGCGCCGGGTGCGGGCTTGTACAGGAACAAGCCGAAGCCCGTCTCGATGCTGCCGTCTTTGTACGATGCCGGAGCCAAACCCGGTTCCATCACGCCATCCACGGCCATCGATGTCGAGGTTGACGCATCGGTGAAGCATGCGAGCGTGCATTTTACCGAGAACAGCGCGTCACGTATCGTGTCGAGATTGGCGTCGTCCCCCTGAGGCTTGGCAACGACGATGACAAGACTGTCAGACGGGAGAACCGCGACGACACAGAAGCCGGCGTGGCGAAAGCCCTCCGCCTGTGACTGCACACTCGCGTAGCGTGCGTTGCTGCGCTGAACGCAGTCGGCAAACTCCGCCGGACTCGCTGGGATGCTGCTCTTATTGGGATCAGAAGTGTAGATATTCCTGGCGCCGAACCTAAGCGGGGCTTTGGTTGTCGGGTTCGTCAGGATCATCGGTCCGAGGGCGCCCGAGCCCTCCGTCACGGCAGTGGGCGGATTTCCCCTACCCGCGCTGTAGACGGGCGGGGCCGCGGCGTCGTGGCCAAAGAAGAAAAAGTCGCTGCCTGCGCCGTTGTCCGGTTCGACGATCTTCCCCCCCTGCTTCACGTCCCCGTTGCTCGTGACGAGGGTCGGATCGACGACACCATCCTTGGCCTGTTTGTAGACGCCTTCTGGGCCAAAAAAACCGCCGTTGACGACCACTTTGAACGCGCTCGGCAATGCGCTGATGGTGTTGGACCAAGTGATGCTTTTCGTGCGGCGCACGATGTCCAGGCGGTAGGCGTTGCTATCAGCAACCGCGTACCGGTACACGCCATCGGAAAAGAAACCGATACCGTTGATCAGCTTTGTGCGAATATTCTTGAAGTTGGCCGGCGTGATCGGTCGGGGAGTGAATGTCGTCATGCCGTGTCACTCGCCTTCAGGCCGTCATCATCGCTGTCGTAGACGGGGGGAAGCGAGGCGCTGCGCGCATAGAACAAAGCAAAATCTCGATTTTCGCTGAGCGTGCCCTCGATGCTGTCGAGCAAGCGCATTTTGCTTTGGAGTGCCTCGGACGCGATGGAGTCGCCCAGGAGCGCGGCGCCGTCAGCGTCGGTTCCGTTGGCGAGCGCTCGTTGAGTGGCCGCCTCCGCGAAGCCGCCCATGTTCGCGAGTTGGCCCGCGAGTGAATTCATCCGATCCCGCAACGTTTGGGCGACCTTCAGCTCGAAGTCGAAGCTGCGGCCGTCCGTGGTCACGAGTAGGCCTTTGAGCGGCTCGACGGGTTTGGCCACGGGACGAAAGTAGATCTGTCCTGCGTGCTGAAAGAAGTCTTGTCCTTCGACTAACTGATCGCTGCCCACGTGCAAGGTCGCGGCCTCGATGGTGTCACCGGTGACCGCGGCCAAAAAGGCCAGGTTGTGTTCGGTGGGATCGGACACGGGCGTGTCGAGGCACAGCCGAGGGCTCACGTGGAGCAGTTGCCTCACGACGGGTTTGTCCAGCACGTCGTTGATGGCATTGGAGCTCTCCGTCGTTCCGCCGATCTGTAGCTCGACCTGGATCTCGATGTGACGCACCTCCGGGGCGATGTCCGGAAGCGGAACTTGTAGCGGACGGCTGGCGATGAAGGACGCTTCGTCGAACTCGAAAAGGAACGATTGCGGTGGTTTTTGGGAAGCGTTTTGCGGCGGAGGCGCAGGAAGAGGTATGAGCGACGGATCATTGAGCGTCACTGCAGCACCGCCGATGGTGAACTGCGGTAACTGGTCGTCACCCACCAGCGCGAGTGTTCCGGCGATGGTGACCCACGGATTGTCGGTCCTTTTTTCCGGGGGGCGCACCTGCTGGATCAGGCCGATCGTGAACACCAAGCTCGCTGGTTGCGCCGCCTTGGTGGCGAGCGACTTTCCCGAGCCTCGGTTAGTGAGCCGAAGCTGCCCGCGAACGATTGCGGGCACCGTGCCGCCTTGAGGGGCAGGTAGCGGATTCATGAGCACGCGCACCGAGCTCGTCATCGGACGCTCTGCGCTGAACCAGAGCGCACCTGCGCTCCGGAAATACCGCCCTCGCCCGCTCCTAGGCCATCGCCCCGCACCACCAGGGCCCCAACGCTCTCGTTCGACAACCTCATTTGAGACCAAGCCTAGCCGACTGAGCGGCGGCGTCTACAGAGGGATCGTCTGTGAGAACGTGACCTCCGCGAACGTGTAGTTGCTCGCGCCGAGCACGGCGACGTACAGCTCGACCTCGCGCTGCTCGCCGGTGACCGGATCCGTCACAGATGGCCTCTTGCCCGAGT
>JBDTJC010000099.1:0-18542 GCA_039936055.1 Polyangiaceae bacterium | reverse complement strand
TGATGCGATGCTTCTCGCATACCTCTTTGGTGACGAGCTTCACGACCTCCACGTCGATCTCGTACTCGTCGAGATTGATCGCGGGCAGGCGATACTGGGAGCTCAGAAACCCGGTGATCTCGCCGTCCGAGATGAAACCCAGCCGAGCCAGGGTGTAGCCGAGGTTCTGCCCCGACTTTTTCTGTTCGTCCTGTGCCTTACGGAGTTGCTGCAAACTGATCAGCTTCTCGCGGACCAGCAGTTCACCCAGACGATTCTGCGACATCAGCTTTCTCTCTCAGGGGCCAGGAACGGCCGGACAGAACCCGCGACTTTAGCACTGTCCGACCAGCGCCTGGCAGGCGCGCCGCGTTTGGCCAGCGCGTCGGAAGCGGGGTGCTCGGAGCGGCTAGGATCGCCCCCCCAGCCCGCTCTAGCCCGCTCAGACTCGGCATTTTTCGTCCAGGTTCAGGGCTATTTCCGGCGCGCCAAGCGTTAGCTCGCTTGACGCGGAGGCTGGGCGGCCAAAGATTAAGCCTTCCGAATTGTTACATCGGAATATGCGACTTTCGTTTCCGGCTCGCTAGCCGGCGGTTCTCGAGGTTAGAAAGGCGCCCCCATGGCGAAGACGTACAGCGACCTGTTTTCCGAAATCCGCTCGACCGTGAAGCTCATCCCGCTCGAGGCGCTGAAGGACCGCCTGGAGTCGAAGGCGGCGAAACCGTTCACTCTAGTGGACGTGCGCGAGAAGGATGAAGTGCGCGCCGGGTACATCCCGGGTGCCGTGCACATCCCGCGCGGCTTCTTGGAGATGCAGGCCGAGCAGAAGCTCCCGAGCAAGACCGAAGAGATCATCGTGTATTGCGCGGGCGGCACGCGCAGCGCATTCGCCGCGAAGACGCTCGCTGAGCTGGGCTACGAGAACGTGACCAGCGCGAACCCCGGGTTCGTGCGTTGGAAGGATTTGAAGTACCCGGTCGAGATGCCGGCCGAGCTCACGGCGGCGCAGCTCGACCGTTACTCGCGGCACATTCTGATGCCGGAGGTGGGCGAGCGCGGGCAAGAGAAGCTGCTCAAGGGTCGCGTGCTGTTGCTCGGTGCAGGCGGCCTCGGCGCGCCTGCCGCTTTGTACTTGGCGGCGGCGGGCGTGGGCACGCTCGGCTTGGTGGATGCGGACACCGTGGACGCTTCCAACCTGCAACGGCAGATCATTCACGCCACCTCGCGTTTGGGGCAAAACAAGGTGGATAGCGCGGAATTCGCCATTCATGATTTGAACCCCGACGTCAAAGTCGTCAAATACCAAGAGCGCGTGAATGCAAGCAACGTGGATCGCATTTTCGGCGCCGGCTGGGACGTGATCGTGGACGGCTGCGACAACTTCCCGACGCGCTACCTGGTCAACGACGCCTCGCTGTTTCACAAGATCCCGGTCTCGCACGGTTCGATTTTCCGTTTCGACGGCCAAGTGACGACGTTCATGCCCTTCCAAGGGCCATGCTACCGCTGCTTGTATCCGGAGCCGCCGCCAGCGCATCTCGCACCCTCCTGCGCGGAAGCGGGCGTGCTCGGCATCTTGCCGGGCGCCATCGGCGTGCTTCAGGCGACCGAAGCCATCAAGCTCATCTTGGGTGTGGGTGACCCGCTCGTCGGCCGCCTGCTGACCTACGACTCTTTGCGCATGAACTTCCGCACGTTGAAGCTGCGCCGCGACAAGAATTGCCCGGCCTGCGGTGAGAATCCGACCATCAAGGAGTACATCGACTACGAGGGCTTCTGCGCCCGTTGAGGCGGTTTCGCCTGTAAGTAACGGGCTGTGCCAGCGTTACCTGGAGAACGAGCCGAGACCGGGTGAAAGCGGGGCGAAACAGCCCCCTTTCGCAAGCGGCGGGCTTCCTGTTAGAAAGCGGGGCCGCCTGTTGGCACGGATTGCCCGCGGACGAGCTCTTCAAAGGGAGACATCGAGAAATGGCTGGAACAAAGCTTGTGCTGTGTGGCTTGCTCGCGCTGAGTGCGCTGCCCGGTTGCGGTGGTGACGACAAGTCGTCGAACGTGGGCACGCCGGCGGCGACGCAGTGCGCGCCCGGTCAATACTTCGACGGTCGGATCTGTCAGTCGCAGGCCGGTGCCGCGCCGGCCGCGACCGTAGCGCCCGCTGCTGGTGCGCCCGCGGCTGCTGCGCCGGGTGCCGCTCTGCCGGGGCTGCCTGTTGCCACGACCACGGCGGGCCCGACGGCCACGCCGCTCGACCCCGCTACCGCGCAGGTCGTCACGTCGCTCATCGCTCCGCTCGCGGCTTCGGCCGCAGCACCCGGCGCCAAGGCCGTGGGTGCGGCGATTGCCGGCAACTTCACGCAAGGTCAATCGCTCGACCAGACCGTGCAGATGAACCCCGGCAAGTGCTACACGATCGTCGGCGTCGGCGTGCCCACGATTCAGAACCTCGACATTCAGCTCGTGCCTTCGATTCAGATCCCGGGTCTGCCCGCAGCGGTCGTCGCCGCCGACAGCACTGTGGGTTCCAATGCCATCGTCGGCCAGCAGCCGAATTGCTACAAATGGGCGCTGCCCATCGGTGGCACGATGAAGGTCGTCATGACTGTCTCGCAAGGGCAGGGCATGGCGGCGGCTCAAGTATTCGAGAAGTGATTCGAGACGATCGGATGCGCGGAGTGACAACACTCCGCGCATCCCCGTCGCTCACTGCTCTGCAAGCGTGAGGCCGGATACGGCTCACGCCGCTGCGACGTTGCCGCTGATGCCCTTCGCGCTCGGCAACTCGGCGTTCGAAAATTCCGGCCACAGCTCACCGAGGCCTTCGCGCTTGCGGCGCGCAAGTTCCCAACGCACGACGGGACGCGAGAGGAAAACCACGCCGACCGCCAGGCTGAACCCGACCACCACGTCAATCAGGTAGTGCCAGCGCAGGAACATGGTCGCGATGATGATGTTGGCGGTGCAGAACGCGACCACCGGCCATGTGTAACGGAACGGTAGCTGCTTCCGATTGCGGAACGAGAACAGCGCCAAAACCGTAGGCGCGCCGGTGTGCAAAGACGGAAAGATGTCCATCTGTGCGCCGCCGGAGTGCACCGCGCTCATCACCAAATGACGCCACGGCCCGTGCGGGAAGGGATGCTGAAAGCTATCGGCCATCGCGCGGTATGGCCCGTATCCGGGAACCACCATATACAGCGTGTGACCAATGCTGAAGAGCAGCAGGATCGCGAAGATGAACTCACCGACGATTTGCTTGCGGCGGCCGAAGAACAAGAGCGGCACCACGTGGACCGCCATGAGCAGGAAGTAGCCAAAGTAGAAAAACGAGAACCACTCCGTAGTTCCGCGCGTCACGAACCGGTCCCACGCGAGCGCCGGTTCGTAGTGGAACACGGCCATATCGAAGCGGTACAGGCGCTGGTCGAGGGTGGTTTTGTCCACCAGCGGCAGCACGTGCTTCAGGAAGAAGTAGCTGACCTGCACAGGGCAGTAGATGCCCAGGCGGTAGATCAACGCGGCGACCCAGGAGCGCTTCAGCAGGCGGCCGCGCACGAGCACGATTGCGACCACGAAAGCGAGCAGCAGGCCGCCCGTGCGCACGAGGCACGCCGTCCGCTCGGCGCCGGCGGCCGCGGCCAGTACCGCGCCGTTGAGGATGAGCAAGTAGCCGAGCACCGCAAAATCATGAAGCGCGGTCTCGCGTAGGGTGCGTCGCCACCAAGGCTCCTGAGAATGATGGCGGAGCGGTGCTGAGTCTGAGTCTGAGTCGGAGGACATTCTCTGATCGCTGGGGAACTAGGGCTTGCTGTTGCCGGCCGCGTCGTGCGCGCGTTCGGCTTCCGCGCGCATTTCTTCAGGATCGGCGAACTCGGTAACGCGCATGCGAGCCGGCAATTCGGCTCGGGCCGGGGACACGAAATCTTGTACGCTGACTTCCGCGAGTAGGAACTCGGCGCGTGCTTCGTCGATGCGCAGGGTCTTGGCCAAGGCCGCGCTCGTCATTTGCCCGCCCTCCTGGGCGACGACGCGGGAAGCCGCCAACAGCCAAGCCTGCTGCAACGCTGCGTTTAACTTTCGGGCGTGTGTCCGTGACCGGTTCAGTGCAAAGAACGAGAGTACGAAGGGCACCAAGCAAGCCGCGAACGCGGCGAACTTGGCAAAGGGCGCGGGCGCGGTAGCCAAAAGCACGACTGTGGTGACCAGAAACGACAATGTGCCCGAGGCAACGGCGAAGCCTGCGCCCGCTTTGAACGCGCCGGCGCGCAGTTGTTCCCCTCGTGCGCTGCGCAGGAGGGCCACCTCGGGTTCGGAAATGGGGTTGCCGCTGGGCGGGATGCGCGGCCCGCCGCAGCTTCGGCAGCGGCAGTAAAGCGCCGGATTTGACTCGACGTCACTCAGCGCTTGGCACAGCGGACAGCGGTAGGCTTCACCGAAGACCGCGCCGCATTTCGCGCACCGCCCCAGCGCATCTAGCGGGCCGCCGCATGCGGAACAGGCGTCCGGTCGCGCAGCTACGGCAGCGTCGGGTGAGGTCACGCGCTGGGCTCCTATCGCGACTGCTGCGAGTTGTCCAACGCCTCTACCGGCTCCCCCGAAACCTCGCTCAACCTACGTAAAAACTCGGTCATGACGCGGTACGTGAGTCCCCAGAGCACGCGCCCGTCGATGTCCCAGGCCGGGAATTCCAGCGCCTGACCGGCCCGCTCGACCCGGAACGTCGTTTGTCGCTCGCCGCGCTGGAGCGGGCTCACGGGCACCCAGAACGCTGCCCGAACTTCCTCGCTGAGCCGCAATGTCGGTCGAGCTTGTAATAGGTACACGAAGGGCCGCACGGCGATAGGCACGCCGCGCACGGGCATGCAGTCCGAGAGCCGGCCAAGCCGCTCGCCGGCTTGCTGGAGATCGAGCCCGACTTCCTCCCGGGTTTCGCGCTCGGCGGTTGCGGCGAGAGTAGCATCGCTGGGCTCTACGTGACCGCCGGGCAGCGCCATGTGTCCGGACCACGGGTCCCCGATGCGCTCGGCGCGCTCGATCAATAGGACTTCGAGGGAGGGTCCGATCTCGAGCAAGATCAGCGCGATGGCAGCGCTGCGCGGGGCGTCTAGCGGCGGGTCAGGAGCCGGATCGGCGACGGCTTGCCGCAGCCGATCTCGCAGCGAGCCGCCAGTCATGGCGCAAGTATAGCAGTGTGGCGACCAAAGCCTGCGATTCACGCTGGTCTGCTCCGAAAATCTGATAGCCTGCCGCGCGATGAAAGCCGCAAAGGCCTTGTTTTCTGCGCTGCTCGGTGCGTGCTCAATCCTGAGCGCTGCTTCTTCCGCTTCTGCCTTCCCCGGGTTCCTGACGTCGAAGACGGGCGCGGAGATCAAGGTCAACTCGACGCAGGTCGTGTTGATGAAGAAGGGCAACCAGACGGCCGTGAGCGTCATGTCGGACTACGAGGGCGGGCTCGAACCGTTCGCGATGGTCTTGGTCGTGCCCGCGGATGTTACTGTCGAGCGCGTCACGACGCTCAAGCGTGAATACGTCGATCGCATCGACAGCCTCAGTGCGCCGCGCTTTCACGAATATTGGGAGCAAGACCCGTGTGATCCGGGCCCGGTAGAGCAGGAGTGGCAGCGCAATATGAAGGCGGACGCCTCGACCGACTTTCTCGGCAACGGCGCAGGCAACCCTCAGGGCTCGCAGAAGGTCGCCAAGGAGCTCTCGCTTGATGTGAAGGCCCAACAAAAAGAGGGCGAGTACAGCTTCACGCTGCTCGGCAAAGACGACAAGGTCAGCAGCTGGTTGAAGAGCAAGGGCTACGCCGTTCCCGCGGGTGCCGAACAGGCGGTGGCGCCGTATTTGGCTGCGGGCATGCGGCTCGTCGTCGCTCAAGTGGACACCAATCGGGTCGAACTCGTTGGCGGTGATCGCGCGCAGCTTTCGCCGATTCGGTTTTGGACGGACCAGCCCTACGACACCATTCCGGACCGCGTGGGTCTGTTGAACTCGGGTGGTAAGCAAGAACTCTTGGTGTACGTGCTCGACCCGGAGCAGCGTTACGAGAGCAAGAACTACAAGAACTTGTTCCCGCCCACTAACGTAGAGGTCGACTTCGCAGTGAAGGAACGCATCGGCGAGTTCTATGCCGCACTGCACGACATCATCCTGCAGAAGAATCCTGGCTCGTTCCTCGAAGAGTATGCATGGCCGAGTGATGGCTGCGGGCAACCGTGCGCGACCGAGCCGCTGATGATTTCCGAGCTATTGAGCTTGGGTGCGGACGTTTTCGAGCAGTCGGTGTCGAAGGACGACAAGAATCCGAAGCCACCGGAGCTGAGCAAAGACGAGAAGGACGCTTTCAAAGAGGCGACGAAGGACCTGAAGCCGAAAGAGCGCAAGGCCAAGGAAAAGCAGGCCAAAGACGACCGCGCCACCGTGGCCGCGCGTCAGGCGCTCGTGGCACGCCACAAGTACGTAGTGTCGCGCATGCACTACCGCTACGACGATAAAACCCTGCCCACCGACCCCAAGTTCGGCGCGGCGAGCGGCGCGGTCGAAGGCGGCGTTGCGCAACCAAAGGGGCAGAAGGCGCAGGCCGACACGGAAGTGCTGCCCGCGGCGCAAAACAAGTTTCAGGTCCGCTACAACAACTTCCACCCCTGGGTGCCGGTAATTCAGTGTCCGGCCCCGGAGCGTTATCGCTGGGGTAAAGCGCCGCGTGACTACCGCGGCTTGCGCAAGACTTGGATTGCAGAGGATTTGACACGCAAGAGCCGCACGCAGATCAAGCCCGCGGAAATGGTGCGCACTCCGATCCCAACGCTCGGGCTCAGCGGTGTCGCGCCCGCGCCTGCCGCCTCGGCTGCAGCGGACGCAGGCGCGGACGCAGGCGCGGGTGCCGCGGCGAAGTCAGGCGGCAAGTGCAGTTGCAGCGTACCTGGTGCGCCGTCGCGTCACGGTTTGGTCGCGATGCTCAGCGCGCTTGCGGGACTCGCGTTCGTGCGTCGGCGCCGCGCTCAGTAACCGATATCGACGGCGCCGGTCGCGGTGCGAGGCGCGGGAGGCAACGCGCTGGCGCTGCTCGAGGCCGGCCACGGCTCAGCGGGCAGTGCCACCTCTGCGGGTGGCCACTCTTCCTGCGGAGCGGGGCTCGATGCGCGCGCCGTGGGTTCGGCGCGCGCCGGTGTGTGCGCGGTCGTGACCGTCCCACTCAGTGGAGAATTGCGACAGCGCACCAAGAAATTGCCGTCATGCGGATCGAAGATTGGCGACAGATCATAGCCGCTCGGACAGCTCTCGCCGGCGAGCTGAAAGCACGCCGCTTGTTCATCGCCGCAATGCACGTGCAGCATGTGAGTGCCGTCCGGACCGACGATGCGCTCGGCGCCCGGCGTTTCGACGCAGCCCAGGACGAGCGAGCTGAACCCGATCAGAACCGCCCACCTGCAACGCGCCGTCACCATCCGCTTCAGCATAGCTGAAGGCGGCGCGGCCGGCGCTGAGATGCCGAAATGACGCGGGCGGCCGGCTTCGGCGCAGCTGGTGCCGGAGCCGAAACGCGCGGCCCTTCGCGGGCAACGCATGGGAGCGAGCCGGCGCGTGCGAACCCTTCATCGCAGCGGGGCTGCACTTGGCCGAGCTGCGACGGCAGGGAACTACGGCGAAGTTCCGCCGAGTGCCACCGGTTGGGACGGCTCTGCGTCATGCGGCCGCACCGGCTCACCCGGCGCTGCCAGAGGGTCGCTGATCCAGGGTCGGCCGTGACCGTGAAAGTAGCTGCGCAGGAAATCACGAGCGAGCTCGTTGGCCTTGCGTCGCCAAACCGCCCCGTTCTCCAGCATTACACTGACGACGACCTCGGGTTTCTGGCTCGGCGCGAAGCCCATGAACCAGCTGGTCATGCCTTCGTTGGCTTCGGGGCGTAGCGTGCCGGTTTTTCCTGATACGCGCATCCCGCCCAAGTACGGGCGTCCGCGCGGGTCTGTGAATGCGTGATGGCAGGTGCCGCTGCGCACCGTGACCTCCATCATGCGCCTCATGCGATCCGCCGTGCGGGCCTTGAGCACGTGCTCGGCCGCTTCTGCTGACTTGGGTTCCTCGTCACTCGCTTCGCTGGCGCGAATGTGGATCTTGGTTGCTTCACCGCCGTGCGCGATGACGCTGGCAATGTATGCAGCTCCCAGGGGCGATAACGTGCTGCCCTGAAAGCCTGCTGCTGTGCGTGCAAAATCCAGGTCCTCATAGGGGACTTCCAAGGTGCCTACCGGCACGTCTTGTTCGAACGGCACCCGTCCGTTGAAGCCAAGTGTGCGCGCGGTGTCGATCAGAGAGCTACGCAGTAGGCGATGCGTGGCAAGTTGCGCGAACACCGCGTTCTTGCTGTAGCCAATGGCATACTCGAATGGCGCGCATTGCACCGCGTTGCCGTGCGGCGGGTCCAGGTGACGCCGCTCGATGTCGTGCTCGCCGCCCGAGATACAGACCTCATCGTGCGGGCTCAAGCTCGTGGTTTCGAACAGCGCGGCGGTCGTGACGAGTTTGAATACGCTCGCCGCCGGCACGCGCGCGGTCGTGATCACGTGATGATGGTGCCCATCGCGCGCGCTCTCCGCCCATGCGAGCACGTTGCCAGTGTGGGCGTCGAGTACGACCATCGCGCCGCGCACTGGGTTCGCGCTCGCCAAGAGCTTCAGCGCTGCTTGTTGCAGGTCGGGGTCGAGCGTTAGCTCCACGTCGCCGCCGCCGGCCGTGGGCGCAACCCAGCGCCGGCCACGTTGTGTCAGGTGATCCAGATCCAGGCTCGGCGTGCTCGGCGTGCTCGGCGTGCTCGGCGTGCTCGATGGAGCCGGCGCGTGCGACGCCGCGCGAGCGTCACCCGTTGGACGTGGTTCCGCCGCGAGCGCGCTCGTTGCCGGAACGGCGGCGAGCAACGCAACCAAGGGCAGGGCGCCAAGCGCGCTAGATCGAGCCCAGCTCATCTCTTGGACCTAGCCGTCTTGAAAGATTCGGCCAAAATTTCAGCACTTAGCTAAGTCGTAGATGTAAGATATTTGCGTACTTAAAACTACATTAGCGTACAATCGGTGCGAGCCAGAGGAGCCGCCAATGGATCGACGAGTAGGTTTGAGGACAATAACGGACTTTCGAGTCCTCGCGGAGCGCGGGCCGATTCGCTCGCTTTACCGCGGCATCGATGTTTCGCCGACGGGCATCGTGCTCGATCGCGGACGACCGATCACTGACCACGATTGTCCGCTGCTGATGCGGCTCGAGTTGCAGCTCCCCGAGTACTTGAAGCCCGTGCGCACGCTGGCTCGGCCGATCTGGTCGCACGGCACGCAGCAAGCGTTCAAGTTCGTACGCATCGCGGACGTGGACCGCTTGATCTTGGCCGAGCACGTCGACTTCATGAGTGTGCGCGGCGTGAATTTGCATTGAGGATTGTGCCTATGTCCATGTCTCGCCGAATCAAAAGCCCTCTCAAGAACTGGATCGAGAAGGCACAAGCAAAGCTGTCCGAACCGGGCGCGCTGCGCGTGCTGTCTCACGGCGTGGCACTTGCCCCGCGCTTGATCGTGCACCTCGCGTCGATCGCGATCGTCGCTGGCCTTGCCAGCGCATGCGTCCCGGCGACTCGCTATGAAGAGGCGAAGTCTGCCAGTGAAGTCGAGCTTGCCGGGCGGCAGCGAGCGGAAGCCGAGCTCCGCGCCACGCGGATTAAGCTCGACGACGTGACGGCACAGCTAGATCAGCGTGAGCAAAAGCTGAGCGAGACAGAGCAGTCCGTCTCGGAGACGAAGTTTGAAAATAGTGTGGCCGTGAAGGAGCGCGACGAGGCGACCGGTATGGTCGACCAGTTGCGCGGCGATCTGGCTCGCGTGGGCGACAATCTGCGCTCGTACGCCCAGCAAAAGGCCGATCTGGAAAAATCCCTCGACGTAGCACAGCAGCACAAGGCTGAACTCGAGAAGGGTGAGGCGCATACCGTCGCCATTGCGCGGCTGACGCGCGATCTGACCTCGGCGCTCGGTGACCGCGTCACGAGCGGCGATGTTTCGATCGACGTGCAAGATGGGCGTGTCGTCATGAGCGCACCGACCGAACTTTGGTTCGACGATGGCGGGGCCATGCACAACGGGATTGATGGCGTGCTCGCTGCGGTCAGCCGCGTGCTCGCGCTACACAGTGACAGCTCGCTTCAGGTCAATGTGCCCAGTCCGGACGCCGACAAGCGCGTCGCTGTCCTGCTTGCCGCGCTCGGTGCGCGCGGCGTGAATCCATCGCGCGTCGGTATTGCGCCCGCGGCCGTCCCCACGCCCGTCTCACCCGCACCGGAGGGAGCACCTGCGCCGAAACAGGCCGAACTCTCCAAGTCCGGTTCGGTGGAACTCTCGTTCAGCGTCGGCTGATGCCGAGCGACACCGGGTTCGGCATCACTGTTCTCGCTTTGGCTCGAAGCTGAGGTCGAGATCCAGCGCGGACTCCGGATCGCGTCCGCGCGGCGCGGATACCGCGCGAAAGTGCGACTGTGCGCGGAGTGACTCGAATACCGCTGCCACCAGCGCGGGCCGAACTCCGTGTAGGAAGCGCTCGTGCCAGGCGAAGCCGTCGTCGTCGCCGCCGTAGTCGTCTGCGAAATTCGCCGACAAATTCAGCGTGATCGTGAAGGTTTTTTCTTCACGATGCGTCACAGCGTGAACGTCACTTTCGCGGGCCAGCTACCGGGCGAGGGCATGGCAGCCCCCTTCAACGCGCTGACCAAGCAATCCACGTCCGACTCGCCCGCTTCGTCTGGCGGCGTGACGCCCGCGGCCATTACCGTGCCGTCCGTTGCCACGTACATCGTCGCTTCGAACGAGCCATGCGTGCCCTTCTTGCAGGCCAAGAGCTGGTGCGCGAGCTTGCTCACGGCGCCAGAAACGCGATCGCCGTCCCAGCTCGTTGGGGCACGCACGTCGTTGGGCGGGTCGAAGTCGAAGGACTTGCGCGCAAGACCGTGCAGACCGCCGACGGGCTTCGGCCAGCGCTTGTGGCGCAGCGTATCTAGCAGGCACGTTTCAGTCTCGCGATCGCCGATAGTCGACTTCTCTAGGTGCGCGTGGTCCACCTTGCCGTGCGCGTCGATCTCGATGAAGAAGCTGACCGAGCCGCCCAAGAACTCCACGCGCTTGGCGCCGTCGTCGAGACAACTCTGGAAGTCAGTCAGCGCGCTCTGAAAGGTCTTATCGACCTTCTCCTCATTGAGCCCGCCGATTTCCGCGGACACGGAGACGGGGCTCGGGGCATCGCTATTCGACTCCGTGCTGGGTTCTGGTGGCTTGGGCGCTGGCTCGCTCCCAGCGCAGGCTTGGCAGGCAGCCAATGCAAGGACCACACAAGCGACACGAACGAGACCGAGGGCAAACGATTGGGCCATGGACCGGCGTAGCAGTAGCGCGAAGCAACCTGCGGAACAACGGCCTGCTCGGGCGCGCGCGGCGCGGGGCTTCAGCTCGGTTGAAAAGTTCGTGCGTCGAGCAAGAACACGCCGGGGACTTCATGCAACCGCGCTGCGAGCGCAGGTTTCGGCCGGACGGCAACGCCGATTTCGGCTTCCCGTAACATTTCCAAGTCGAACACGTTATCCCCAAAACTTGCGACCCAGCGCGCGTCCCCGAGCAAGGCGCGCCCGGCGCTGCACTTGGTGGCGGCGTACGGAACCGCGCCGTCCATCTCAGCGCAGATCGTGCCTTCGACGACGCGCGGCGTGCTGGCCGCGATGTCTTTGGGCGCGAACCCCCACGCGCCTGCCGCCACTTCCACGGTTGGGCGCGGCGACGCCGAGATCACGACCGTACGCACGCCCCTGGCGCGAGCGTGATCCAACACCGGTCTTACTTCTTCGTGCAACCGGTGCGCGTGGTTTGCCGCGGCCAGCGCCTCGCCCACCAACGCCCGCATTTCTTCCAGCGTGTGTCCCGCGTAGCACCAAGTCATCAGCTCGCATATGTCGCGCTCAGGGTAGCGGCGGTCCACGTACGCTTCGAACAGGTGCCGCGCCGTCGCGTTGACGTCCGCGAACGTATCGAAGCCGCGAGTCGTTGCTTGCTGCTCAAGGGCAGCGCGGGCGGCTTCGCGCAAGCGTCCGTGCGCGACGGCAAAGCGGAATACGTCGTCGCCGACGTCCCCGGACCACAGCGTGCCGTCCGCGTCGAAGGCGAGTGCGCACGCAGAACCCGCCTGAAAATACGGTTCGAGCCTAGCGTTCAGTGCTTCGGGCGTGATGATTTCTGGGGTCATGCTCGGCTCGTTCGCAGCCACTCGGCCCACCACTCGTCGGCCATGGCGAGATCTTGTCCGGTGTCGATCTCCATGTAGCCCCCGGCGGTGTTCTCACGGCGCATCAGCGCTCCAGCTTCCAGCATTTCCTGGAGCAGGTCCAAGAGGTACGCCTTTTGGAAGCTGCGCCCTTCGCGGAACATGCCGGCGCCGTAGCTTTGCTGCGCGCGGTCGAATGCGTCACTGAATACGCGCGCGCCGTCCGAGCTAACTTTCATCACGCCGATGAACTCACCGCTTGCCGCTTCGCTCCCGATGGTGCGGCTGATCTCCAGTACACGCGTGCCATCCGCGCGCAGCTTTTCGGCGTCCGTTTCCGGGTGCTGAGTGCGGCCGATGTAGCGGCGGCGCCAGGCCGTGTCACAGCCAAGTGTGATATCGCCCGAAGCCGCGACCAGCTGCTGCACGATCTCCCCATCGTACACGATGTCCGCTTAGCTCGAGACGAAGCCTTCGCCGAAGTGTTCGCGGGCGCACATCAGCGAAAGCAGAATATTGTTGTTCGCCCAGTTCGCATTGCGCACGAAGGTAAATTCCGGATAGCGCTCGCGCACGACGTCTTCCGCGTAACCGCACACGAAGACCACGTCCTTACGCGCGAAGCCGGCGCTGGCTAACGCATCCAAGATCCAGTCGAGCATGGGGCGACCCATGACCTCCACCATGGTCTTGGGGATTTGGTCAGTATTGTGGCCCAAACGGCTGCCGCGCCCTGCGCCGATGATGATCGCTCGCACGGACTGGACTCTATACCGGTCCGCCCGCTGCTGTCCGGGACCAAAGCAAAGGCGCCCGGACAGCCTGCCTCATTCCTCGCGCAACTTGGCGAGGACGTTGAGATCTTCGAGCGTCGAAACGTCGCCCTTGGTCTCTCGGCCGGCGGCGATGTCCTTCAGCAGCCGGCGCATGATCTTGCCACTGCGCGTCTTCGGTAGGCTATCTGCGAAGCGTACCGAATCCGGCCGCGCGAACTTGCCGATCTCGTTGGCTACGTGCTCGGTGAGTGCCTTCTTCATCTCGGGCGTGCCCGCGTGGTTCGGCTTGAGCGTCACGAACACGACCAACGCTTGACCTTTCAGATCGTCGGGGCGACCGACTGCGGCAGCCTCGGCCACTGCCGGATGGGATACGAGCGCGCTTTCGATCTCGGCAGTACCAATGCGGTGGCCGGAGACGTTGAGTACGTCATCGACGCGGCCGACCACGTGGAAGTAGCCGTCCTTGTCTTCGCGCGCGCCGTCGCCTGTGAAATACACGCCCGGGATCTCGGTCCAGTACTGTTGCTTGTAGCGCTCGTCATCGCCGTAAATCGTGCGCAGCATGCTGGGCCATGGCTGCTTCAGCACGAG
Source organism: Polyangiaceae bacterium (assembly GCA_039936055.1). Classification (GTDB taxonomy): domain Bacteria; phylum Myxococcota_A; class Polyangia; order Polyangiales; family Polyangiaceae; genus PMG-095. The sequence continues at coordinate 4,911 of JBDTJC010000099.1, read as the reverse complement.
CAGCCCGCCTTCACCGACCGGCACCTTTTGGCCCTCTTGCGTGACCACTTCGGGAACGACGCCGAAGAACGGTAGACCTGTCGCCCCAGGCTTGGTGAAGTTCGCCCCGGGCAGGGTGGTCAGCATGATTGCGCCGGTTTCGGTCTGCCACCAAGTATCGACTATGGGGCAGCGGTTCTTGCCCACATGCTCGCGGTACCACATCCACGCTTCCGGATTGATCGGCTCACCAACGCTGCCCAGCAGGCGCAAACTCGAGAGATCGGACTTCGCGGGCCATTCATTGCCTTGGCGAATGAAGGCGCGAATCGCGGTGGGCGCTGTGTACAGCACCGTGACTTTATGCTTCTCGATGAGCTGCCAGAAACGGCCCCAATCCGGCTGATTGGGCGCGCCCTCGTACAACAGGCAAGTCGCGCCGTTCGAGAGTGGGCCGTACACTAGATAGCTGTGACCGGTGATCCAGCCTACGTCCGCGGTGCACCAGTACACGTCGTTGTCTTGCAGGTCGAAGACGTACTTGGTCGTGAGGTGCGTGCCGCTGAGGTAACCCGCGGTGGTGTGCAGCACACCTTTGGGTTTACCGGTCGAGCCGGAGGTGTACAGGATGAACAGCGGGTGTTCGCCGTCCACGACTTCTGCACTGCCGTTTGCGGGATTGGCGGCGGCCACGGCCTCGTACCAGTCGATATCGCGACCGGGCTTCAGCGTTGTCGCGGCTTGTGCGCCCAAACGCGCAAATACCACGACTTTTTCCACGCATTGCGTGCCCTCGAGCGCGCGGTCCACCGTGGCTTTCAGCGGCACGACGCTCCCGCGGCGCAACGCGCCGTCCTGGGTGAGCACGACCTTCGCTCCGCAGTCATTGATGCGGTCACGCAGTGACTCCGCCGCGAAGCCGCCGAACACGACCGTGTGCGGCGCGCCGATGCGCGCGCAGGCGAGCATGCCCACCATGACCTCCGGCACCATGCCCATGTAGATCGCGACGCGATCCCCTTTTTGGACGCCGAGGTTCCGTAGCACCGCTGCGAACGCCACCACTTTGCGGTGCAGTTCGGCGTACGTGATGGTGACGGTCTCGCCCGGCTCGCTCTCCCAGATGATGGCGGCCTTGTCCTTCGTGGCTGTCTTCAGGTGGCGGTCCAGGCAGCTCTCGCTGGCGTTGAGCTCCGCACCCACGAACCATTTGGAGTGGGGGAGCTGCCACTCACACAGCGCTGACCACGGCTTGCGAAACACCAAATCCGAGGTCTCCCGCTTCCAGAAGGTGTCAGGCGACTCGATGCTTTCCTTGTACAGTTCGTCGTACTTGGCGCGAGACGGGATGCGGGATTTGGCCGCGAACTCAGGGCTCGGTTCGAAGGTCCGACGTTCCGCGGAGTACGTTTCGATGGCATTATTTTCGGTCATCGCTGCCCACTTCCTCTTAGATTTGCGGCACAAGCTGCGCACTGGCGCGCAGTATCGTCTGCCAGTATGGGCGGCGCGTAAAGCCGCGGCCTGCCGAAAAATATCGATTCTGTGGCCAATTTTCGCGCCGAAGGATCAGGCAAGAACCATCTCGGGTTTTGGCGAAGCTTTTCGGGTCAAGCGTCAAGACGTGATGGGGGGCTCGGCGGATTACCAGAGCGAATAGCCGCCATGGATGGAGATGCCGAACAGCGGCAATGTGTTCGTATTCCCGAAGGCCACGCTATCGCCTTCTACCTTCTGCTTGTTAAGACTCGTCACGCCGTCGATCAGCGTGACCAATTCCGCGCCGAGCAAGAAGTGACCGAGGCTCCATTGTAAGCCAAGCTCTAGCAAGAAGTATGGGTCGTTACCGCTGGCGCTGCCACCGCTGGACGTGGCGCTGCCTGCGACCGGATCGAGATCGAGCTTGTGGTGAACCACGCCGGTGCCGACGGTGGTCGAGAAGCGCAGCGCCTTGCCTGTCGTCATCAGGCGTAAGTTCGGGCCGACGCGCACAGCGCTGAGAGAATATGTTCGGGTGCTCGCGCTTGCGGAGTCACTCTTTGCGTCGTCGACGTTGAGTTTGCCGAAGTCGAGCATCAGCTCACCCGCGACGGGTGCCCAGATTCGGTAGCCCGCGCGCAGGCCGATGGTGCCCATGGCACCGCCCGCGCGCGGGCCGGTGAGCGCCAGGGGCTTCTGCCCGAGCCCGAGCACGCCCAGGGTGAGTAGGCCGTAGTAACCGCGTGGTACACGGCGCGGGGGAGGCGCGGGCATCGCGGTCGTAGAGCTGGACACGAGGTCGACGGATCCCCCATCGCTGAGCGCGCCGAGGTCTGCATGCACCTCCAACGTTTTGCCCAAGCCGACGTTTACCGTAGATTCGTAGCTCTCGTACCCGTCACGAAAGACTTGGATCAGGTGGTCTGTGTCGGGCGTTACGCCGCCGCGCCACTCGTGAAAGGCGAGGGTTACTCCGTCGATCGCAATCGCCGCGCGCGGATCGACGGCCGCGATGTTCAAGAAGCCGACCGTCGCTTTCAGCTTCATTTCGATCGGGAATTGCTTTTGCCCGGACGCCACGCTCACCACGCGCACGAGCCGCGCATAGCCTGCTTCATCCGCGATCACGGTGTGCTCACCGACGTTCACCTCTACGCCCGCTTTTTGTTCGCCGAGCGAGAGCGTGCGACCGTCGATCGTCACCTTCGCATCGTTCGGCTCGACGTCGATGACGACGGAACCCACCAAGTTATCCAACTCGGCGATGGCGTCCCGCATGGCTTTCTTTTCGCCGTCGCTCAGTTCAGCGTCGTGCTGCGCCAACAGTTGGTGCAGCGTTTGCGCGGCTTCCCGGTAGCGGAACAGCGCCTTCTGGCACAGCGCGACGTTTTGCAACGACCCCGCGCCCGGCTTGGTTGCATATGCCGCCTCGAACTCAGCCAGCGCGCCCGCGTAGTTCGTGTCTTCGTACAGTCGGATGCCCAGCTTGAAATGCCGCCGGGCTTCGGCGGTCGCGTCGGGCAGGGTTGCAGTTGCAGTTGCAGTTGCAGTTGCAGTTGCAGTTGCAGGGTCCGCGCTCGGCGCGGCGTGCACGGTGCCAACCACGAGCGTGGTGAAGCAAGCAGTGCAAAGAGCCGAAACGGCGCGCAGGCGCATGAGTTCTTCGCCTATCATACCCCGGCAACGCACGGGCTTCGCCAGCGGCTTTTGTCGCTTACTTACGGCTCTTTAGTGCTGAGTTGCAGTCCGCCGGCGACGTGCGCGGTCGGCTTGGGCGGGGCTAGGTGATGGGGTTTGGGGGTGCTCCTCAGCGACGCGGCCGGCGCTGGTGCGTCGCTGGTGGCGCTGCTCGTGCTCGGAGCCGTCACGGAGACCACCGCGAAAGCCGCGCTCGCGCTTGCACTGGGTAGTGGTGGCACTTCCCGGCTTACATTGGTCGAAGCACTGCGGCGCGCCACGAGGTATGCCGTGAGTGCGAAGCCGAAGAGCGTGGCGAGGAGCCCAGCGACGAGTGTGCCGTAGCGCCGGGATTGCAGCGGGCCCGGAGCGAGACCACTGATGCTGTGCGCTGAGCGCGGCGTGACCACGTGCCGCGACGCTCCCGGCGCCGTGCCTTCAAGTGCGGAAATCTCGGCCAGGAATTCGGCCGAGGACTGAAAGCGCAGCTCGCGTTCCCGCTGCAAAGCGCGCGCGACGATCGCCGCGACTGCCGCGGGCACCTCTGGAGCGAGCGTGCGCACGTCCGGCGCGTCGTGCGTGCAGATCGCGATCAGCACAGCCTCGTACGTGCGGCCGCCGTGTGGCGGTCTTCCGCCCAGCATCTCGAACAAGATCGCACCCAGGCTGAATAGATCCGTGCGGCCGTCGATGTCCGCGAAGGATTGCGCCTGCTCCGGCGACATGTAGAACGCCGTACCGAGTACCGTCCCGCGGCGCGTGAGCGTGTCCGCGTGGCGCACGCGCGCGACTTTGGAGATGCCAAAATCGACGATTTTCACGAACGAAGCATCGTCATCACGCGCGCACAAGAACACGTTGTCCGGCTTGAGATCGCGATGCACGATGCCGGCATCATGTGCGCGCACCAACGCGCGCAACACTTGGCTCACGATGCGCAGCGCGGCAGCCACCGATAGCCGCCCCTCACGCTGCAAAAGCGCGCGCAAGTCCTCCCCCGTCAGGAGTTCCATGACTAAGAAAGGCAGTCCGGCCTCGGTCACGCCCGAGTCGAAGATCTGAACGATGTGCGCGCTCTCGGCCATGCTGGCCGCTTCGGCTTCGCGTTGGAAGCGCTGGCAGGCTTCGCGGTTCCGCGCGGCTTCGTGGTCCAGGAATTTCAGCGCCACTCGCTTGCCGATGGCCAAGTTCGTGGCTTGAAACACCGCGCCCATGCCACCACGACCGATCAGGCGATCGACTCGGTACTTGTCGGCGACCGTGGTTCCGACGAGCGCGGCTAGCTCGCTCTCGGTCTCCTCTTCCTGGCTCGGCATGGCCGACGTCTCCCAGTGCGCGCTACGAAGCACGCGCTAGGCGAGCGTAGCATGACGGGTTCACCAATCGCGAAGCCTCACGTACCCGCAAAAATACGAGATACGCGAGGCTTGCTGTGCGGTTCGAGCGGCTGGAACCGGTGAGCGCGTTCCAGCGCAGCGAATCAGCGCGCGACTTTGCCGAGGGCGGCTTGGATACGCGACGTGGTTCGCGAAGCAGCGCGGCTGTGAACGACGCCCTTGCTGGCGGCCTTCGCGAGCGCCTTCGACGCGGCGGCGACTGGAGCAATTGCTGCGGCCGGGTCGCCAGCGGCGATTGCGGCGCGAGCCTTCTTGACGGCGGTGCGCAGCGAGCTGCGAACGGCCTGGTTACGCTCGGCGCGCACGAGGCGCTGGCGGTTACGTTTCTCTGCGGAGGGGTGATTAGCCATCGATCTCGAAAACCTCGGTATGTGGAAAG
>JBDTJC010000098.1:0-5578 GCA_039936055.1 Polyangiaceae bacterium | reverse complement strand
GTCGCGGTAGATGTTCTCCGCCTCGCTCTCGTCGCACGGAGGCTCCGAGGATGCGGCTGGCGTTCTCGACTCAGCGATCGGCTCGTTCAGTCACGGTCGACCCAAGCTCGACCGACGTGAACGCGATTCTCGGCGCATTGGCCTGGACTTTCCTGCAACAATAGCCCGACCATCATCAGCTCATCGAAGTCGGGCGATCGACTCGCTGCCTGCTGGCAGAATGCTCGCAAAGACTGAGTCACGTCTGCGGTCGCAGCGGTCCTCAGCTGCACACGTTGTACTGCACGCCTTCGGCTAAAGTCGAACAAGGGCGTTTGAGCTGTCACTCGGGTACGTCCTGACCATCAAAGGTTTTGAGCTTGACCTTGGAGACGTCCATACCACCTTCGTTCATCAGTTGCTTTGCGGCACTGAGGTTCTCGGGCGTCGACGTGGTTCCGTCCGAGCGTGCGAACGTGTTGCTGGAGTTCGAGGTTCACCGGTGAAATGCGCGTGAAGGCGGCGAAGTTCACCGGTGAACAGGCCGCTAGGTCTGAACAGGGTCCTTCTTGTTGCGCTGTTTCGAACGGGCGGCGTTGAGTTCCTTGGCTTCACTGGTTCGCGCGTTCGGTGAGCATGAGTCGAGCAGTCTCCGAGTGTCGAGTCTGTTAGTCCGGGGTCGGGCTCTCCGGTCCGCTACCTGGAGATTAGCTGATCTTGGCTTGGCCAACCGTAAGCCGTTGCCGTGGCGACACCGGTGTCCAGGTCCACGTAGTTGATGGTTTTGGCCGCGTTTTTGAAGCGGCCAGCGAAGAGGCCGTTCAGTACGAGTTCGTAGACCAGGCCTCGCGCGGTTGCACGATTGAGATCGTTCGTTGGGTTTCTAAACCGGGCGGTCAAAACGCCACTGTCGACACCCAGTACCTCGACGGTCAGAACCTCACGCTCGGATTCGCACTCTTCGACCACTATTCTCGTCTCGCTCGCCTCTTCGACTGTCAGAGCGCGGTATCCACTGGCGCGCGAACGCGGGTCTGTCGCGCTAGGCGACTGCTCGGCCCCATAGATGCCAACCGCGACCCGGTGTCCGCCTGCACCGCGGGACTTTGCGATTCTGAGAAGACTCTCTGAAACCGATACCTGCCACGCTCGATCCCTGGCCGCTGCGCGGCGGGCTTCGGAGACGATGGTCTCGTCGTCGAGCTTTGACCAAACCGATTGACTCAGAATCAACACGACTTGTTCGGTCCCCAGGTGGACGGGCCCGCCAGGGGTGAGCAGGTTAGTCGAGCGCTGTGTACGCGTGCAGCCGAGCAGTCCGGGGTACCAAGTCGCCGGCTTCGTCGCGAGCTTCACGACGTCGCTACCAGCGGCCCGCAGGTCCCCATTCAACCAAACGACGTTCTGGACACTGCACAACGCGATCATGAGATCACCTGCCGCAGCCCAGCTGAACATGTTGTCTTTGACAGCCACTATAGCGCCGGAAAACAGCGCGTCCGCGTCGGGATTCTCCTCGGCCAATTTGCTCTCGGCTTGAAATGCAGCCTCTTCGACGAATCTCGAGAGAGCGTCGATGCTGTTCGTGCCGGAGTACGCTCGCACTTTGTCTATCGTCAACTTGGCGGCGTCGACTCCGCTACCCCAGGAGGCCGATGGATCTGTAACGACACAAGCCAGGCCGTCTGAGTCGTTCAGCAGGGCTATCCCGTCGGAAGGGCTGACTTCGGAGAGTTTTGCCGCGGGCTCGATCGCAGTTGTCGCGCTGTAGAAGGACGCGCTCATGGCTCGCCCTCGGTGTCATGACTCACAGGCGGTGTTGGCGGTGCGAATGGGCCTCGTGGCGTCATGCCGGGCGCAGGTGCGGGCGTAGCAGCGGGCTCTGGGGCAGCCTCAGCCGCAGACGGCGTCTCTCGCCAGATCTTGTGTCCGTCTGCATCCACTGCGTCGTAGTCCGGAACGAACTTACCATTTTTTGAAGTGGTGCCCTGCATGAAAGCATGAAAGTGCTGATGCCCGGGTTGCCCTCGGCAAAAGCCTGCGAGCGCGACGCGCATCGAAATCGCACGAATGCGTTCTCGTACAGGCTCACGAGCGGTCCCTCGCGAAGAAGCGACTGATTTTTTAGGATGTCGCGCTCCTGCTTGACCGCTTGACCTGCGTTATCTCGCGGCGAAGGCGTTTGAGTTCTTCCTCCGCCGTCTCGCCACCGCGTTCCTTCCGCACCTGCGCGGCTGCACGGCCGTACTTCTTCTTCCAAGAATGCAGGAGGCTTTCAGCAACACCTAAGCCGCTTGCAATGCGGCGACGATTCGCTCGCTTAGTGGCATTGGGGTCTTTCGCGATCGCGCCCTGAAGCGGGCCATTGCGGACCGCGTGGTCGGCTCGGAGCAAGTCCTCATCGCTATTAAATGCGGAGGCTTTCCCGGGGACACTTCCGTTGGGTCCGCTATTTCCATCGGGCGCTACGCCGGTTTTTCTCGCCCTAGTTTCCAGTTGCCCGTCGGTAATTGAACCGCCGTGCTACTCGAATGCATGACCGTCCGGCCGCTTCTCGCGGCGTCCAGATACTCCGCTACCCAGCGCCCCAAATACTGGTATCCAAGCAAGGATTGGTACTTCCGAACGAGTTGCTTAGTGAACTCGGCCCCAGGAGCCAGCGGCTCCACTTCTTTCATCAGCGCCAGGCAGCACTGGGTGGCAAAGATCTGCCAGCGATCCAGCACGCAATCCTGCCACATGATTTCGCCAGCTTCTCTGAGCCAGGCATGTACCACGCTCCGCACTTCCTCCGCAGAGTGATCTCGCTCGAGGACTTGCCAGAGGCTCGGCGCCTTCAAGTCGCGCTTCATGGCGTACGAAACCGGCTCTGATGCACCACGCGGCGCTTCCCAGAGCTCCGTGATTCGTTGGATCGTGAGCGGTATCATGATGTTGTTGGTCTCTCGCGCAACCTAGAGCGGAGGCGGGTCATCTCCGTACTGTGAGGTCGTAGCGTGCGAAGTGTCCACACCCTGTGACTGTAGCTCGTTGATGAATGTCGCCGGGAAGGCTGTACGCGTAGTGCTCGGTCGCACCGTCGCTTCGCTGGACGCCTTGCGGAAATCCCGCGGCGTCGTAGTCGAAGTAGGAGACCACACCGGCGCTCGACTGGACTCCCCGCACGCGATCATTTTCGAATAGGAAGCGCGTTGCCCGCCCGAGCGGAGTCAGCGATTGGACGATACGCCCCTTCTCGTCGAGAACCATGCGCGCGCGGCGAGGTGCCACGCCGTAGTCTACGCATGCCGTTTCTGTGGAAAATGAGCCCTCGCCGAACGCTTCAGTCAGATCCTTGGCGAGGTGCCGCCCGACGGCGTCGCGCGCGAATCGGTCTTGTTGCTGCTGTCGAATTTTGGGCATTCGACCCTCAGCGGGCGGCGTCCCCGTGTTGCTCGGGTATCGCTTGTGAACTCAACAATTCGTAGTCGAGTCGAAGTATGCCGTGGTCTGGCGGGGACGTGTCGAGCTTGGGCGCAATGCGTCGGAATATCGGATGCCTGTACGGCGCAATCAGACCGTGCGCGTCGACCGTGGCGCCCTCTGGATCTCGGAGGATGACGAGATTCGGCTGTGGGCCGCGAGCGGCCGTCAGCCGCTGAGGAGCGAAAGCCTCCGCCAGCGCCCGCCGCGAGTGGTCCTGCGCCACAGCCGCGATCTGCTCACTCCGAAGCCTCATCACCGCCCAAGCCATTCCGCGCTCACCCGCGCCCCGAATGCCTCGTATTCTACCCTCACCTCCGCTACCTCTAGCGCGCCTGGATCGCGAATGGGGATCAGGCCGCGCCAGACCAAGAAGAACACAGCTTCGTCCGGGATCAATACCAGCGTGTCGAGCTTGGGGATTATCTGGCGAATGGCGAGGGGCGCTTCGGTGTCGGGCGCTGGCGCGCCGCTCGGCCAGGGGTGACTACTCACCGTAAACACCGGGCGGACCCCGGGCAGCTGAAACTCGAACACTGGGCGACCCTTGGCGACGTTGGTCAGCCGAACGGCTTCGTTGCCTGCAAGGTGCCCTTCGACTTGGAAGTACGGATGCGCGCCGTTGAAGTAGTCGAAGCGAAAAGTCTTCCGGCAGCTCGGGCGCGCGCTCGGCCTCCCAGCGTTCATCGTAAGTGCCGGGGGATAGGAGAACCAAACGCTACCCGTTCGGATCGCCACGGTCTCGCCGCTTGACTGCGCTATGACGACCCGATCGTGTATGGCAGCTCGAGCCATCGTAACTATTGGTTTACCTAACGGTTTTTACGCGAAGCGGCGTCCGTGACGAGTCGCGTCGATGCCGCGTTGAGCAATCCAAAGCACCGTTCGAGTGGATTCCGCGCGACCGAAGGCGTGGCTCCGCGGGGATGGCCGGGGGTCGCCGGGCACGGCTCAGTCGAAGGAGGGCACCGTCTCGATCCAATCAGGCGACCGCGCGCGCGCCAACGGCGGCGCCTGTGTAGGAAGCTTGAGGCTGGCCAGGATGGATCGTGCCGACTCTTCGTCGATGATCAGGGCGATGAATTGCAGGCGACCGCCGCAGGCGCACGCCAGGGCATCGATATCGTAGACGCGCTTCAGCAGCTCGGCCCAATCGATACGCGCTGAGCCTCGCGCTCTGAGGCTCACCTCTCCATTTGAGCTCACTGCTATTTCTCCATTTGAGCTCACTGCTCTTTCGAGTGAGCGGTGCGCAGCGCTGTTGGTAAAGTTGGACTCCCAACCCGATTTTCGAAATGAAAAGGCACACCCTGACGCCGCACACCCGCCGGCGAGTGTAGTCCGGTGAGCTTCCGAAACGAGCGGCTCCGGCTCCTAAACTCCTGCGCCTAAACAGAAATCTCTCCGCACCCACTGCGAAGTGAGAAGAGCCGAGCCAGCCGCGCCTCGCTTCGTCAAACAACGAGGGGGCAACGGCTGCGGAGAGAGAGGGATTCGAACCCTCGGCAGGCTTTTGACCTGCGTCCGCTTAGCAAGCGGGCGGGGTTGCCCCCACCGTCCAGTGCTCGCCCCTTCGGGGCTGCGCGAAACTGAACGCCGAGCTTCCGCGCGCTCAACGCCGACCACAGCTGCAGCTCCGAAGGCGTCATGACGCGACGATTGGCCCAAGCGCATTGCTCAAGCCGCAGCTGCTTGCGAACGAGATTGTCTGCTTTCCGATCACGCATGATGAGCCTCCCGCGTCGGCATCGGGCCGAGCGCAGCCCCCCAGGCGCAGGCTTCATGCCACGCCCCCGCCGTGCCCTGCGCCCTGCGACTGGCGTGGCAGGAAGCGTGCGCCCTCCCGCGAAGCTCGGCCCGATGCCGACGCGGGAGGCGAGCCGTGTTCATGAACGACACCGCGCGCTGCCAGCAGACGCAGTCTCGCAGCTGCGCACCCGACGTCGGGAGTAGTGCCGTGCCACCGAGAGCAGCGCCCAATCAGCAGGCGGGCGTCATCGGCGGTGCAGCGCCCAATCAGCAGGCGGGCGTCAGCGACGTTACAGCGCCCAATCAGCAGGCGGGCGTCAGCGACGTTACAGTGCGCGCCACGTCTACCTCCCCCTGCCGCGCGCAGCAGCCGAAGGCTGCGAGCACG
>JBDTJC010000097.1:0-6759 GCA_039936055.1 Polyangiaceae bacterium | reverse complement strand
AACGGCGATTACCGGTTGAAACGGTCGTGTGGGTGGTTCTGGGCATCGCGCTATTTCGTGACCGCTCAATCGAAGACGTGGTGAGCAAATTGGATTTGGCACTGCCTGGTGGTGGGGGCACTATCGCCGTTCAACTCGCACGCGAAGTCTCACACGTAGCTTGATCAATGGCGGACGATCGCCTGAAGGCTTGGCTACGCCAAGCAAGAGCCGATCTGGAAGCCGGAAAGAGCGCGGGCGAGGAAGAATGCCATCGTCGCTACTGGCTCCAGCAGGCCTGTGAAAAGGGAATCAAGGCCCTGGGGTTGGTTCTCTGGAAGGGACCCGCATCGGATGACGGTGTCTTTCGCGGCAACTTCCTCCACAAGCATTCTCCGCTGAAGCAGCTCGAGGCGGAGCTCAAGGACAACCCTTCCCTGCCAAAATCGCTTCGATTCCTCCTTCGCCAGCTCGAGGCGGAGCTGGAGGGACTGGATGGGCAGGGGCTGCTGAGGAAGATTGACGCGACGACGCCGAAAACGGATCCGACGGAGGTGAGCTACCGCTACCCATTCCGCGATTCGAATGGGCTAGATGTGGCGCCGGTGGACTGGACCGCCACGGACTGGGACGCTTACCAGGGCAACGCCGCTGGCGTTATCGCTGCCGTCGACCGCTTCCTGGGCGCGGTGGAGAACCGCCGGCAACGTGCGCGTGGCACGCAGTGATGTGCGCTCAGCTCGTGCAACGACGTCAAGTCCCAAAGCACGCCTCGAATTCGTCGACGAAGAACTCTTGCACGTCCCGCTGCGCTCGCTACCAAAGCATCTACGGCGTCGAAACGCCGATGCACCGTCAAATAAGATGATGTTCACGACGCGCTCCGTACTGGAATTCGGAATTCGGAATTCGGAATTCGGAATTCGAAGGCATCCATGATCCCGTCGGCGGCTGATCAGCCGCCGTTTTCCGTTGCCGTCAGGTTGCCGTAACCCTGCACCAAACGGCGGAACCAGACGGCACAGCGCGGAAGCACTCGGGATCGATCTTCGTCAGCAACTCCGCGGAGATGTCAGTCAAAGTCACGTTTCGCATGGGGTTTCTCCGCGGAGCGCTGGCTGTTTCAATTCCCGGCGCCTCCACTCTAACCCGCTGATATTACTCGAATTTGAATCGTCACAATTCGGGCAAGACGCCCGATTCCCCTTCAAGGGTTGCGCCGATCCGCACTGAAAGCCGGTGCGGATTTGGCGCTATGCTTGGGGAATGAGCGCTCTCGAGGAGATCCTAGAGACAATTCGCCGCCTACCGCTGCCCGAACGGTTGCGCCTCATTGAGCGTGCCTCGCTGGAAGCAGCGGAGGACACGCCGAAACCTGCGGCCGTCGCCCAGCGTGAGCGGCGGTTGAGTGTGGACGAGTTTCTGGCAACCCGCCTCACACCGCCGTCAGGCGTGGGCCCAGTGAGCTTGCAGGATATGGAACGCGCGATTGCTGAAGGCGCAGCCGGTCGTGGAAGCGTTTGACACCAACGTCATCGTGCGACTCTGCGTGCGCGACGACGAAGAGCAGTATAGGCGCGCTGAGTTGGTCTTTCGGCGAGCGACTTCCCGCGCAGGCGCCTGGCTTTCCAGCGTCGTGCTGGCCGAAGTCGCCTGGGTGCTCCGCGTCGCCTACAAGTTCGATCGCGCAACCACCGCGGCCACGCTCCGTCGGCTGCTCGCCATTGACGGCGTACACGTTGAAGACGAAGTTACGGCACACCTAGCGCTGGCGGCATTCGAAGCCGGTTCCGCAGATTTCGCCGACTATCTCATCTTGGAATCGGCCCGGCGGCGCACTACCTCTTCACACGTTTGACGAGCGCTTGAGCCGCTCAGAAGGCACGAAGCTCGTCGACTGACCACTGCCGCGCCGTCGCAGCTCCTCAGCAATTTGCGCCACCACATCGGGGCTAGGAGGAGCAAACGCTATCGAGTGGACATAATCGTAGCTGTATGCGCACACGTCCGCACCCGCCGCGGGGTCGCCGGTTGGCTCTCGGATCATCTTGCCCATCATGGTTCAGCTCCAGTAGGCACGCGAGCGTGTGGTGCTCGGCATCGACCGAGGCGACCAGGCGGCGTCGGTCGTCAGCTTCGGTGGTTGGGTCAACCGTGTATTGCAGTGTGACAGCCAAAGACCGGGTCAGCCGAGGCGTCACTTCCGCGAGCTTGAGCTCCTTGTGGTTGGCGCCGGATCGGAATCAACCAACTGCCCGACACGGAGGCCGAAGGCGCGAGCAATGCTTATCAACACCGCTAGCGACGGGTTGGCGTCTCCTGCTTCGCTTCGCCGTACGTGGGCAGGTTCCACCGAGAACTCTTCGGCCGCCTGTTCGATGGTCCATCCACGCTCTGTTCGCAGTTCGCGCGCTCGCTGGGACAAGAACCGAAGCGCCCGCCGAAAAGCCGGCTGCTCCCGGTGGTGAGCAGTCTTGGTGCCTTCGCGAGTCGCCACGGCGGGCGAGGCTCGACGTTCGCCCCAATCCTGACGAGATCATATATGATCGGAATGGCGTCGACGCGGCAAGATCGTGGAAGACCGCCAATCACAAGGAACGTCAATTGCGCTTGCTCTACAGAATCACGGGCACGGTTGTAGGACAGGAACCGGGGGACCTGGCCCTGATCAGGATTCTCGGTGCACAGCTGCGTGAGGGTGATTTCGTTCAAGCGGAGCAGTTTCCCCCAGGAGCGATTGTCGAAATCAGGGCTCTCGCAGAGGCCGAGCAGAAGCTCTACCCCCAAGGCAGGGATGGCGGGTAGCAAGACGGGACGAGACAGCAAACCCGTGTCGCCACGATCACCCGGGCGTCTCGGTGATGAGATACGCAAGCGATTGCAGAACCCGGTACAGGTTTGGTCGCACTACCGACCGTTGGTCCTTTCCATCGTGCGAGCGGAGGCGTACAATCGACGTAATGCCGTCAGCGGCGCGCCATCGGCTCAACCGTTCTGTCCTGCCCGGTACTGGTCGCGGACTCAAAACGTCGGCGCTCAAAATTGCGCGCCCTGCTGTTTTGGGCCGCGCACTTGTCAGACCGCCAACGCCAAGGCTCTCCGATGAGGCGCTGACGGATCACCCTTCGCCGCGAACGACCAAGATGGAGGACTTTGCGGCACTCGCGTCGCGGATACTTGGCGAACCAAGTGAGCCCTAGCAATGCCGCGGATTTGCACCATCTGCGTTCACGTGGAGCGCAGCGAGATCGACGCTGCGCTCGTCTCGGCAACACCGTTCCGCGACATAGCGCGACAATTCGCGGTCTCTAAGGACGCGGCGGCGCGCCACAAAGCGGACCATCTCCCGGCAGCGCTCTCGATGGCTGCTGACGCCGAGATGGCTGCCCGCGGTGATGACCTGCTGGCAAAGGTTCGAAACTTGGAAGCAAAGGCACGTCGAATCGCGACGCAGGCGGAGGCTCGGGGTGATCTTCGAGCCGCCCTGTCAGGTGTGCGCGAGCTGGCGCGAATTGTTGAACTGCAAGCCAAGCTGCTCGGCGAGATTGATCAAGCCCCTCACTTGACCGTCGCAACCGGCCCGGATTGGCTCTCGATTCGCGCAGTCATCCTAACGGCGCTGGAGCCTCACGCCGAGGCGAGAAGCGCCGTAGCGCGAGCCCTGGAGGCCGCGCATGGCTGGCATCGCCGCGGACCTCCGACATGGTCTCGATCCGGTAGCGTTCGCTCGGGAAGCGCTCGGCATTTCGCCGGACCCGTGGCAGGAACAGGTATTGCGAGCCGGGGCGAAGCGCGTGCTCTTGAACTGCTCGCGCCAGGCCGGGAAGAGCACGGTCGCGGCGGTCCTCGCGCTGCACCGGGCACTGTTTTACGCGGAGAGTCTGGTGCTGCTCGTATCGCCATCGATGAGACAGAGCGGCGAACTGTTTCGCAAAATCACTGACTTACTCTCTCGGTTCGCCGGTGCCCCAAAGCGCGTCGAGGACAACAGGCTCTCGCTGGCGTTTCAGAACGGTTCGCGCATCGTCTCCCTTCCGTCGAGCGAAAACACCGTTCGCGGCTTTTCGAAAGTGGCCTTGATCATCGAAGACGAGGCAGCGTGGGTGGGCGACGAGCTCTACCGAGCCCTTCGACCGATGTTGGCGGTCTCCGGCGGCCGCTTGGTGCTAATGTCGACGCCGTTTGGCCGACGTGGCCATTTCCACGGTGAATGGACCACCGGTGGCGCGGTCTGGGATCGCGTTCGCGTCACCGCGCACGAGGTGCCGCGTATCGCCGCCGCTTTTCTTGAGGAAGAGCAACGGAGCCTGGGCGCGTGGCGGTACGGGCAAGAGTATCTGTGCCAGTTCGTCGACACGGTTGGACAGCTCTTCAGCTACGACGAGATCAAAGACGCAGTCTCGACTGACGTAGTGCCGCTTGCCGATTGTGGGGCGCACGGTGATTTTTTCGTCGGCGTAGATCTGGGTCAAGCCAATGACTACACCGCGATCGCTGTCGTCGAGCGGCTGAATGAGCGCGCTGCTCCGCCTCCCCAAACGCGATTCATCGTTGATCCCGCCCCGACAAGCCCTCGCGGACTGGAATCGCAGCGATACTGCGTTCGACACCTTGAGCGAATCGAGCTCGGAACGCGCTACCCAGTGATTGTCGATCGAATCACACGCCTACTTGCCAGCGAACCGCTGCGCGGCAGAGCCACCCTCGTCGTCGACGCCACAGGCGTCGGGCGTCCGGTGGTGGACTTGATCGAGGCGGCGGGGGTCTACCCGGTGAGTGTGACCATCACGGGCGGTGACGCCACCACTCAAACCGATCGCGGGGTGCGCGCTCCAAAGCGGGACCTCGTCAGTGCGCTTCAAGTGCTCCTTCAACGCGGCGACCTGAAGATCGCCGCCAGCCTGAGCCTGCGCAGCGTCTTGACCGACGAGCTGCTGGCCTTCCAAGCACGCATAAACCCAGACACTGCGCACGATTCATACGCTGCCGGTGGGACCGGCGCGCACGATGACCTCGTGCTCGCTCTCGCTCTGGCTTGCTGGCGTGCCCGAGACGCAGCCAGCCGACCCGCGCCGGCCCCTGTCGCGGGAATTAGCGAACCCTTCGAGCGCGAAGCGGACGAGGACTCGGCCCTCTGGGTTCTAGGGCCGAGCCAAGGCAGACCTCGGCCTGCCTACGAGATCCCGCGGTCGTTGGCGCCTGCCGGTGGGTACGACCTGACCGATCGTCGGCGAGCGGCGCCGTTCCTCATCCGCTGATGATGTCGGATGTTCCTGAACACGATCGGAGACCGGGCTGCCTCACCTTGTCAGTCTCTCGCCTTTTTGGATTTCTTGAGTTTTCCACGCTGCCACGGCAATGGGACATCCGGCGCAACTTTCAGTGCCAACCGATCCAGCGCCTCCTTGAACGAAGTCTTCGAGTCGGCGGAGTGGCTGGTGTCGAGCGCGTCAATCTCCGACCCGCTCATCAACCACACGGTGTAGACACCGTTCACGACCTCGGCGTCTCCGACTTTTCGCCAATGCATTTGCAGAAGGCTGTCCGCCTGATCTGCGGTCAGAGGCTGTTCCTCGAACAATGCAGATGGGTCGTGCTCGACCGCACTGAGGCCAATGCGCAGCGCCGCACGCGCGATCGACGAGCGCGGCACTAGATGGCGGAGCTCGACAAAGAGTCGCATTAGCCTCCTCTCGGTTTCCGGGTCCGCTCGCACGCTAAGCTGAACTCCGAGGCGATCTTCGTCGGTCTTCCGTGGGCGGCCTCGGCGTTTGGCTTCCGGCTTGGCCTTCGCTGCCCGCTTCCGTCCCGCAATCATGCGGCCTCTTGGCGAGCGGTACCGCGCAGAAGTCGGAAGATCTGGACTTGGCTCAGCGGGAACCCAGTGCGCCCGGTGACTCCCTCCGCAGCCATCGCATTCGCTATGGCCCGTTGCGAGAGCCCGGCAGCGCTCAGGCTGCGGGCCCGCTCGATGGCTGCCTGCTCGCCGGGCTCTGAAACCAACCGCCGGCCGTCACTCGCAACGCAGAACCCAAAGGGTACTGTCCCAACGCGCTCGTTTCGCCCTTTCTTGACTCGGAGGGCGGCGCGAGTACGGGCGCGAATCAGCGCGCGCTCGTACTCTGCGAAAGCGTCCACAACTCGTCGCATCAGCTGAGCCGACGGATCGTGTTCATCGCTGTCCGTACCCTCCCCCGCGGCAGAGATGACCCGCGCTCCCTGACGCCCGGTCAGCTGCTCGATCATCGCCGCGAGCACAACATCGCGCGCCAGCCTGTCCCGCTTCGCTACCACTACGATGCCCGCGCGGTGCTCCCGAACGGAATCAATAGCAGCCAGAAGAGCAGGACGACGGTCGAGCGCGGCACCGCCCGAAATGCCTAGATCGACATGCCAAGCAACCACGCTAACATTCTCCGCAGCCGCCCACCGTTCGACCGCCTGCCGCTGAGCCTCCGGACCAAGGTGCTGTTCATCGGTTGAGACCCGAATGTAGCCGATCGCTACGTTTGGGGCGCCTTTGACAATTCTTTTTTGACTCACGGAATATATTGTGAGGTGCAATAATTAATCTGTCAACCGCGCGCTTCCCCGGGAAAGGTCGATTTGCCTATCACTAACCGGGCGGTTAGTGTTCAGAAGAGATGGGTCCATGCGTATTCCGCTGCATCCGATCAGGCGTTCCAGGCGCATCCGATCACTCGTTCCGGAGGATCCGATCAGAGACCGGAGCGGAGCGACGAGCGGGATGATGATCAGGCTTCGGGTTTGGGATCGGGC
>JBDTJC010000096.1:0-3497 GCA_039936055.1 Polyangiaceae bacterium | reverse complement strand
CATGCGACGCTCTGCGCGAGACGCACGAGAACCGGGACGCCGCCCCGCCATGACCGTAACTCCGCTACTCGCGGAGTGCCTCAGCGCCGCTGATGATCTCCATCAGCTCCGTGGTGATCGCAGCTTGGCGCGCTCGGTTGTAGATCAGCGTGTATTTGCCGATCATTTCCGTCGCCTTTTTGGTGGCCGATTCCATCGCGGTCATGCGTGAGCCGAGCTCGGAGGCTTGCGACTCGTACAGCGCGCGCAGGATCGAGACCTCGATGTACATCGGCACGAGGCGCTCCAGGAGTGCCTCGCGGTTCGGTTCGAACAAGTACTCGCGGTGCGCAGCCCATTCCGGCGCTTCGTGCCCGGCTTTGTCGCTCTCGCTCTGTTCAGGCTTCTTCAGTGGAAACAGCGGCTCAGCCACGACGCGTTGGCTCATCGCGCTCTTGAACTCGTTGTACACGACGTAGATCGAATCCACCTCGCCCGTCAGGAACGGCTTCAGCAGCGAGCGCGCGATGGAGCGCGCTTGCTCGATATCCAGCCGGTCCCACACGCCGTTGAGCACTTCCAGAATCGGCGCATTGCGCCGGCGGAAGTAATCACGACCCTTGCGACCAATGGTGATGATCTTGACCGTTTGGCCAGCCTCTTCGCGCTCTCTCCAGATGCGCGTCGCGGCACGCAGGATGTTCGTGTTGAACGCGCCGCACAAACCGCGGTCGCTGGTCACGACCAAGAGCAGCACGGTCTTCTCGGCGCGGCGCGCGAGCAGCGGGTGCGTGGACTCCGAAACCGCGGCTTCGTCTTGCGAGCCGCCGCCCGCTACCTCAGCCAACACCTGCGCCGTTTTCAGGGCATACGGGCGAATGGCCTGAATGCGGTGCTGAGCGCGCGTGAGCCGCGCGCCCGCCACCATCTTCTGCGCGCGCGTGATCTTCTGCGTGGATTTCACGCTCGCGATACGTTTGCGGATAGCCTTGAGGTTAGCCAACGGGGCTTACTCCTTGCTCGAGACGAACTGCTTGCCGAACGCTTGGAGCACCTCGACGAGCTTCTTCTTGATCTCGTCGTTGATCTCTTTTTTGGTGCGAATGTCCTCGAACAGGTCCGCGTGCTTCTCGTCGATGTAGCGGTACAGCTCTTCTTCGTAGCTGCGCAGCGAATCGACCGGCAGCTTGTCCACGTAGCCCTGGGTGCCGGCGAAAATGATGACGACCTGCTTCTCCACGGGGAGCGGTACGTATTGACCTTGTTTGAGCAGCTCCACCAAACGGGCACCGCGGTCGAGCTGAGCGCGGGTGGCGGCGTCGAGATCGCTCGCGAATTGCGCGAAGGCAGCCATCGCGCGGTACTGCGCGAGATCCAAACGCATGGTGCCAGCAAACTTCCTCATCGCCTTGATCTGCGCGTTGCCGCCGACGCGGCTGACGGAGATACCGACGTTAATCGCGGGGCGAACACCGGAGTAGAACAAGTCCGACTCGAGAAACATCTGGCCGTCGGTGATCGAGATCACGTTCGTCGGGATGTATGCGGAGACGTCGCCAGCCTGCGTCTCGATGATCGGCAGGGCCGTCAGCGAGCCACCCGACCACGGGTCGCGCTGCACCTCGAGCTCGGCCTTGTCGGGGCGGGCTTCGAGCGCCTTGGTGGCCTCGTGCTTGGCTTCCTCGCCCAGGTACGCTTGGCCGTCCACGCCTTTGAAGGCGGCATCACCCGGCGGCACGGTCTGGCCCTTCTTCACGACGAAGTAGCGCTCAGCTAGCTTGCACGCGCGCTCCAGCAACCGGGAATGCACGTAGAACACGTCACCCGGATAAGCTTCGCGACCCGGCGGGCGGCGCAGCAAGAGCGACATCTGGCGATAGGCGACGGCCTGCTTCGACAAGTCGTCGTACACGACGAGCGCGTGGCGGCCAGTATCGCGGAAGAACTCCGCGATGGTGACGCCGGTGTACGGCGCCAAGTACTGCAGCGGCGCAGTCTCTGACGCGCCGGACATCACGACGGTCGTGTATTCCATCGCGCCGTGTTGGGTCAGCTTGTCGACCACCTGAGCCACGGTCGAGGCCTTCTGGCCGATCGCGACGTACACGCAGAAGACGCCTTTGCCCTTTTGATTGATGATCGCGTCGATGGCGATCGCGGTCTTACCAGTCTGACGGTCACCGATGATGAGCTCGCGCTGACCACGGCCAATCGGGATCATGGCGTCGATCGCCTTGATGCCGGTCTGCAGCGGCTCCTTCACCGGTTGGCGCTGCATGATGCCGGGCGCCTTGACCTCGATGCGGCGGCGCGTCTTGGATTCGATCGGGCCTTTGCCGTCTACGGGCTGGCCGAGCGCATTCACGATGCGGCCGAGTAACGCCTCACCGACGGCGACGTCGGCGATGCGGCCTGTGCGCTTGACGATGTCGCCCTCTTTCACCCCGGTGGCGTCACCGAGCACGGCGATACCCACGTTGTCCGATTCGAGATTCAACACCAAGCCGATGACACCGCCGTCGAACTCGACGAGCTCGCCGGCGAGAGCGCCTTCGAGGCCGTACACGCGCGCGATACCGTCACCGCTCGTCAGCACCGTACCCGTCTCACTAACGAGGGCGGAACGGTCGAAGTTCTGGATCTGCTTCTTGATGATGGATGAGATCTCGTCGGCGCTGAGCTGCATGGCGTATTTCTCGGGGGCTGAACTAAGGCTTAAAATCGAAATGCGTTTTGGGGGCGGGGCCCCAAAACTCGGGGGTGGGGCCCCGCTGAATTCACTTCAGCGGGCGCGGGGGTGAAACCCCCGAAGAGAGCCGGAACGATCGAAGTTCTGGATCTGCTTCTTGATGATGGATGAGATCTCGTCGGCGCTGAGCTGCATGGCGTATTTTCTCGCGAGCTTTCGGTGGTTACGACCCGGGCTTTCCCGGAAAAATCAGAGGTTGGACAAGGAGCGCTCGATTTCGGCGAGGCGCCCCTTCACGGAACCGTCAATCGTGTTGTCGCCGATGCGGGTGACGACACCGGCGATCAGCGAGGGATCTTGTTGGCGGTCGATCGCGACCTTGCGCTGCGTAGCGCCCTCGAGTTCCTTCGTGAGGCGCTCGTAAAAGGACTCCGGCAGCGTACCCGCCGAGGTAACCGTGGCGCGCAGGACGCCTGCTTTCTCATCGGCCAGAGTGGCCAGGCGAGCCGCGATGTCCGGCATCGAACCGAGGCGTTTGCGCTGGGCGAGCAACTTGACGGCGTTGAGGCCGACGCCCGAGAGCCCTGCCTTGGCAGCGACGTCCGCCAGCATGGCGCCGCGTGCGGTTGCCTCAACCATCGGGTTGTCGAGCACCGCCTGCAGCTCGCGGCTGCTGGCGTAGATATCCGCGAAGTTACGGATCTGCTCGGACAGCTGCACGACCTGCCCGGCTTCGACGCCGAGCTCGAAGATCGCGCGCGCGTAACGTTCAGCAACCGCGCCGCCGCTCATACTTTTCCTCGCAACGCCGTGGCGGCGTTCTTGATGC
>JBDTJC010000095.1:0-7215 GCA_039936055.1 Polyangiaceae bacterium | reverse complement strand
ACCGAGAAGATTGCGCGCCGCGGCGTGCGCGTGCCCAGCGAATACGCGGCAGACTACCTGGACCAATTGTGGGTGAAGGACGTCGCAAGTCGGGATGTCATCACGTTGAACGCGCTCGACACGCTCGCTGCGGTGCGTGCCTGGTTAGAAACGGCCGTCGTTGGTACGCAGCATCACGGCTTTCCGGTGCTTGACGCAGGCGGGCGCTTGCTCGGCGTGGCGACGCGACGCCAAGTGAGCGACCGGAGGCACGCTGACAGCACCCGTGTGGGTGAGTTGCTCGATGGCGCGCCTGCGGTAGCGTTCGCGGATAGTTCGCTGCGGGAGGCGGCCGATCTGATGGTTGTCGAAGGAATTGGCCGGCTACCGGTCGTGACACAAGCCGAGCCACACAAAGTGATTGGAATTCTAACCCGTAGTGACCTGCTGTCTGCTCATGGCCGAAGGTTGCACGAAGACCGGCCGATGAAGCGCCAGTCCAAGGGTGGCGTGTAGCTCGGGATCGGGCGCGACGTAGAGCGAGCTCAGGTCTTCAAAGCGTCCGCAATTTTTGCCAGATCCGAAACCGTTGCCAGTAGCTCTGCCTGAGCGAAAGGCTTGCGCAGGTGCATCTGAAATCCTGCATTCAGCGCACGCTGGCGATCTTCCGGATAAGCGTAGGCGGTCAGGGCGGCCGCGGGGATCCGCACGAGCGCAGGGTTCTTGCGGACGACACCGAGGAAGGCGTAACCGTCCAACCCGGGAAGCCCGACATCGGACACGATGACGTCTACCGGCACGGGGACGCGCTCCAAAATGCTGAGCGCGTGCTCGGCGCTGTTCGCCGTCGTAACGAGCACGCCACTGTCTTCCAAAATCGCGGCGACCACTTCTCGCGAGTCGGCGTCGTCTTCGACCAACAAGAGCCTCAGGCCCTTCAACTCTTGTTCATCGCGGATGGGCAAGGTGTGCGGCGCGTCGCTGGCGCCCGTCTCGGTGTCAGCCGCCAGCGGGAGCGTGACGACGAAGCGCGAGCCTTGCCCTTCGCCGGCGCTCTCCGCGCGAATCTCACCGCCGTGCAGCTCGACCAGGTGTTTGGTGATGGCGAAGCCCAGCCCGAGCCCGCCATGACTGCGCCGAATCGAACCATCTTCTTGCGAAAAGCGCTGGAACACGTGGGGCAAGAAGTCACGCGTGATGCCGACCCCGGTGTCCGAGATCGCGATCTCGAGTTCGAGGCCGGACACGCCGCCGAGCGTTACGTCAGCACCCGCGTCGCCCGCTTCACGCACGACGGCGAACGCCATCTCGGCGTGCACTAGCTCGTCTTCGATGATGCGCACGCCTTCATGCAGCAGCGTCGGTGAAGCGCCCAAACGCAGTAGCCAACCGAGCAGCGAATGCGTGATGGCCGCTGAGTTGTACTCGGGGACCACGCGCCTCCGCCACTCGTGAGCCGCTGCAAGGGAGGCACTTTTCGAGCCGTGCATGCTCATTTTTTTGCGAGAAAAGCTTGTATTGCGGCGGCAAATAGCGCCGGAGCCTGCAGCATGGCCATGTGTTGTTGGTCGGGCAGCCAAGTGAGCTCCGCGTTCGGCAGGCCCGCCGCGATGGTTTGTGCACCGGTTCGCATGCGCTCTGGACTGGCCCCGCCCACCAACATCAGCGTGGGGATCTGCACTCGCGCGAGCTCAGCCGGGGCACCCGTGAATGAGCGTTGCACGTGCGAGTCATAAGGCACGGTGTGCCCGAGCGAACTCACCATACCAGCCCAAACGGGACCGGCCTTCAGCGCACGCAGGCTGTCCTCCGAGTTGCGCGGGCCCTCACGTAGGAAAGTTTCGACTGCGAGGTCACGCTGGCCGCTAGCCACGAGCGCTTCCAGGCGTTCCGGCAAATCCTGCGCGATCAAGTCCGGCTCGGCGAAGAACACGGGCGGCTCGTACACGACCAGTCGCTCGAGCTTCGAGGGCGCTCGCGCTGCGACTTGCAGCGCCAAGATCGCGCCCGACGAATGCCCCAGCAGGTCGATCGGCCCCGGAATGGCCTGCAACACAGCGAGCACGTCTTCCACCTCGCGCTCAGGGGCGTAGGGCGCGTGGTCCCCGCTTTTGCCGCGGCCACGCCGGTCGACGACGTACAGCGTGCGCTGTTCAGCGAGCACCTTCACGACAGCCAGCCAGCGCTCGGCGCCGAACAACGCGCCGGACAGGACCACGAGTGCGCGTCCGTCCCCGTAGCCTTCGCTGCTGATCGGAGTGCCGTCGGCTGATTCGACCAAGAGCTGTGTCATCGCCGCCAATACTGCGCTGGCGCGAGGCGCCGCGCGATGAAAAAAGGCATGCTGAGGAGAAGGGTCACGCCGGTCGAAGTCGAACGAAAGGCCTTCCCAGCGTCGCGCTGCTATCGCTACGATGCTGGGATGAACTCCGTTTTCTCTCCCGGCAGCGTGGCTGTGGTCACTGGCGCTGCGAGCGGCATCGGCCTTGCCGCCGCGAAGCGTTTTGCGACGTTGGGCATGAAGCTCGTCTTGGCAGATCTCGGCGGGGATGCCCTGGATCGCGCGGCGGACGCGGTCGCCAGCCTGTCGTCCAATGACGTGTTGGCCGCGGCCACGGATGTCTCGAGCTTGGAGCAGCTGCAGCGCCTGGCGGAGGAAGTCCCGCGCAGTTTTGGTCCGGTGTCGTTGCTCATGAACAACGCTGGGTTGGGTAGTAACCCGGGCTTGCCTTGGGAAAACGTGGCCGGTTGGAAGGCCCTGTGCGAAGTGAATCTGTGGGGCGTGGTCAATGGCGTGCAAGCGTTCGTGCCCGGCATGATTGCTTCGCAGCAACCGGGCATGGTCATCAATACCGGTTCGAAGCAGGGCATCACCAGCCCGCCCGGTAACGCCGCGTACAACCTGTCGAAGGCCGCGCTGAAGAACTACACGGAGTCCCTGTCGCACGCGCTGCGTGAGGCGACCGGCACGCGCATCTCGGCACACCTGCTGATCCCGGGCTTCACGTTCACGGGCATGACCGGCTGCACAGAAAAGCCGGCCTCCGCGTGGACGCCCGAGCAAGTGGTCGAGTTCCTGCTGGAGGGCGTGAACGCCGGTGATTTCTACGTGCTATGCCCAGACAACGCAGTCGACCGCACGATGGACGAGAAGCGCATGCGCTGGGCTGCGGACGACATCATCCTCAATCGCCCGGCGCTGTCGCGCTGGCACCCGGACTTCGAAGCCGAATTCGCGCGTTTCATGGGCGCCAGCAAGCGCTGATCAGGGCGCTTGCTGGCCGGCTCAATCCGCAGCGTCACGTTGCTGCCCGAATTCAACTAACCCAAGCGCACGGGCCGCAGTGTGTGCGCGGCGCCCACGCACGCCATCAGCGTTCCCGCGTGCCGCGCTGCTCGCCGCTGTCGAGTGTGCCGCGCGCCTACGAACTCTCCGGCGGGATGTCGCTGTTCGCGTCCGCTGGCGTTCGAAGCAGCGCGTGATCCGCGGCGCTCTCGAGCTTCTTTTTCTGTAAAGCGTCATGCGCGCGCTCGGCTTTGGTGCGTCCGTGCAAACGGCGATTGGTGTCCGCCTGTTTCACGCGCGCTTCTTTCGCCTTCTCTTTCCTGAATTTGTTCAGGTTGACGACTTTGGTCATCTTCTCCTCCGCCTCACGAGCGAGGAGCAACGCCGCGCCTGTGACTGATTGCGACACCTGGGGGACCGCGAAAAGACCGCAAATTGTCCCAGGAAATCCCAGAAAGTGAGTTGGCCGCCATATTGCATTGGTTGCTCTCGAATGCGGCGCTGAGGCGCCCCAGCAACGGAGCAACGCAAATGTTTACGATCCTCTTCATCATCCTGGTTATCGCTCTGATCGGCGGCGGCGTGGGGCACTCACGTTACGGTTATGCCGGCTGGTCGCCTGCAGGCATCCTGATCGTCATCTTGTTGCTACTGATGTTCACCGGTCATCGCATTTGAGGCGCCGCTGCTGCGGCTCCAAGCCGCGCATGCAATAGCATGCATGCGCGCTCGCCCTCTAGTAGGCTGCCGTGTGGGGCACTCTTGATCCATAGAAGAGGGAGCGCGCGAGCGCAGCCCCGGGAAGGGGTGGGGGTTGGGGAGCGTGCGCGTCTCGCATGAGTCAAACCCCAGCGCAGGCCACGATCCGTCACTCAGTCGAACCCGCTCGCCGTGCCGCTCCCTTCAACCCTGCTACGCAAACCGACGCGCTTAGTGACACCCGAAGGGGTGAACCCGTCGACTGTGCCGGGCAGGCGTGGCCGCAGCCACGACATGGGTGTCGCTCGGCGGCCCACCACCGACCCGCTCGGCCCGCGCGCCCTTTTCCTGGTGGCCCCCCCAACCCACTTGCCGCTGCGAATTTGTATCGCCTCGCCTCCGATCCCCCGATCGCTCCCGCTCCCCCTACCGATCAGCCGCTGCCGCTCCACATCCCGGCCCCTTCACCAATCAAGGCTGCCCTCTGGGGCCGTGGAGTGCCTATAACGCTGGCGGGATGAGGGCCTCAGGCACGTGAATCGCGGTCGAACGCTGCGCGTCTCGTTCGAAGCCCTGTCTTGCGTGTGGGTGTTCACCGGGGCGCAGCGTGCCTTCGCTCAAACCGTGTCCCTGGCTGAGGCCCCGCCGCCAAACGCCGCGCCCGCGCCAGTCCCTCGTCTTCCGCCCGCCCCGAAGCGAGTCGAATCAGTGACCTTGCCGCGTGCGGTTTCGACGCCGATCGCTTATCCCGCTCGGGGTCAGGGCGCACACGAGGTCGTGCTTGAGTTGACGATTTCGCTTCGCGGCGCAGTGACGGCGGCGAGCGTGGTCAGCGGGGAGGAACCGTTTGCGAGCGGCGCGCTGGACGCGAGCAAGACGTGGCTATTCGAGCCCGCGCGCCGCGCTGAAGCTGCAATCGCTTCGAAGATCCGCTTCGCGGTGCATTTCGTCCCGCCGGCGCAAGAGCCCGCGCCCGGCGAGCCCACGGCGGCCGTAGAAAAGACGCCAAGCGCCGCGCCGGCCGCACCCAGGATATTGGAAATCCTGGTGGTCGGGCAACGCGAACCGATTCGGTACACGTTGGGACACGCGGACGTGCGTGACATGCCGGGCGCATTCGGCGACCCGTACCGCGCTATCGAGGCGCTGCCTGGTGTGGTGCCGATTGTCAGCGGCTTGCCGTATTTCTACGTGCGCGGCGCGCCGCCCGGCAACGTCGGCTACTTTTTCGACGGCATCCCGGTGCCCTATTTGTATCATTTTGCGGCCGGCCCGGGCGTGCTTCAGCCCGCATTCGTCGATCACGTAGATCTCTATCCCGGCGCGTACCCGGCGCGCTACGGGCGTTTCGCGGGCGCGATTGTCGCGGGGGAAATGGCGGCGCCGACGTATCGCTTTCGGGGCGAAGCGTCGATTCGTTTGGTCGATAGCGGCGCGACAATCGAAGCACCGTTCGCGAACGGCCGCGGGTCGGCGATGGTCGGCGGTCGCTTTTCATACACCGCAGCGGTGCTCTCGCTGTTGGTCCCGGACGTGTCACTCCGCTACTGGGATTACCAAGGGCGGGCGCGCTACCAACTCGACTCGAACAACAGCGTCGAGATCCTGTCGTTCGGCGCGGGTGATTTCTTGTCGCAAGTCGAGACCGACTACGTGTCGAACTCTGGATCGGGGCCCTTGGGTCAGCCGCCAACATTGACCGAGCGCCGCCGCGAAAACACCCTGGTCGATATCGACTTTCATCGTTTGGATCTGCGCTGGGATCATAAAATCCAACACGGAAACTGGCGGAATGCCCTGCTTTTCGGGCTAGACCGCACCGGTGCCGACAATGGCAACGTGAGCGCGACCAACCGCATGATCGGCGCGCGCTCCGAATACCGGCAAGCCCTGACGCCGGAGCTCACGCTACGCGCGGGTGGGGACGTGCTGCTCGAATCACTCGCGCAACAGGTCAACAATCAGAGCACGTCCTCCAACTCGGGCCCCGCGTTCAACGGCAGCCCGAGCGGCTTGGACGAAAACACGAACAACAATTCAGACTTGGGCCTGGATCGCGCGCGCGTCGACTTGACGACCGGTCTTTGGGTAGACACCGTCTTCGTCGTCACCCCGAAGCTCCAGGTAACGCCGGGGCTGCGCGCGGATCTGTTCGTGTCTGGTGGCCGCGTCGCGCTCTCGGTCGATCCGCGAATCAGCGCGCGCTACGCGCTGACCCAGAAGCTGAGCGTCAGCCATGGGCTCGCGCTCGTGCATCAAGCGCCGAGCTTCGTGGTGCCGGTCCCGGGCTTCAAGCCTTCGCTGGCCGGTGGCTTGCAGAGCGCGCTGCAGTACAGCGCGGGCGTCTCGTACGCCTTGCCAGCAGGGTTCGAGTCCTCAGTGGCGGTGTTTCAAAACGCGTTCTTCAACATGACCGATCTGATCAGCCTGATTCAGCTCCAAAACACGACGGGCCAAAGCGTCTCGGATATTCGCGCCACGGGGCATGCCTACGGCGCAGAGCTCTCGATTCGACGCAGCCTGGCGCGCAACGTGGGCGGCTTTCTCTCGTACACGCTATCGCGCTCGGTGCGCAGCACAGGGGATCTGGAAGGCCCAGCCACGAGCGATCGCACGCACGTCGTGAACCTCGGGCTCTCCGGGGACATCGGTCACAATTGGCGGCTCGGCGGACGCTGGCTGTTTTACAGTGGCATCCCCGTGCAAGTCGCCACACAGCGCGAAGCGCAAACTCCGCCGCGCACGCCGCCCTTCTGGCGCTTGGACGTGAAGCTGCAGAAACGCTGGTACATCAAGGCGCCTAGCGCCTGGTGGGGTGTGGTGTTCGAGGTGTTGAACACCACACTGAACAAGGAGACCCTGAGCGGGGATTGCGCGGGCTCCTTGTGCACCTACCAGAGTATCGGCCCGATCACCGTGCCCAGCATCGGAGCCGAAGGCGCGTTCTAAGTCAGCGCGTCGGCTTCTGACTCGCGCTCGGAACACCGAGCGCAATCTGCGAGCGAGCGGATTAAGCGTCCGTGAGGCGGCGCCCGACGCTGCGCGGCGCACCTTCGGCTGCGCGCTCACTGAGCGCGCGGCGCGCCAAATACGAGCGCTGACCCTCGCTTTCAGCGTACAGCTCGCGCAACTCCTCGAACGAGCTCACCTGTGAATTCTGGGCGATTCCCGCGTGCGCGCGGCACAACGAGACCACGCGATCCCCAAAGGGAACTTCGATGAGTTCGCGGCCCGGCTTGAGATCGCCGTGA
>JBDTJC010000094.1:0-21738 GCA_039936055.1 Polyangiaceae bacterium | reverse complement strand
GGACTTCGAGGATGGATCTTTTTTACCCCATCATCCTCATCAGCTCGCTGATTTTCGTTCACGAGCTGGGGCACTTTATGTTCGCCAAGGCGTTTGGCGTGAAGGTGCTCACTTTTAGCCTGGGTTTTGGGCCGAAGGTGTTGAGGTTGCGCGGTCGCGAAACGGAATATTGCATCTCGCTGATTCCGTTGGGCGGCTACGTGCGCATGCTCGAGGCCGCCAAGAGCGACGTGGTGCTGCCCGAGGACCGCAGGCGCACGTTCGAGTCGTTGCCGATGTACAAGCGCATCGTCATCGTGCTCGCCGGCCCGGCGATGAATCTGATCTTCCCGGTGCTGCTGTACTTCGCCGTGTTTGTGGGTGACGGCCCGTACCTACCGCCTACGGTCGGCATGGTGCTGCCCGGCCACCCTGCGGAGGGCAAGCTGCTGCCCGGTGATCGCATCATGAGTGTGGATGGCGAAGAGGTTGCGACCTTCGATGAGGTCAAGCGTATCGTCACCAAGAGCCCGGGCAAGCTCCTGCACTTCAAAGTGTTTCGCGACAACCGCTATGTGGACGTCGAAGTGACGACCGAGGAAGTCATCGAGAAGCGCGAGCTGGACATTACCGAACGACACGGCAGCGTCGGCATTCAGCCCAGCGCGCCGACCGCGGTGATCGGTGTGCCGAACCCGGACTCACCGGCATATCGCGCTGGTTTGCGCACGTTCGATATCGTGACTGCCGTTGGTGGCCAGCAGGTGCGCCGCTTCAATGATTTGGAGCAAGCGCTGCGCGACAACGGTGGCGAAACGCTGCCCATTACCTACCTGCGTCCGGTAAGCGTGCCGAACGCGCTGGGTGGTCTGGCGGACGTAGCCGTGTTCGAAGCCGGCGTCGCCGCTCTCACGCCCGATGCAAGCGGCGCGAATCTGTTCGAGCGCACGGGCATGGAGCTCGCTGACTTGTACGCGGCCGTCGTTCCGGATGACGGCTACTGGTACAAGACGGGCCTCCGCCCCGGCGATAAGATCCTCAGGTTGGACGACGAGCCCGTCAGCGCGTGGTCCACCTTCCGCGAGCGCTTGGGCGCGCAGCCCGCCATGCCGCATCACATCGACTACCAGTCGGCGCGTGACGGCGTGGTGCGCTCTGGCAGTTTCACCGTGCGCCGTGAGGACTTCACGGACGACCGCGGTCAATCGTTCTCTCGTTACGTGCTGCAGGTGCAGCATTGGATCCCGCTCGCACCCGAAGAACGCGTCGAACACTCTGCGCCGTTGCGCTATGCGTTCGAGAAAGCGCTCGGCCAAACCGCGGACGTGACGCACTTCGTGATGGTCAGTCTGGTGCGTTTGATCGAAGGGCGCATCAGCCTCAAAGCGCTGTCCGGCCCGATCACCATTTACGAAGTAGCGGGCGAAGAAGGCCGTAAAGGCGCTGATCACTTCATCTGGGTGATGGCGCTGATCAGCATTAATCTGGGCCTTTTCAACCTGCTGCCCATACCGGTCTTGGATGGCGGTCACCTGCTCTTCTTTGCGATTGAGAGCGTGCTGCGCCGCCCGCTACCGCTACGCATGCGCGAACTCGCGCACGTAGTAGGCATGGCGATTTTGGTCGGGCTGACATTGCTCGCATTCAAGAATGATTTGCAAAAGCGTTGGGATGCCAACGCCGAGGCCGCCAAGTCACCGAGAGGCTGAGTTTGTCCGAGACCGACGAGATCGAAAACGCGCGTGCTGACGAGGGTGCAGGAGTGAGCGCGCGCGGTGTCGCTGCGCTGGCCGTCGTGCGGGTCCTGCGTGACGGCGCGTTCGCGGCGGCGGCACTGTCCGCGGAGCTGGACCGCGCCACGCGCCTTCAAGATCGCGACCGCGCTTTAGCTACCGAACTCTTGTACGGCACGCTGCGCCTGCGCACGGCACTCGAAGCGCGCCTCGCGCCGCTCGCACCGCGCGGCTTGAAAGACTTGATCGTGAAGGCCGAACTCTTGGTCGCCGCGTATCAGCTCCTGGCGCTCGATCGCGTGCCGGCGTTTGCCGCGGTAAACGCTGCGGTCAGCGCGGTGCGCGCTGCGCGTGGGCCGAAGGTGGCTGGCTTTGCCAACGCCGTGCTGCGCAAGCTCGCCACTGGCGAAAAGCTCATCACCAAAGACGCGGCGCTGGAGAACGTGCCTGGGTGGCTCACGGAGGCGCTCACGCGCGCGGTGGGAGCCGCTGAGGCGCAGGCGCTGATCGTGCCGCAGACCGAGAAGATTGTGGGGTTACGGCTGCTTGCCGGGCGACCCGTGCCGGAGTGGCTCGCCCGGGCGAGTGCCGGCAAGGCTTCGCCGCGCTCGCGCTTGATTCAGGGCGAGGGGGATCCGCGGAAGCGCGAGGGCTTCGCTGAGGGCGCGTTCGTGATGCAGGAGGAGGGCGCGCAGGCGATCGCGCTGGCGCTCGGAGCGCGTGCTGGTGAGCGCGTGTTGGACGCGTGCGCCGGGCGCGGCCAAAAGACTTCACTGTTCGCTGAGCAAGTAGGCCCTAGCGGCTCGGTGTGGGCAACGGACGTGTATCCGAGAAAGCTCGAGGCGCTGCAGGCTGAGTTCGAGCGCCTGCGCCTGCCAGCAGTGGAAGTGCGCTCCGTGGATTGGACCGTGGGCGTGGCTGACGTGCCGGCGGACTTCGACCGCGTGTTGGTGGACGCGCCGTGTACAGGTACGGGCACGCTGCGCCGCCGACCCGAAATCGCGGCGCGTTTGCAACCGGCTGATCCCGCGCGCTTGTCCGCCCTTGCTGAAACGATCCTGCGCGCCGCAGCCACCCGCGCAAAGTCAGGCGGGCGCGTCGTGTTTGCGGTGTGCAGCGTGCTCGAAGAAGAGTGTGAAGCGCTGGTTCGGCGCGTCTCGGACGTACTCGAGCCCGCGCCGTTCGATAGCCTCGATCAGCGCGGCGTCTTCGCGGTTGTGCCCGCGGACGCCACGTCGTTTCGCATCGGCCCGACGCAGTTCGCCACGGACGGATACTTCGCGGCCAGCTTCATGCGGCGCTGATTCGCGCTAAGTGCTGGAATTGTAAACAGTTTCCGAGTGCTTCCGTATAAATGACCATGGCTGCGCTCCCGCCTCAGCATGTATTCGTGGGGGGAGGCGGGGCGGAGTGGCGGGGCTGCTGAGCCTTCGCTAAGGCCCGAGCAACTCCGGATCGCCCAGGAATTCGAAGTGCATCGTGTCGCGCAGATCCGGATCGCGACCGAGCCAGTAGAAGCCGTAGCGCTCGAAGCCGTCGATCCAACAGCGGGGGAGGGACGAGCGCTCGAACACGGTGGCGGTCGGGCTTTTGCACAGCGCGTTGTTTGGCCAGGGTTGCACGCAGCCGCAGCACGGGTTCCGCTCGGGATCGATATCGATGGCGATACCGAACAAGTGGTTGGAGATCTCGCCGCCGCGGTAGGTGTTGTTTTGACGGAAGCCGCCCACAGCGCGAGGCGTGTAGCGCTCGTTGGGGGCGGTGCAGGTGTGGCGAATGTAGTGCTCCACACAGCGTAGGGCTGGCGCGATCCTCTTATGCACTTGGACGGGCAAGCCCATGAAGTGCACCACTACCGCGTTGCTATACGCCTTCTTCGTGTTGTAGCGCTCGAGGCCTAGGCCTTGCACGCTGCCGTATTGCTCGGCGCGGTAGCGAACCGCGCGTTCGTGCGCGGCCTCATCCAGCGCGCCATGTTTGACGAAATTCGAGCGGATCAGGAACTTCTGCGGCTTCTGAACGGGGCAAGCTTTGCGCGCGTGAGTTTTCTCGCGCTTGCGCTCTGCCGCGGAAACGCCGGGCAAAATCGCGAGCATGGCTGCGAGCGCGAGCAAACCCAGTGCGATGGCGCGAGTGAGCCGCATTCAGCTTGCCGCGACCCAGGCGCGCGCATTGCGGAACAAGCGCAACCACGGGCCGTCTTCCGCCCAGCCTTGCGGCCGCCAGGAGTGCTGCACACTGCGGAACACACGCTCCGGGTGCGGCATAAGCAGCGTGACGCGGCCGTCGCGGTTGCACAGGCCGGTGATGCCGTTCGGGGAGCCGTTGGGATTTTCCGGGTAGTGATCCGTCACGCGCCCGTTGTGGTCCACGTAGCGTGCGCCCACTAGGCCGCTGTCTTGAAGCGCCGCGCGCGCGGCGTCGTGCGCGAACTCCGCGCGGCCCTCACCGTGCGCGACGGCGATGGGCAACTTGGAGCCAGCCATGCCGCGCAGCAAGATGGACGGGCTGTCCGCGATCTCGACCATGCACACGCGCGCTTCGAACTGCTCGGAACGATTGCGCACGAAGCGCGGCCAGAGCTCGGCGCCCGGCACTAACTCGCGCAAATTTGAGAGCATCTGGCAACCGTTGCACACGCCGAGCGCGAAGGCGTCCGGGCGCGCGAAGAAAGTGCTGAATTCCTGACGCGCGCGGGCGTTGAATAGAATCGACTTCGCCCAGCCTTCGCCGGCGCCCAGCACGTCACCGTAGGAGAACCCGCCGCACGCCGCGAGCCCGCGGAATTCAGCCAAGGTACGCTTTCCGCTCAGGATGTCGGTCATGTGCACATCGACCGTGTCGAAGCCCGCGCGGTCGAAGGCTGCGGCCATTTCCACCTGTCCGTTCACGCCTTGCTCGCGCAAGATGGCGACGCGCGGACGCGCTCCGCCGGTGACTCGGGTCGTGTGCGTGCGCGTGATGTCCTCGTTCGGGTCGAAGCTGAGCGAAACGGACAGGCCAGGGTCGGCGAGGTCGAGCCGTGACTCCTGTTCTTGGTCGGCGCATGCGGCGTCATCGCGCAGGCGCTGCATGATGTGTGTCGTTTCCGACCACCAGCCGCGCAGCGTGGCGCGGCTTTCTTCGAACAGCACCTGCGCGCCGTCGCGAATCGTCACGCGGTTGTCGTTCGCGAGCGTGCCGATGGCGTGCACGACGTTGGGCAAGCCGTGGGCTGCGAACGTGGCTTTCACGGTCGCGACATCGGCACTGCGCACCTGTAAGACCGCGCCGAGTTCTTCGTTGAACAACAGCGCGCGGGCGTCGTTCCCGAGCGCTGCGAGATCGATGGCTAGGCCCGTGCCGCCAGCGAACGCCATTTCCACCAAGGTGGCGAACAGACCGCCGTCCGAGCGATCATGATAAGCGAGCACGCGGGCTTGCGTGGACAACTCTTGAACCGCGGCGAAGAAGCCGGACAGCGTGGCCGGATCATCCAAGTCCGGCGCGCTCCCGCCAATGCGTGAAAAGACCTGAAGTAACGCGGAACCGCCGAGCCGCGTGCGACCCAATCCCAAATCCACCAAGACGAGCTCGCTGTCCGGCAGGTCGCGGCGCAGCTCTGGTGTGAGCACACGGCGGACATCCGTGGCTTGCGCGAACGCGCTCACGATCAAGGACAGCGGCGCAGTCACGCTCTTCTTGGTGCCCGCGTCTTCCCAGACCGTGCGCATGGACATCGAATCCTTACCGACGGGGATGGCGATGCCGAGCGCCGGGCACAGCTCAGTGCCGACCGCGCGCACGGCGTCATATAAGCGTGCGTCTTCACCCGGGTGACCCGCGGGCGCCATCCAGTTGGCGGACAGCTTGATGTCCGAGAGATGCGCGATGGGCGCGGCGGCAATGTTCGTGATCGCTTCAGCAACGGCCATGCGCGCTGACGCCGCAGCGTTTATCAAAGCGAGCGGAGTGCGCTCGCCCATGGCCATGGCTTCGCCGGTGTAGCTGTCGTAGCTGGTGGCGGTGACGGCGACATCCGCCACGGGGACCTGCCAGGGGCCG
The DNA here is from genome assembly GCA_039936055.1 of Polyangiaceae bacterium. Taxonomy (GTDB): domain Bacteria; phylum Myxococcota_A; class Polyangia; order Polyangiales; family Polyangiaceae; genus PMG-095. The sequence goes on along the minus strand of JBDTJC010000094.1, from coordinate 15,982 downwards.
ACTAGTTGATCGCGCGCGACCAAACCGGTCACGCTGCGATCACCGATCGTGATCAGGAAGGACTTGTCGGCAACGGTCGGCAATTGCAGCACGCGCCGCGCCGCCTCACCGATCTCGATCCCAGAAAGATCGTCGGTTTCAGCTGAAAAACTGCCGTGTGTGACGTCGCGCGTCATCTTGGGTGGTTTGCCCAGCAGCACCTGCAGGGGCAAGGCAATCGGCTGATTGCCGAAGTGCGCGTCGTCGACCGTGAGCACGCCGTCGTCCGTGGCGTGGCCGAGCACGGCATACGGGCAGCGCTCCCGGGCACACAAGGCTTCGAAGACCGCGAGGGACGACGGATCGATGGCGAGCACGTAGCGCTCTTGCGATTCGTTACACCACAGCTCGAGCGGGGACATGCTCGGCTCGTCATTGGGGATCTTGCGTAGCTCGAAGCGCGCGCCGCGCCCGCTGTCGTTCACTAGCTCCGGCAAGGCATTGGAGAGCCCGCCAGCGCCGACGTCGTGAATCGATACGATGGGGTTCTTGTCGCCCAGCTGCCAGGCGCGATCGATCACTTCCTGACAGCGGCGCTGCATTTCGGCGTTGTCTCGTTGGACGGACGCGAAGTCCAAATCTTCATGGGACGCGCCCGAGCTGACGGACGAGGCCGCGCCGCCCCCGAGCCCAATCAGCATCGCCGGCCCGCCCAGCACGACGATCGCCGCTCCCGCCTGAATCTGGCCCTTTTTGATGTCTTGCTCGCGGATGTGCCCGAAGCCGCCCGCGACCATGACAGGCTTGTGGTAGCCGCGCATCTCACGCCCCGCCGGGCCCGCCGCCTCGGCTTCGAAGGTGCGGAAGTAGCCGGTCAGGTTCGGTCGTCCGAACTCGTTGTTGAACGCTGCGCCGCCGATGGGACCCTCCAGCATGATGTCGAGGGCTGAGGCCACACGCGCCGGCTTGCCGTACTCGCTTTCCCAGGGCTTCACGGCCCCTGGCAAACGCAAGTTCGAAACCGAGAAGCCGGTCAGGCCGGCCTTGGGCTTGGACCCGCGCCCCGTCGCGCCTTCATCGCGAATCTCACCGCCAGAGCCCGTGGCAGCCCCGGGGTGTGGCGAGATCGCGGTCGGGTGATTGTGCGTTTCGACCTTGATCAGGATGTGCACGGGCTCTTCGTGCGCGCGGTACTCGCGGCTACCCGGCGTCGGGTAGAAGCGCTTGGAGGTGTGTCCGGCGATCACGGCGGCGTTGTCGTGATACGCGGAGAGCACGCCTTCGGGGCTGGCGTCGGTGCTGCGACGGATCATCTTGAACAGCGAGAGCGGCTGTTTTTCACCATCAATGATGAAATCCGCATTGAAGATCTTGTGCCGGCAGTGCTCGCTGTTGGCTTGCGCGAACATCATCAGCTCGATGTCCGTTGGATTGCGCGCGAGCGCGCGGTAGCTGCGCTCCAGGTATTCGATCTCGTCGGCCGCCAAGGCCAACCCGAGCGTGCGATTGGCCTCTTCGATCGCGCTCCGACCTTGCCCGAGCACATCGATGCGGAGAAGCGGCCTGGGCTCCGCGCGCACGAACAAGCGCGTGGCCTCGCCCTCCGTGCGCAGCACGGATTCGGTCATGCGATCGTGCAGGGCGCGGAGTAGAGCGGCTTCGTCCTGGATGGCGCCGACCACGGCGTAACTCACTCCGCGCTCGATGCGGCGCACCTGAGGCAAGCCGCAGATTTTGGCGATGTCCGTCGCTTTCGAGGCCCACGGTGAAATCGTCCCGAGCCGGGGTACGATCCAAAACGGTGTGCCGCTGAGCTCCGCGCTCGCGTCGTGCGGGCCGTACTCGAGCAGGCGCGCGAGTACGCTGAGCTCGTGCGGCGCCAGCTGGCCGTCCCCCACATCCACGAAATGCACGAAGCGAGCGCTGAGCGCGCTCACTCCCGGGTTTAGGGTGCGGATTTTGGCGAGGCGCTTATCGAGTCGGCCCGCAGACAGCGCGGCCTTTCCCGGGATGACGATCATCGGCGGATCATGGCGCCGAGCGGGCATTATGCAATCCAATAGAAAATGATGTAATTGATAAGCAATGGTAATGGTTCTCGACTCTGCTCGGCTTGCGGCGTTCGCTGCGGTGGCGCGCTCGGGAGGCTTTTCTAAAGCCGCGAACCAGTTGGGGAAAACGCAATCGTCCGTGAGCCAGGCCGTGCTCCAGTTGGAGCGTGAAGTGGGTCAGAAGCTATTCTCACGCGACGGGCACACTCCGCGCCTGACAGACGCAGGGCGTGCGCTGCTAGTGCGTGCGACGCGCATCTTCGACGAGATGGCGCAGGCCGAAGTGGAACTCGCGCGGCTCAGTGAACTCACCTTCGGCGAGCTCGTGGTCGGCACGAGCGACACTTTGGCCTGCTACTTCTTGCCGCCAGTGTTTGCGGCGTTCCGTGAGTGCTACCCGAAGGTCGAGCTACGCATCGACAACCGTCCCTCGCCTGTCATCGCGCAGCGTGTGTCCGAGCAGCAGGTGGACCTCGGCATCGTGAGCTTGCCGCTGCCCGAGTCACTCGGTTTGTCCGGTAAAACCGTGAGCGAGCGTCTCGACTGTGTCGTGCTCGCTCCGCAGGAGGACGTGGCCGTGTGCGGACCAAACCATCCGCTGGCCACGCGCGCGCGCGTTTCGGTGCGAGATCTGGCGCCCCATCCACTCTTGCTGCTGGACCGAACCACGAGCTCGCGAGCCCTGGTCGAAGCGGCATTTGCCGCAGAACAGCTGCAGCCGACGCTGGCCATGGAAATGAGCAGTGTGGAGGTGCTCAAGCGTCTCGCGGAGCTCGGCTTTGGCGTGGCGATTGTGCCGCGCTTCTCGGTGCAACGCGAGCAGCACGGCGGCAGCTTGGCCGTGCTGAAGTTGGAGCATTTCGGCGCGGCGCGCAGCGTGGGCGCGCTCACTCCGCGTGCCTTCGCGCCGACCCGTGCAGCCGGCGCGTTCTTAGAGCTGGCGCGGCGCACGCTGCGCTAGCGCTCTCGCCGTCTACGCGGCGGTCAGCAATTCCCCTGGGAATTGCTGAGACAGGGCGCTACTCGCGCTGCACCCGAGCGCGTTCACTCCAAGCCGAGGCGGTCCAGCTCTTCGTCGCTCAGCGAGTAATAATTGCCGATTTCATGGAGCAGGGTGATCTCGACTTCGCTCGCGAGCTCCTCTTCGTCCTCAAACTCTGCGGGCAGATTCGCGGTGTAGAGCACGATGCGCGTGGGCCTGGGCGCCTCACCTTCCGTGCTCGAGTCTGGGCCTTCAAAGAGCGCCAAAGCGCGCGGATCGAAGCCGTCCTTGACGAGGCTCTTGCTGGGGCGTTGCTCGAGCAGCACCGGCACGTCCTTCAGGCGCTCCAGGTACGGGGCGGGCAGCCCCGCCAGCGCGGCTTCCGCGCTCTTCACGATCAGCTCTTGGAAGCCGCTTGCGTCGAAGCCAGCCTCGGCGTCATCCTTTTCGTCCAGCTCCAGCACGCGCATGAAATGCGTGACGCGCAGCGCGTCTTCTTTGAGTTCGCCGTACACGTCCGCGAGGGCGTAGTGCGCGTCCGAGAAATCCGGCTCTGCCGCAACCAGGACCTCCAGCTCCGCGCGCGCGGTGGCGGCACCTTTGGTGACCCAAACGGCGTGCGCGTGGGCAATGCGGATCAGTGGATGGGAAGCGAATGCTTCGTCCACACCGTCGACGAGTTCCATCGCGGCCTCGGGGTCGGCCCCGAGTAGCTCTTGGAACTCACCGAGGAACTCGTCCAGCTCCTCCGCGAACTCTTCTTCATCCCCATGATCGTGGTCGTGATCGTGGTCATTGCTGTGGTCGTGATCATGGTCGTCCGCCATTCGGGCGAAGTTAGCGGATTTGGCTCGCCCTGGTAGACAATTTCCATCGCGGAGCCGGGCCGCGTCGGCATTTTGTCGCAAATTTGTCCAAGTCAAGCGTGCTCCGCTAAGGCTCCGGCCATGCCCGCTCCCGAAACGTGCCGTTGTTGCAGCGTCGTGTCCTTGCTTGAGCGAGGCATTTGCGCGGTCTGTGCGGGGAGTTACGGGCCGCGCGTGGCGCGCATGCTCGGCCGTTGCCAGGCCGATCCGAATTTCGCCAGCACTTGCCTGGGCCAATTGCCGGAGCCGATGCGCAGCCGCTTCGCCGCGGCTTTGAGCGCGAAATGCTTGACCCCGAACGGTGGCCCTGGCCTGCGCTATACGCGCTCCGTCGCGAGCGTGAGCGGTGCGAAGAGCCGCGCGTCCGCGTGAACGCGCCCTCCGCTGAGGACGTGATCGCCGCGCTGGGCCTCACGCCCCACCCTGAGGGCGGCTTCTTTCGCGAGACCTTTCGCGCTCCGGCACACGTTGAAGCGTCCTTTGGTACAGCGCAACGCGCGGCCTCGACCGCCATCTACTACCTGCTGCGCGCAGGGGACTTTTCGGCCTTTCACGTCGTGCGTAGCGATGAGGTTTGGCACCACTATCTGGGCGCTAGCTTGGAGCTGCACACGATCGATGCCGCGGGGCAGCACGAGCGGCTCGAGCTCGGGACGGACCTGCTGAACGGCGAACTGCCGCAGTGGGTCGTGCCCGCCGGGACACTGCAAGCGGCGCGCATCATCGGCTCTGGCTTTGGGCTGTTCGGCTGCACTGTCGCGCCAGGCTTCGATTTCACGGATTTCAGCTTGCCGCCGCGCGCGGATCTCGCTCAGCGCTTCCCGGATCTAGGGCTTTTGATCGAATCTTTTACGCGCTGATCGGCTTCAGCAGACGCGATTGCGGCCGCTGTGTTTGGCCGCGTACAGGCGTTCGTCGGCGCGCTGGTAGAGCTGCTCCGGCACTTCACCCGGTGCGAACTCGGCGACACCCAGGCTGAGCGTTGCGGGAATGGGTGTGCCCGAGGCGTCACACACGGAGTGCTCGACCGCGGCGCGGATCAACTCAGCGGCCTGCGCAGCGAGCATGAGCGGCGTTTGCGGCAAGACCAACGCGAACTCTTCGCCACCAACGCGACACAGGCAATCATTGGCGCGGATCTGACTCTTGACCACGCTCGCCACATGCTTCAACACGGCGTCCCCGGTAGGGTGCCCGTAGTTGTCGTTGATCCTCTTGAAGTGGTCGATATCCAGTACGATCAGCGAGAGCGGGACCTGGGTTTGAGCAGCGCGCGCCACCTCCTTGCCGAAGACCTCGTCGAAATGCCGCTTGTTGAACAGCTGCGTCAGCGAGTCGATCGTGGCCAGGTTGAGGATGTGCTGCATGTACTCGAGCTCCACGCTGTTCTCGAGGTACTTGAGCACCGTCTTCCCGGTGCGCAGCAGGTCCCCGTCCTTGAGCTCGGCGCGTTCGACGCGCGTATCGTTGACGAATGTGCCGTTGGTGGACTTGAGATCGACCACGATGTAGTGCCCGAGCACGCGATTGATGACCGCGTGGCGACGGCTGACCAGATCGCTGTTCACGTTGACGGTGCACTCGTCACTGCGGCCAATCGAGACCTCGGCGTGGGTCAGGTCGATGCGGCGCCCCATTTCCGCGCCGGTCATGATCACCAGGCAGGGCTGTCCCGCGCCTTTGGGGCGTTCGGACGGGAGTGAAATCGCGGTCCTTCGACCGGGGTGAATCGAGGCCGTGACCGTGCGCCTTGGATAGTACCCGGGGTGGTCGCGGGGTCAAACATGGCTAAAATGAGGCGGGCGGAGGTTGCGCCGCGCCCCAGAACGCGGGAAAAGAGGCGCGCTATGGCAGAGTTCAGCCTTTCTGGAGCGTACACCGCGCTCGTGACCCCGTTTTCGCCGGATGGCTCCGAGGTCGACTTCGTCGCGTTCGAAAAGCACCTCGAGGCGCAGATCGCCGGCGGCATCGTGGGCCTCGTCCCGTGTGGCACCACCGGGGAAGCGCCCACCTTGACGGACGGTGAGCAGCGCGAGCTGATTGCGTGCTGCAAGCGCGTGGCGAAGGGGCGTGCCGTCGTGCTCGCCGGCACGGGTTCGAACAACACCAAGAAGAGCATCGAGGCGGCGAAAGCTGCGCTCGAAGCCGGCGCTGATGTCGTGATGGTGGTGATGCCGTACTATAGCAAGCCGACGCAAGAGGGCTTGGTTCAGCACGTGTGTGCCATTGCCAAAGCGACGCCTGCGCCGCTGGTTTTGTACAACATCCCCGGGCGCAGCGTGGTCGAGCTGAGCGTCGACAGCGCGCTGCGCATCCTGGAAGCGTGCCCGAACGTGATTGGCTTCAAAGATGCGACCGGCAACGTACTGCACTGCCAGGAGCTACTTTTGCGCAGCAAACGCCCGATTTCCATCCTTTCGGGGGATGATGCGTTGACCGTGCCCATGATGAGCGTCGGCGCTACCGGCGTGATCAGCGTGACCAGCAACGTGTTTCCGAAACAGGTGAGCGACATGGTGAAGGACGCGCTCGCGGGTCGCATGGTGGAGGCCGGCAAGAAGCAGGTCGCATTGTTTGCGGTGAACAAGGCCATGTTCTCGGAAGCCAGCCCCGCGCCGGCCAAGGGCGCGCTCTCGCTCAAGGGCCTGATGAACGCGAGCGTGCGTTTACCAATCGTGGAAGCTTCGCCCGAGTGTCGCGCCCGCCTGAGCGCGGTCATGGCCGAGTACGAGGCGTCGTGAGGCTCGCGCTGCACGGCGCTTCGGGGCGCATGGGCCTGGCCATCACGCGCCTCGCGCAGGGTGTGCCGGAAGTGGAAATCGTAGGCGCCGCCACGTCAGCCGCGGATCCGCTGTTGGGGCGTGATTTGGGCGAGCTCGCGGGCTTGGGATCGCTCGGCGTTGTCACGAGTCCGGACGTCGCGTCCTCGCTGCTCGGTGCGGACGTGGTGATTGATTTCTCCACTGCATCGGCCGTTGCAACGCTCGCCGCATTGGCGACGCGAGCAGGTGTCGGCATGGTGATCGGTACTTCGAACTTGGACGCAGCTGCCAAGCGTGCGTTGGACAAGGCGTCAGAAGTCGTGCCCGTGCTGCAAGCCGGGAACATGAGCTTGGGCGTGCAGGTGTTGGCTGAAGCCGTGGAGCTTGCGGTGCGCCGGCTGGGTCTCGGCTACGACGTGGAAATCGTCGAGCTGCACCATCGGCGGAAGATCGACGCGCCGAGCGGTACTGCGGCGCGGCTCGTGGAAGCCGTTAAGAGTGCGCGCCCGGAGCTGCACGAGCTGCGCGGCCGCGACGGTGAAGTGGGCGCGCGCACGAAGGACGAGATCGGCGTCTTCGGCGTCCGTGGTGGCGACGTGATTGGCGACCACACGGTGTACCTCTTGGGTGACGGTGAGCGCATCGAGCTGACGCACCGCGCGTCCAATCGGGATTTGTTCGCTCATGGCGCGCTGCGCGCGGCCCTCTTTTTGGCCGGCAAGAAACCGGGTCGCTACGCCATCGCTGACGTGCTCGGCTGATTCGCCCGTTGGCGCGCGCGGCGCTAAGGCGCGCGCATCACGTTTGACCCCACGTCGAACTGCAGGAAATCACCGGTGTACGGGCTCGACGCTGAAGCGCAGCACGCACTGAACGAATGTGGGCGAGGCGGACGTGTGTGTGTCGAGCGACCACACCTCGCCGTCAGCGCGCTATTTTGAGCGGTGTTTTGTCCACATTCTGAGTGGACCTCTCCGTTGCGGAATTCGCCAGGTCCTGCATTCTCATTACATACCCGCGAGAGTGTCCGTACCTAACTTCGGAGAACCATGTTCGAGAAGCCACTGCGACTGGCCCTAGGCCTGGCCCTATTGACCCTGAGCAGTGCTTGTTCAACGGGTGGCCACGAGAGCGCGCCGTATGCGGATGCGGCTGGTGCTGCGAACAGGCCGACGCCGAACACCGACCCGTGCGCGACGCCGAACAAAGGTTGTTCGTGTGACACGAACGACGACGTCGTCGATTGCGGTCAAGTCGAGCGCCGCTCGGGTGACTATGTCACGTGCTCGATGGGCAAGCGCACGTGCACTGGTGGAACGTGGGGCGAGTGCATCGGTGATCGCGTCGCCACGCTGTCTTCGCCGAGCAATGGCCAAAAAACTCAAGGGTTGGGCACCAGCTCCGCGTGTACGGACAATCCTTGTGATCCGTACTGCCAGCGCATCGTGGATGATTCGAACAACCTGACAGTCGATGCCGGCGTGTTCTCGGTGGATGGTGGCTTGTCCCTGAGATCGAACGTTCCGCTGCCCATGACGGTCTGTACCGGCATCGTGATGACGCCTGCGGTCGCGAACATCACGATCAGCAGCACCACGACGCCCTCCGTGAAGGGCGAGTACTTCAACCGTTTCGACAAAACCGTCACGTCGATCCCAGCCGCGTGGACTGTCACTGCGACGCGCACGGAACCGAACATCGACTACGACTGGGGCTCGGGCGCGCCCGGCCCCGTCGGCATCGGTGTCGATGCTTTTTCCGTGCGCTGGACCGGCTCGATCATCCCCACGAAGACCGAAGCGCTCACGCTTTATACGGTGACCGATGACGGCGGGCGTCTTTGGGTTAACGGCAACTTGGTCATCGACCATTGGCAGGATCAAGGCCCGACCGAGTACGCGGCCGCGCCGATCAACGTGACTGCGGGTACGCCGGTTCTGTTTCGCTTCGAGTACTACGAAAATAGTGGCGGCGCGTCGGCTCGGCTGCGCTGGAGTTCGCCGAGCATTCCCAAAGCCGCGATCCCGGCTGGCAGCCTGGGCGGCCCGGACGGTTCGCATGCGCGCCTGACCATCTCGCCCAGCAACCCGCAGTTTAACGTCTCCCTAGTCCCAGCCGGGTGCTACGCGGGCACGCCGACCGCGGCCTGGACGCTGGATCGCTACGACGTGGCCACGGTGAACAACGGCTTGGTCAACATGATCAGTGCAGTCCCCGGGCCGCTAAACGTAACCGCATACGCTGGGCAATTCGTGGCAACCGGCTTAGTCAACGTCTTGGTCAACTCGACGGATTCGACGCTCGCGCCCGCCGGCGCGGTCACGAATTTCCTCACCGCTGCGGCGGGTACGGATCCAATGACGATCCTGTACCCGTACGCCAACACGGTGTTCCCGATCGGCATGGTGCCGCCGATGGTGCAATGGGACAACGGTGGCGTTGCGGCGAGCGCAGTCAAAGTCTCGCTGCGTTATCCTGCCACGGGCACAGCAACGTTCTCTTGGAACGAGATCATTCCGGAGAGCACGCCGCCGAGCGCCGTTTTCCCGCCCGCTGTCTGGAAGGACTTCGAGAACACCGGCAAGGGTCAGGATGTCATTATCAGCATCCAGCGCGTGATCGGTACGGTGCCCGCGCCCGCGCTCAGCCGCACTATCCATTTCAGTTCGGCCCCCGTGCGCGGTCTCATCTACTACACACAGTACCAACGCGGCGGCAGCATCAACATGATGGTTGCAGACCCCGGCTCAGCGGCGCCCGCGAAGAGCGCCTTCGCGGTCGTGGACGGCTGCCCGGTTTGCCACACCGTTTCGGCGAATGGCACTTACTTCGCGACGTCCGATTCGGCCTGGAGCGCGACCAACGCTGGGTTGGCGACCATCTCCAGCGGGCTGGTTACCCCGATCTCGGACTTCATCCCGGCACCTGCGCGCAATCCGTACAAGGTCGGCAGTGACGACTGGCGTGGCTTTGCTTGGGCGCCGCTGACGCCCGACGGCAAGATAGCAATGAGCGCGAACAATTTCTACGGCAACACGAAGCAGTCCGTGGTCGGTATCGACACTACCCACAAGGTGGTGAACGTACCGAGCACCATTCAGTCCGGTGGCAACGGCACTGGCCTCTTGGCGAAGTACTACCCGAATAAGACGTTCACCGCCGCGAGTCCGCTGTGGAAGCGCATCGACCCGATCGTCAACTTCGACTTCGGCACGAATAGCCCGGGTGGTCTGGTGCCTACGGACTACTCTGTGACTCGTACCGGCACCATTCAGGCCTACACCACCGAGACGTACACGTTCTACGTCGACACCGTGGACGGCGTCCGGCTCACGATCAACGGCACCGTGATCATCAATCAGTTGGCGGCTCAGAGCCCCGCCGCGGCCGCCCAAACGACGTACACGGGCACCATCGCCATGACCGCGGGCGCTAAGGTGGCCATCCAACTGGACCAGCTCGATTCGGCGAACGAGTCGTCGATCAAGCTCTCTTGGAGCAGCCCGACCGTGCCCAAGATGATCGTGCCGGAAGCGCAGCTGTACCCGAACGACGGCAATCATGGCATGGACGTCAGCTACTACGCGAACAACACGTTCACGGCGCCGATCGCCCTCGAGCGCATAGAGCCGGACATCTACTCGGACTGGGGTGGCGGCAATCCCGCTGCGGAGACCACGCTGCCGTCCGACAACTTCAGTGACACCTGGCTCGGGCAGCTCGAGTCCCCCTACACCGGCAACGTCCAGCTGTGCGTCGACTCGGATGACGACGTAACCGTCACGTTCAACGGTTCAGCCGTGATCACGCAGCCGAACACGACCTCGAACAACGTCTGCAGTGCCAACCTAGCTCTGACACAGGGCACTTTGTACCCGCTGCGTATCGACCATATCGAGAAGACTGGCAACTCGCTGCTCAAGTTGCGTTGGCAGTACAGTACGGTGATCGAGCGCATCCCGACGGCAAATATCTACATGCCGTCGACGTTCTCAACGCCGGCGAACGGCCTGACCGCCGCGTATTACGCCGACCAAACGTTCAATTCGTCGCTCGCTCAGAACCCTGTTCTGCAGAACTCGTTCCGGCGTTACGACGCCACGATTTATGCAAACTACAACGGCGGCCGCACGCAGTTCTCGCAGTTGTCCAGTGGCAACAACTTGTCGACGCGCTGGACGGGTGTGCTTACCGCGCCATGCAGCGGTATCTATGAATTCAACACGTTGAACAACGTGGATGACGGCGGTCGCTTGTGGCTCGACCAGATCCGCGTCGCCAACACTTGGACCTACGCGTCGTTCTACGGCGCTACTTACTTGGCCGCGGGCGACCACTCGTTCAAGTTCGACTGGTACCAGGGCAGCGGCGGCTCGCAGGTCCTGCTGCAGTGGAAGGTCAACTGCCAGGGCGTGGGTTGGACGTCGATCCCAACTACCGCGTTCAAGCCCACTGGTGACACGAATCTATCTGGCCTGATGCGCGACGGCGGCGACAACGGAAACGGCAGCAACTACGCCATCTGGCAAACGCCCCAGGCCGCCGGTCAAGTGCCTGTCGACATCACTTCACAAACGGGCGGCGTCTGGGGCTTGGGCAGTACTGCGATGATGGTGCCCGCGTTCTCACCGGATGCGTCGAAGTTGGTGTTCATCGATGGCGACTCCGCAGCAGGCGCGGGCTGGCGCAAGGGGATCAGCGTTTTCTCGTTTGACCAGACCAATAAACGGTTCACGAACCGGAAGCTGATCGTTAACACTTGGCCTCTGGGCGACGCGCTGAAGTGGCCGACATTCGAGAGCGATTCGCATAGCGTCATCTATCAATCGACGATCCCCACTGACGCGTGCTGCTCGAACCCGACTCAAACCTGGACCAAGTACGGGTACATGGCTCCGACCAACTACTACGAAGACCCAGGCAGGTTGTGGTCGGTCGATACGACCGCGGCCACGCCGGCGCCCGTGTTGCTGAGCAAGCTGAACAGCGGTGAGCGCGCGGTGGACGCCAACAAATCCTATCAGCCGACGATGTCGCCTCAGGCCGCCGGCGGTTACCGCTGGGCGGTGTTCACCAGCACGCGCCCGTACGGCAACACGTTCAACGTGGCCAGCGTGCAGCACGACTATTCGAATACGGCGAGCTACAGCCAGGAGTACAACTACACCCAACTTCAAAGCCAGCTCTGGGTCTCGGCCATCGACGACACGCCCAGCGGCTCCACGGATCGCAGTCACCCTGGCTTTTGGCTGCCGAATCAGAACTACCAGCTGGATGCGTCCAGCGGCTACATCAACGAGCGCGGCTTCTGGGTGCTCGACGGCTGCAAGAGCAACGGCGCGACCAGCGCCAACTCGTGTGAGGTGGATGAAGATTGCTGTGGTGGCCTGACTTCCCCGAAGACGGCCCTGTGCCGCCTCGATACGCCGGTCACCGATCCGCCCAGTCGCCACTGTGGCGCGGCTCCGCCGGTCGGCATGTGCGTCGCTAGCGGCGGCGCGTGCACGACCACTACTGATTGTTGCATCGGGTCGGTGTGCCTCACCGGCTCGTGCGCGCCGCCGCCGCCCATCTTGGTCCCGGCTCCCGCGAACTACGAGCGAGTGTACAGTGCGGTTTGCGACAGCGGTTCCAAGCCGGTGTGGCGCTTCTTCGACTGGGAAGACATCACGCCCGACAGCAACTCGAAGATCGAGTTCTACGCGCAGACGTCGGCAACAGGCACTGACTTTGCCACGCTGCCGAACTACCCGATCATCATCAGCAACGCGGGTGTCGTCGCCATCGGTACCGCGAGCGGCGCCCCGAACAGCACGTGGGTAGGCGGTGACGTCGGCGCCAAGTTGACGGCAATCGGCCTGAAATCCCAGCAGTACCTGAAGGTGACCATCCGCATGGTCCCGAACAACGAACTCACCCAGAGCCCAACCCTGACCAACTGGCGTCAGAATTACAGTTGCGTACCGGCCGAATGAACACCTCGCTCCTGCTCATCCCGGCCGCGCTGCTGTGCCTGGCCGTCGGTTGTTCGTCGAATCCGGATTCGAATGCCGCGCCCTACTCAGGTGACGGTGATTCGAGCGGCGGTGCCAGCGGTTCGCGCTCTCACATTCCAACAGGGCCCTCGCGCGCGGGCTCCGGCGGCGGAGTCGGCGACGGCGGAGCTGCAACTAATGGGGAAGGCGGGGAAGGCGGGGAAGCCGGGGAAGGCGGCTTGCAGCAGGGCATGGTCGTCGTGGTGAAGCCGAGCACGTGCAGCGAGGCCGCCAACTGGACGGCCGCCGCGCCCGTCATGGGCGTGTCGACGACCTCCGACGAAAAGCTGCTCTCGATCACCGCGGACGAGCTCGACATCGTGTTCGCGCGAGACGGCGCATTGCTGCACGCGCATCGCGCCACGGCGACAGCCGCCTTCGACGCGGGCACCGCGATCACGCTTCCGGATGGCTACAGCGAGGTCGGCGGCGCGAGCCTCAGTGCCGACGGCAAGACGCTCGTGGTCGTGCAGACCGACGGCTTGGGCTTCGCCGCGTTGACGCGCGCTTCGCGGACCGCGGACTTCGGCATGACCGCCGACCCCAGCGCCTTCGTCGGGCTGAATGCTCGCGCCGTGCAGACACAGGAGCACTGCGCCGCACCGGTGCTGGCGCCCGATGGGAAATCCCTGGTATTTGCCGCGTACAGCTTAGCCCCCGGCGCCACCGCGCGCGTGTACGAATCCCTGCTGTCGAGTGGCGCTTGGGCCATGCCCGAGGACGTCAGCTACGACATTTTCGACGGCACGACGGAAAAGCGCGCTCTGCCGAGCGGTCTATCTGCCGACTCACGCACCCTGTTCTACTACGACGAAGCGACCTCCAAACAGGCCGCTCGCTTCCGTGACCGCCCGGACGCTCCGCTGTATACGGTCGTCGACCTTGGTGACCGCGTGGGCGCCATTCCGAACGCGGCCTGTGACCATGTTTACTACACGAGCAACGGCAACGTGCTCGAAGAGGCGAATTGAGCCCGCTCCGGGGGCTTACTCGGCGAACAGCGCGAGCTCATCCGGCAAGTCAAAGCCGCCGTCGGCGCGACAAGGGAAATCAATCACCGCCGGGATAGCGTCCAGGGGGATCGCGCCGTAACAGTGCGGGAAAGACTCGCCATCGGCCACATCGTAGCGCAGCAAGTCACCCAGGCGATCGGCATCCACACACAGGAGCACGAGCCCCGTGCGCCCTGCAAAGAACCGCCCTGCCGTGCGCATTACCTGTGCGCGCGTGGAGCAATGCACGAAGCCCTCACTGTGCAAGCTATCGGCTTCGTACACGCCCGTTTCGAGCGCAACGGCAAACGCGCTGCGCTCCGAGATGTGAAAAACGTGTTGGGGTGTCCCCTCCGCTAACACCACGCGATCACTCCGCCGCCGTCACCTCAGGTTTGATTCGCAGTTGCACCAAGCGTTCCTCCTGGATTTGCTGGGCCGTTTTCTGTTCAACGAGGTCCGAGTGACAGGAGCCTTTGTTGCCCTCTGCGCCAACCGCTTTGCGCGTCTTCGACGCGAGGCGGTGAATTTCGTCCGGGCTGAGCACGCCGCGCTTTTCCAAGATCTCGCGCTGCTCGGGCGTGAGCGCGGCGGATTGCACGACTTTGTCGCGCTCGAAGCCGTCGGCTTTGCCGCTCGCAAATTCGACGATTTCCTTCGAGATGCGAACCGAGCACCAATCATGCCCGCACATCGCGCAAAAATCGGTGTCCACGTCCAAATCTTCGTCGTGGAAGGCGCGCGCGGTATCGCCATCGAACGCGAGTTCGAAGTGCTTTTCCCAATTCAACGCGGCACGCGCCTTGGTCAGTGAATCATCCCAATCACGCGAGCCGGGGATGCCGAGCGCGACGTCTGCGGCGTGGGCTGCGATCTTGTACGCGATGCAGCCCTGCTTCACGTCGTCCTTCTTGGGTAGGCCCACGTGCTCTTTCGGGGTCACGTAACAGAGCATGCTCGCGCCGTGATAGGCGGCGGCCGTCGCGCCGATGCAAGACGTGATGTGGTCGTAGCCGGGAAACACATCCGTGACGAGCGGGCCGAGAACGTAGAACGGCGCGCCGTGGCACAGGCTGCGCTCAAGCTTCATGTTGTATTCGATTTGGTCGAACGGCACGTGACCCGGGCCCTCGATCATCACTTGCACGCCCTTGCGCCAGGCGCGCTCGGTGAGCTCCCCCAGGGTTTCGAGCTCGCGCAGCTGCGCGTCATCGCTCGCGTCCGCCAAACCGCCCGGGCGTAAGCCATCACCGAGCGAGAACGACACGTCATACTGGCGCATGATCTCGCAAATCTCGTCAAAGTGGGTGTACATCGGGTTTTGCTGGCCGTGCACGAGCATCCACTTGGCGAGCAGCGAGCCACCGCGGCTCACGATGCCGATCAAGCGGCGTTGCACGAATTGCAAATGTTCGCGCAGCACGCCCGCGTGAATCGTGAAGTAATCCACGCCCTGCTTGGCCTGTTCGAGCAGGCTGGCCATGATCACCGGCACGCTGAGATCTTCGATCTTGCGCCCGATGATCATCGAGTAGATCGGCACAGTGCCGATCGGCACGCGCGAATTTTTGATGATGGCTTGCCGGCACTCGTCGATGTTGCCGCCGGTAGAGAGATCCATGACCGTGTCCGCGCCCCAGCGCTCGGCCCACTTCAGCTTCTCGACCTCTTCATCCGTACTGGAGGACACCGGCGAAGCGCCCATATTCGCGTTGATTTTGGTCTTGCTGGCGCGGCCAATGCACATTGGCTCGAGCGCGTGCAGCAAGTGCTGCGTATTGGCCGGAATGATCATGCGGCCGGAAGCGACTTCGGCACGCACTTGCTCGGCGCTGAGGTGCGGCTCGCGCTCGGCCACGCGCTTCATCTCCGGGGTGATGTTCCCGACGCGCGCGTGCTCGAGCTGCGTGATGGGCGTGAAACCGGCGGGGGCGATCGCGCGGTCTCCATCCTTGCGCCACCCAGGCGGCAAGAAATCCCACGCGGTCTTGTCACTGGGCGGGGGCATGCCGGGCGTGTCGGGTGAAGAGAACGTCAGCGCGCCACCGAGGTTCGGCGCGTTGGCGAAGGAGCCCGGGTTCGTCCCGTCACGGAAGCTCGAAGGATTGGCAGCGCCACGCAGCGGCAGGGTTCTCGTCGACATCGTTTTCCTCATTGGGCGATGGGACGAACGCCGTTCCGGTCTCGGCGCGCTTCCCTACGCCGGTGCGAACCGGATCAGGTTCTACGGGTGCATCTCAGCGGTTCTGGGAACCGCGCCCCGAGCGAGAGCCGAGTGTAACCGAGCGACCGCGCGGAGCAAGGTTTCAAGAAAA
>JBDTJC010000093.1:0-12383 GCA_039936055.1 Polyangiaceae bacterium | reverse complement strand
AAACGATGCCAAAGTTCAACGACAACACGCCGCTGTGCGCCGCATCCCCGAACCGATACAGACCGGTCGGGATCGCGGTGGTTGCGTACAGGCGTGCGTGGCCAGTCCCCAACACCGCCACCCATTTTACCTCCGGGGCACCACTTTGAATCTCGAGGCCACCCACGTAGTGCGCTTCGTCCGCGGCGTGTGACAAGCGCACGAGGACGCGGTCGAACGGCGCCTTGACGCCATTGATCCAAGCGTAGATGGGCTCACCACCGGGCCGCATCACGATCGTCTCGGACACGTGGCCCTCGCCGCGCGAGCTGCCGTCGGAGTCGACCACGTCGATCTCCAGATTCAACTTCTGTGTGCCATAACTCGCCGGCAGGCGATCCCTGTGAAAGATCAGGCGGCAATTGTCGCGGCTTGCAAAGGGTAAATGTGCAGTAACGCCGGGCGTCACCCGGTACACGGCGTCGTCAGCGGTGCTGCACACGAACTCCACAATGGGAGTCGGGCCAAGCGCGGAGCCGCCGATGGGTGCGGGCAGATTCGCCTCACGGATGTTTCGTTGCAGCGGACTGGTCAGCACCCCCAAATCCGTATCGGCGAGAGCACCCGGCAGCGACGACACGCGATAACCGAAGCGCAGCGCCGCCAGGCCAGAAGCATCCGGGTCACCCGTCACCAGGTAGGCCGCGCCTTGCTGCTGCACCGAGTACACGCCCAGCACCGGCAGCGGCACGAGGTGCGCATGAGCCTCGAGCGGCGGAAGATGCACGATCGCCGGACGATTATTGGGGATGAAGCCCAGGTTTTTGTGGCCGGGGATTTCTAGCGAAGCGCTGCTGCGCGGTGGCTCGATGGTCTCGACGCGCGCAACGGCGACCGCGAGACCCGGGTCGTCGCTGTGTACGGCAGTGACGGTAAGCGCCGTGGCTGAGCTGTTGCCAACGCGGAGCAGTACGTCCGTGCCCGTCGAATCGACCAACGTGCTCACCACCTCCGCCAGGTCTGAACCGATCAAGAAGCGAAGTGACGGCACTTCGCTCGCGCAGCGGCCATCGATGCGCAGCACCATGCGCGCGTTGTCGGTGTCACGCAGTACGGGCCCCGAGGGCACGGACATCGGGCAGTGCACCACGGCCAGATGCGCAATCGGTGCCGGGTCGAGCTGAGCCCCTTTGCTCACGAATACGCCAGGAATCAGCTTGATTTTGACGTCCACGGAGCTGACATTGCTGGACAGCGAGCGCACGAGCAGGCCGGTGCGGGTGAGCTCGCAGCGCTGCACGCCACAGTCCACGGAGGCCACTGCGTCCACATGCGTGAGCTCAACCTCACCGCGTCCCGTCGAGAGATCGATGGATGCATCCGCTGGCACGACGCCGGACAAGACGACGCGCGCCGGTTTCAATAGCAAGCTCTCCGGCGGCATGGGCTTGCCGTCGGCGTCGTAGTTGGTCACATCCGCGCCGGCACTGCCACCGGCGGGCAGCAATGAGAGCGCGCCGCCGGCTGGGTCTGCAGGCAAGCCGTGCCCGACGTCGAACGAGCAATGCTCCGTGCCGTTGTCGACCTTCGGTGACTCGCACACGTCCACGCCGGACGCGGTGTTGCTGCGCCAGGCGACGGACGTACCGCTCAACCGGTGCCCACGCACGTCGAGCTTGCCCTGATCCGGCTGCAGCACGACACTCGCCGCGTCGATCAGGGGCGGATGCGCGGTGGCGACCAAGTCCACGTGCGCGGTGCTCGTTGAGCATGCCGCCGCAGACGCCGCGACCTTGAGCTCCACCTTGCTGCCGACGGCGTCGCTCGACACCGGAGCACGCAGCGCGCGCGCGCCAGAGCCGGGTTCAATCAGCCAGCCACCCCCGGGCGCCACGCAGGCCACCCGCGCATCACTGAGCGTGAAGGGCTTGCTGTCCAGTGCCGCTTGCAATGTCTCGGCGCGCGCAGTGCGCGCCCAAAAACCCAGAATTACGATCAGCCAGCCAAAGAATCGAACCAATCGCCACATTCTGTAACGAAGCGCCATGTCGACCGCGAGGCTAAGCCGTTGCCCGAGAGTTCTGCAAATCGAATACCGAGCAGCGCGTGAGTTCGGCGACATTTTGCCTCAAGCCGAGTGGCGCCAGTCGCAACCTGCCACGCAATCCGAGCACGCCGCCCCTCGCGCGGCAAAGCCAGCGCTTGCTAGCGCATTGGCTCGTGCTTTGCTGAGAGTCATAGACGGAGTTTCACCTAGGAGTAAGTATGTCTCGACGCCTGTCATTCGCCCTTCGCACCCTCCCCGCTCTCTTTGCCTCGGTCTTGGTATTTGCTTCTGCACGTGATGCGCACGCCAGCAGTGGCACCGCGGTCGGCGTCGACCTCGACTACACGAACGGCATCAACGAACACGCGGTGGGTAGCGGCAGCGGCTTCAACGTTCGCCTCGGCTACAAGTTGGATTTGCTCGTGCTCCAGTTCACGCCGGAAGTCGGCGGCGCGTATCACAAGTTTTCCGGCGACGAAAAAATCGGCTTCTCGCAAGGCATCGTCGGCGGCCGGCTCGCCTTCGGCAAGATCCTGGAACCGGGTCTTTACGCGCATTTGGGCTATGGCCATTTGAGCGGGGTGGATAGCAGCCGCTCGGGCGCCACCGGGGACGCCGGCGTGACGCTCGACCTGACGCTGCTGCCGTTCATCGATCTCGGCGTGCACGCGGGTTATAACGGAATGCTGAAGAGCGACCCGTATCCTGCATTCGACAGCTACGTGCTCGGCGTCCACGGCGCCTTGGTTTTCTAGGTCGGGCAGGTCTGGGCAGGCGCCTCCGCGGACCCCGGCGCCCTAGTGCTCCGGCGTGACGGGTTGCCTGCTCGGCACCCGGAGGTATGCTGTCGGCCCCGAAGAATGTCTGAACTGCACGAAGTAGACTGCAGCGGCTGCGGCAAGCGCCACGTGTTGAGCGCCGAGCAAGCCAGCAAGGAACGCGTTGTGCGTTGCGACTGCGGTCAGTTAGTGCGCATGGATCGCGCGTTACCCGATCTGCACTCCGACCCGGCGCCTGCGCCAACGGGGGAGTTCGCTCACGCTGCGCCGGAGGCGGTCGCACAGCAGACTCACCTGTTGGGTTCGCTGGCCGCGGGCTCGGGCATGAGCGGCCAAGCGCGCGCGACGCAAGTCAGCCTGTCCGGTCAAGAGCGGTCATCGCGGCCGTCACCTTCATTCGCACCCGCACCCTTTCGCCCCAGCAGCGCGCCACCTCCGAGCGACAAGCCACTCTGGTACGTGGATTTGGGCGGCGCCGAGACGGTCGAGATGACGATCGAGCAACTGATCATCGCCCGTCGCTCGGGCAAGCTGGGTGAAGGCGCACTCGTCTGGCGCGCGGGCATGCCACGCTGGCGACCCGTCGGCACCCTGATCCCCGCCTCGAGTGCTGGCCGCCCCACGCCGCCGCCACCCACGCCGGTTGCACCGAGCGCGCGGCTGCCCCCGCCCCCACGAGTTCCCATCCCGGCGCCGTCCGCCGCGCGACGCCCGGCGGACGGTCCACCGGCTTCACTCGGCAGCTACGAGCGCCCGCTCGCCACCCTGGAATTTGCCCTTGAAAGTCCCGTTTCGGCGGCGCCGCGAGAGCCTGCCCTAGCGCCCGCTCCGCCCGCGCCCCGCGAGCGGGGCGCCTCGGAGCCGCCACGCGCACGGACACCGATCCCGCAGCGCATGCAAACGCCAGTTCCGCCACGCGCACCGACGCCAGTTCCGCCACGCGCACCGACGCCCATCCCCCAACCCGCAAGGTGGACGTCCCCAACGAGCGTGGTCGCTCCGCTGCCCGCTCCGCCAGCGGCGGTGTCGAGCGCGCCCGTCACACTGCCGCCGCCCAACTCCGGTCCTGCGGAACTGCTCGGTGAGCGCCCGCCCTGGCGCACCATCTCACTCGCGCTGCTGCTGTGCATCGGCGCATCGGGTTCGGGCGCGTTCTTGGTGCGCACGCTGCGCGTACATCGCCAGCCGCTTATCCTCGCTCCGAACTCGGCGCCAACGGTTGCGGCGTCTGCACTTGCCGGTGCAACCGTCGCCGCGTCGAGCAACGTGCGCGCAGCCAGCGCGACGGAACCCGTACCGCTCGTGGTTGAGCTCTCGTCGCTCTCGGTTGAGCACACGCCGCCGCGCGCGCCTGCGCGACCGGCGGTCGTTGCTCCCGTGAAGGCGAGCGAGCCGAGCGACGACAACAACGACAGCGCTCCGACGGATCCAGCGCCCGCGCTGCCGGCCACCGCACAAAAGCCGAAAAACGCTGACCTGCCCGCTGCCGCTCGCGCGAACCCGTACACCACGGGCACCCTGGACGACAGCAACGCCAAGAAAGCGCCCGCCGCGCAGGGCGACGAACCGAGCCTCTAGCCGACGCACTCTGCGCGCCGTCCCATCGGGGCAGCGCGCAGAGCACCGTCGTTACTTCAGTTGCTGCAAGGGGTAGCGCAGTTCGTGTTGAAGCAGTCGACGAGCGGTTGAGCCTTCGCACCGCCGTTAGTGAGGAACGCGGTCTCGCACTGCGCTGTCGTCTGGGGGCTGTTGCAAGCGCAATCATCGAGGCGCGTGAGCGCTCCGCCGCAATCAGCGGTGGCAGCGGAACACTCGCTGAACTCCGTGAGGCACTTCTTCGCCACGCAGTCCGTGCACGCCGCGGACTCGTACGCGCAGGACGTCATGGGCGCAGCGCCAGCAGCGCCAGCAGCGCCAGCAGCGCCAGTCGTATCACCCGCACCAGCAGCGCCGGTCGTATCACCCGCACCAGCAGCGCCAGTCGTGTCGCCGGCAGCACCCGGGGCCCCGGACGAACCACTCTTGCCGCTTGAGCCACCAGTGGACGACTCCCCGGCGTCGCCAGCAGTGCCTCCCGCATCGCTATCGCTGCTACAGGCCGCGATGTAACACGTGCCCAAACCCAAAACGACCGCCAAACAAGCTGAAAAAGCGCGCATGTCTATATCCTCCGTTGAACCCAAAGACACGCGAACGGTAGTCGGGCATCTGCCACTCCGTCAACGTACTCGCCAATTGGGGTATTGGCTCAGCCTACACGTGAGCAAGCAGCCTTTCGATTCTGACTGCTACGCCCGTGCCTATTTCGACGACGAACCATTGGCCGGAACGGGATCGATCGCGCCGCCGGTATGGAGCTTCGGGTCGTATTTCATGCCGTCTTTGCCCGCGCTCCAACCCGGAGCGGGCGCGTCACTCGTGACCCCCTGATGCAGCTTGTCGCCGGGCCCGATGTTATCCGCGCCGACTGTATCTCCGTCAGCGGTCGTCGGCGCCGGAGGCTCGTAGTCCAGTGCAGGTGAGCGAACGGGCGCTCCCGAACCGTTACTGCACGCGAACAGCATCAGACACCCGAGCCAGTGAATCCGCATGATTGCCCAGCGTATCACCCAGGCTCCGGCACGCGAGCAGGTAGCGCGATGCGCGGAAAGATAGTCCGAGTGAGGCGCTCCTGCGCGCGCTAGCTGCCCGAAAACTCCGCCCAAATCAGGCACGTCGTAGGGTTTACGCGCGCCGGCAGCGCCCCGACCTCGGCGCGCACAAGTTCCGCCAATCGCGGTTTTCCCCAAGTATTCGGGGCAATGATCCCTGTCCCGTCGGCTTGACCCATGGCTCAAACGCGGGTCGTATCGCCCGCAATGCGATTCCTACTTTGGATCTCCCTCGCCGCCTCCTTGGGGGCATGCGCACCGCAAGCGGCCGCGCCGGCCAAGAGCCCACAGGCCGAGGCGCCGCCGCCAAAGAGCGACTGGAAGCAAGTCGAGCCCGCCAAACAAAAGGTCGCGCTGGTGCCAGAGCCCGCTTTCATCCCCACCCCGGATGCGAGCTGCCAAACGTTTGTGCAGCATGTGGCCGATGCCTGCAGCAAGCCGAGCTCCGGGCGAGACGCCTTGGCGCAAGCGCTCGGCGTGAAGGACGCGCTCGGACGCGATGCTGCGCTCACCTGTTTAGAGCCCAACAGCGACTTACCAGCAGGGCTCGTGCGCGCGCTTCGCGCGGAGCTGGCACCGGTGATGTGCGCGGACGTGCTCGCCATGCCATTCCTCGAGCCGCGCCGTCCAGAGCTCGACCGCCGCGTGGAAGACACGCTGATCGCGTTGGCCGCTGGGGGCAGACTGGCGCGCCTCGTGCAAAAGGCGCCCGAGCTTTTGCCGCCGTTCGACAAGGCGCGCTTCTTGGAATTTTTCCAGAGCACGCTCAAGCCGTGGATCGTCCAGCAAGCCGCAGCGATTCACGAGCTCTCGTTGGCGGGCGCGCGCTTGACCCCGTACGCCAAGGGCGTGGTCGCGGTCGAAGCCGGGCTCGCGGACATGCGCTTCGTCGCCGTGGTGCGACAGGTGCCGTTGCCGAAAGAGATGAGCGACGACGCCGAGGTCAAGGAAGCCTATTATGCCGCGCTCGACGAGGCCCTGGAGCCGCGTAAGGCCCGCGGTCGCGACGCCGCGCTGGTTGGCTTGCGCGAGCTCGCGAACGTGGGCGTGGTCGTCGACCCACGGGTGAGCCAAGCCCGCGCGCTCCTGTCGCAGGTGTACTCGGGGCGACGGATCGACGCACTCGACGGGCTGCTGCTGCCAGGGCTACCGGCGCTCGCCGCTGACACGACAGACCGCAAACTGGCGGCGCTGCTGCCCACGTTCTACGCCGGTAACTTGCTGAACGAGGTACCGCTGGACGCGCCCTTGCTGCGCGCACTGTTGGAACGCGGCATACCCGCTAGCTTTGCCGCGCGCCTGGATGCTTCCAAGTTGGATGAAGCCGGCAAGAGCTACCTGGCGCGGGCGCTACTCGACCGCGGGCGTTGCTACTTCCGCGCTGCGGATTTCGCAAACAGCGCGAAACTCAGCGCCAGCGAACAGCCCGCGCCGGAACAGGCACTGTACCACGCTCTGGCCAGCACGTTGCAAAACGGGCCGC
Organism: Polyangiaceae bacterium; assembly: GCA_039936055.1. Taxonomy (GTDB): domain Bacteria; phylum Myxococcota_A; class Polyangia; order Polyangiales; family Polyangiaceae; genus PMG-095. The sequence goes on along the minus strand of JBDTJC010000093.1, from coordinate 5,444 downwards.
GTGACGCGAGTGACTTGCTTCTCGGCGGACCAATCTTGCCCGCTGGCACCGCTCAAGTCATGCAGCTCGATCACCTATCAGGCGAGAAAGGCAACGCGAGCGCGCCGCTGGCCGCCTTCGATGCCGCGTACCTGCGCGGCCTAGTGCCCCCGCAGAGTGAACCGAAGTTCTGGGACGAACAGAGTAAGCGCTTCGACGCCGCGGAACGCGGCTTGCGAGATCCGGCTCAAAAGAAGCGCGCCCACGAAGCCAGCAGCGCCGCCAAGGACACGGCTAAGGCCCTGCGCGCCGCCCCCGCCAAAGGTGCCACGAAGCCGTAACGCCCATGGCCTCGCTGCTCCGCGCAAAACGCACGCTCTGGGGCGTGATCTTCGGGCTCGTGACGGTCATGGGTTGGCTGTCTTACGTGAGTGGGCGCCGCTACATGCGCGCGGAAAGCTCGGTGGAGCACACGCTGCACGTGCAACGCTCGCTGAGCATCTTGATCGGCGCGGTCCAAGCGACCGAAGACAACGAGCGAGGCTTTCTCCTGACCCAAGACGACGCGCAATTGAGAGCCTGCCGCGCCTCCGAGGCGGAGGTGAAGCCCGCGCTCGCAAAGCTCGCGCAGCTGGTCGGCGACAACCCCGGCCAAGCGGCGCGCGTCGCCATGCTCGGGGCGCTCATCGACGAGAAGCTGAACTTCGTGGAAACCAAGCTGAAGCTGTCCTGGGAGGGGGAGAGCACGCAAGCCATCGCGCTCGTGCGCGGCGGCCGTGGCATCCAAATGATGGCCGACATCGCAGCGCTGGGCGCGGCCATGGACGCCGAAGAGCAGCGCTTGCTCGAAGCACGCAAGCACGACGCGGAATCCGCGCAAAAGCAGGCCGTGTGGGGCATCGGTCTGGGCTCGGCGCTGACGATCCTGCTCTCACTCTTGAGCTTGCTGAGCGTGAACCGAGATGTAGAATCGCTGCGCCGCACCGCCGATGAACTGGCCACGAGCGAGGAATACTTTCGGCTTTTGGCCGAAAACAGCAGTGATTTGGTGCGCACCCACGACCTGCACGAAAAGCCTCTGTACGTGAGCCCGTCGGTCGAGCGCCTGCTCGGTTACACGCCCGAAGAGTTCCTGGCATTCCCGCCGCTCGCGCTCGTTCACCCGGAGGATGCGCATCGGTTGGCGCCGGACTTGGAGTTCCCCATTTCCGAGCGCCTGAAGCAAGCGCCGCTCGAGTATCGCATCAGGCACAAAGACGGCACATACCGCTGGCTCGAGGTCAACTTCGCTTCACGTCGTGATTCCGAGGGTAACATCACGGGCGTGCAAAGCTCGGCGCGTGACGTGACCGACCGCCGGCTGGTGGAGCAGCGGCTGACCACGCGAGCCGAGCAGCTGCGCAATCTCTCGCTGCATGATGAGCTCACTGGGCTGTACAATCGACGCGGCTGGCTCGAGCTCGCGCGCCAAGGGCATCGCCTGGCGACGCGAGAACAGCGCTCCGCCGCGGTGATCTTCGCCGATTTGAACGGCATGAAGCAGATCAACGATCAGCGCGGCCACGAAGAAGGCGACCATGCTCTGCAAGACACCGCGCGCATCCTGCGCAGCGCGTGCCGTGAGGTGGACGTCGTCGCCCGCTTCGGCGGGGACGAATTCGTGGTTTTCGCGCTGGATTTCGCGGAGGCCGGCTTGGAGGCGTTCCGCACGCGCGCGCAGGGCGCAATCGCCGCACAAAACCTGACCGGCGTGCGCGCATTCCGGCTTTCGATCAGCATCGGCGCCGCCTTCTTCCGCCCCGAGAAACCGGAAACGCTCGAAGAGCTACTGGACCGCGCCGATACTGAAATGTACGAGCGCAAGCGCGCGCGGCGCGAAAACGGCGGCATGTCTTTGCCTCCGCCCAGCGCCAAATAGCGCCTCGAGCCAGTCAGATCCCGGAGCTTGCCACGCGCTTGAGGCCGCGCAAAAAGTGGTCGATGACGCTGTTGAGGCGCTCGTCCAACTCCGGCTCTAGTTCGATGCCGCCGCCTTCGAGCACGTTGATCTGCTTGTCGAGCACGAACAGCCCGTTCACGACGTGCAGCGGGTCGAATGAACTCAGGACGGGGCGCAGTGCGTAGTCGATCGCCAACACATGCGCGATTGAACCACCGGTCGCTAACGGCAACACGACCTTTCCGCGCAACCCGAACTGCGGCAGCACATCTAGGAACGTCTTCAGCAGCCCCGAGTAGGCGGCCTTGTAGATGGGCGTAGCCACCACGATGCCGTCCGCGGCGGCCACCTGCGCCGACGCTTCGATGATCGCGGGCGAATCGAAGCGGGCGTGCATGAGGTCGTCGGCGGGCAGATGGCGGACGTCCAGCAACGCGACCGAAACGTGCTTCTCGCTGATGCGGGCGGCCACGGAACGGGCCAAACGCTCGGTGCGCGAGGTCGCCGAGGGACTACCGGATATGATCAGAACCGAGCTCATGGCGAGTTTCTCCCTGGTTCTTAATATACCTTAACTTTCCCACAGGCCGCTCCGTAACGAAGGTGTGCACGAGCTCTCGAGGGAAGTGGTCAAAAATCACCTGTGGTACCTGGATGAACATCCCGCGCACAGCACTGATTTGGCCACGCATCGACTGAGCAGCGCTGTGCTGCTGAGCGCCCAAATTCGCCCTTTTCCGGTAGTGGCGCGGCAAGTCCTCTCGCTGCTCGGGGACGAAGACTACCGCACGGCCGATTTGGAAGGCGTGATCATGAAGGACCCGGCCCTGGCGGCGACCTTCCTGCGCATCGCCAACTCGGCCTTGTACCGCGGCCTCGTGGTCTGCGAGAGCGTGCTCATGGCGTGCGCGCGCTTGGGGCGCAACGCGGTGCGCGAGATCGTGGTCGGCGTGGCCACGATGGACATGTTCCGCGATGTGAAGAGCCGCGGCGCGGCGATTCGCAATCACTGCGCTGCCACCGGCGCCATCGCGCGCACGCTGGCGGACGAGTGGAACCTGCGCATGGGTGAACAACTCTTTCTCACTGGCTTGCTGCACGACTTCGGCAAGCTCTTGTGCATGCAAGCGGGCATCGAGTCGTACGACGGACTGCCGCCGGACGCGTTGGACACACCCGATCGCATTCACCTGATCGAACGCGACCGCCTCGGCTACGATCACGCAGTGCTCGGCGCGCACGTACTCGCGGCCTGGAAGCTCCCAGACAGTCTGTCGCAAGTCGTGGCCTGGCACCATCAACCGGAACGCGCCTACGCAGCGGGTGGCAGCACCGGCATGCAAGTCGCGCTGCTGCGCCTCGCCGATCGCCTCGAGTACCGGCTGCGTCATGATTCGGCGCCCAACGAGGCCGCCATCGACGATCTCGCGACGTCGCCTGAGGCGCGCCACGTCGGCTTCGGTGCGGCGGATCTGCGCGCCACCTGGCAAACGATGATCGAGGCGCGCGACGAAGTCCTGACGCTGTTTCGCTGAATTTTCCGACCTGGGTGGCCAATTTGCTGCGCCTGCGGGCGGTGGTGTCCGGACACGGAGTGGCCTAAGGTCCGGCGCATGACGCGCTCGGTGACTGCCCCCGTGTTCAATCGAAACGCCACGCTCGCCTTGTTGCTCGGCGCATTGAGCGTTGCCGCCTGCTCGGGCGGCGCTACCACGCAAAAATCGTGGAACGCGCTCAGCACGTGCTTGGCAGGGCCGGCCGCGGTGCAACCGCTGCCCACGCGCGTGGCCGCGCTACGCTCGTACGAGCTGGGCAACAGCGGCGCACCAAAGACTGGCTGGCCCGGTCGCTGCGGCACCCTGGCCGACGACCTGTACGCCGCCATTGGCACGGACAGCGACGGCGCGCTCCTGCACAGCAAGCTGCACGAGCGCTTCGCCTGCGGCGACACCAAGGGCAGCTGCACGCCGCCGACCGATAGCTCACTCATCTCCGTCGCGACGGAGCTGTGGGAGGCCGCAACGAACGCCGGCCTGAAGACAGAAGCCGCGCCCGGAGTAGCTACGCCGGACGCCGCGCCCGCGCCGCTGCTCAACGCCGCGAGTTGGAAGAGCTTCAGCGACAAACCGCAGAGCCTGGTCGGCCCGCTGCTCACGCCGGACGGCCGCGCGATCCTGCTCCTCAAAGCCAGTGAAGGCCGCAGCCGCCCGAAGGGCTGCGAATTCACGGCCGGGTTCAGCAAAGTGGCGTGCTTCGACGCGAACGCAGACGTGCCCGAATTGCCCTCACAAAGCATTGATCTGGTGAGCGACTTGAGCAGCCTGTACGCAGCCGGCCTCACCGACAAAGGGCTCGTCGCGTACGACTTGAAGAGCGGACAGAAATCGGACGTGCGCGGCATGGGCGCGCTGCGCCTGGTGCGTGACGGCCTAGCCGTCGAACACGGCGACAAAGACCAAGGCTTCCAGGCCGTGCTGCTCGCCGGTGGCAAAGCTTCCAAACCGACCAAGCTCACCATCGAAAGCCCCGTCGGTGATCCGCTCGCGCTGGCCAATCAAGTCGTCTACCTGCAGCAAAACGGCTCGAACACCGAGTTCGTCGCTAAAACGCTGACGGGCGGCCGCCTCAAGGACGTCGTCACCGAAGCGGGCAATTTCTCGGGCGCTCTACACACCTGTCGCCGCAATTCCACGCTCGCAGTCGCCGCGTTCGGACCGCGCGCCGGCCAACACAACGCCAAAGCCACCGGCGGTGACGGCAAAACCCAAGTCACGATGACGGTCTACCAAGGCAATGCTTGGAGCAAACCGAGCAGCGTGACCATCCCCTTCGAACGCGGCATCGAATCGGATCTGGTGTGCACTAAAACCGGCGCGAGCTTGTCCTACGCACAAGCGTTGGACGGCGCGGTGCTCGTCGGCCGTGTGGATTGCGACGTAGCGGGCTGCAAAGTCAACGAAGCCAAGCTCCCAGGCATCGAGAGCAAATGGTGGTGGGCTGTAGGCCCGCTGGGCGACAAGCTGCTCGTGATGTGGCGCTCGAGCCTGGGCGAAACGCGCTTCCGCCTCGCACCCATCAGCGCTCTCCCGGCCACCAAAGACGTCATCGCCTTCGACGCACCGGACTTCAACGGCCCCAACGCGGGTGAACTCAACGCGCTGTACTCCGAAGACGGCGCGCTCCTGGTGTTCCGCGGCGAAAAGCCGGTCGCAGTGCACGTCGCGCCCGAAGGCTCACTGCGCGTCGTCGCTCCCTGATTTTGGGGAAGGGTTGGGCTAGCGGGCGCGCCACGTCAAGCACGCCCCAAAGCTCAATTGACGGCCTCATCACCCGAAGGTCGGAGGTTCAAATCGCCCCCGCGCAACCACCAAAGTACCGCGAGGCTCGGCGCCCCCAAATGGGCGCCGAGTCGAGCGTCGAATCGGTGAGCGCGACCAGCGGCAGGAAGCGACCTTCCGCCACATAGTAGCCCTCAGCGACCGGCGTCACGACGATGCGGCCGTCGACGAAGTAGCGTCGGAGCGCT
>JBDTJC010000092.1:0-12523 GCA_039936055.1 Polyangiaceae bacterium | reverse complement strand
TGCCAAGACTTTGAGGTCCACGTGCTTCCGGGCGGCCTGCGCAGGGCGTCTGTAAGAGGCTGCGCAGGGCGTCTGTAAGAGGCTGCGCAGGGCGTCTGTAAGAGGCTGCGCAGGGCGTCTGTAAGAGGCTGCGCAGGGCGTCTGTAAGAGGCTGCGCAGGGCGTCTGTGAGAGGCTGCGCAGGGCGTCTGTAAGAGGCTGCGCGGGGCGTCTCTGGGGTGGAACTCACTTGTAGGTGCGGAGTACGCGCCGGCCGTCGCTCGCACGATGCGAGATGCCGAGTGGCGTCTCGGGCACTTCTTCGCCGGTCGAGTCTTCGTTGAGCTCGCCCACGAGGTCGTAGTCACTCGCTTGGGTGATGCGAACACGACGGAATTCCCCGGGCAGGGCTGTGCCGCCCGAGAGATAGACGCAGCCGTCAATTTCCGGGGCTTGCCCAGCGTGGCGACCCATCATCACGAGCTCACTGTCGTCGCTCACGCCTTCGACCAGCACGTCGATCTCTTGACCGACCAGCGCGCGATTCTTCTTTTTGCTGATGCGACGCTGGATGCCCATCAACTTCTTGGCGCGCGCGGCAATCGTCCGCGCGGGGACTTTGTCGGGCAGGGTGCTGGAGTGCGCGCTGGCTTCGTCCGAATATTGGAAGACCCCGACGCGATCGAATTCGGCGAAGCGCACGAACTCGCACAGCTCTTCGAACTCTTCATCCGTCTCACCGGGGTGGCCGACGATGAATGCGGTTCGGAAAAACAAACCCGGAATGCGCGCGCGTAGGCGCAGCACCAGCTCCCTGAGCCGCGCGCCGCCGTGACCGCGCTTCATGCGCCGGAGCATGCCGTCCGCCGCATGCTGCAGCGGCATATCGACGTACGGCACCACCTTTGGGTGTGAGCCGATTAGATCGATCAGCTCGTCCGTCAGCTTTTCCGGGTACAGGTAGAACACACGCACCCAGCGCAGGCCGGGCACGTCCGCGATACGGCGCACGGCGTCCGCCAAGTTCGAGCCATCACGGAGGTCACGGCCGTAAGCGACGGTGTCTTGCGACACGAGGTTCACTTCCAGCACGCCCTGTGCCACGAGCGTCTCGATTTCACGCACAATGTCGTCGGTGGGGCGTGAGCGCTGTTTCCCGCGCATCTCGGGGATGACGCAGAACGAGCAGCTGCGGTTGCAGCCCTCGGCGAGCTTCACGTACGCGCTGCGGCCGCGCGTCGACACGCGCCGCGGGTCACTGGCCGTGACGACCCAATCCGCAGGGTTGCCGACCAACATGCGCGGCGCGTTACCGCTGAGCACCGTCTCCAGCTTGAGCATGTCGCTAGAGCCGAGGAAGTGATCCACCTCCGGCAGATCTGCTGCCAAATCATCCGGGTAGCGCTGGCTCAAACACCCGGAAACCACGAGCTTTTGGCACGCGCCGGAGTCCTTGTAGCCGCTCAGCTCCAAGATGGTGTCGATAGACTCCTTCTTCGCCGCGTCGATGAAGCCACAAGTATTGACCACGATCACCGAAGCGTCGCTCGCGTCGTCGACGTGCGTGAAGCCAGCGCGTTCGGCCACGCCGAGCATCACCTCGCTGTCGACGCGGTTTTTCGGGCAGCCGAGGCTGACGAAGTGGATCGTGCGTTGGCCTTCGCTCATCGGTCCATCATGCGCCGGAAGCGGTCAAAGAGGTACAAGGCGTCGTGTGGGCCGGCGGCTGCCTCGGGGTGATACTGCACGCTGAACGCCTGAGCTTCCGGTGCTTCGAGCCCTTCGCTGCTGCCGTCGTTCAAGTGCACGTGCGTGGTCTTTGCGCCACCCTTGATGGAGTTCACGTCGACCACGAAGCCGTGGTTTTGCGTGGTGATCTCGACCTTGTTGGTCGTCAGGTCCTTGACCGGCTGATTCAAGCCACGGTGGCCGAACTTGAGCTTGTACGTGCTGGCGCCGAGCGCCGTTGCGAGCAACTGGTGCCCGAGGCAGATGCCGAAAATAGGCTTCTTCCCCAAGAGCCCGCGGATACTCTCCACGGCGTACGGCAGCGCCGCCGGGTCACCGGGGCCGTTCGACAGGAACACGCCGTCCGGATTGTAGTTGAGCGCTGCTTCGGCGCTGGTGTTGGCAGGCACCACGGTGACCTTGAACCCAGAATCCACCAAGCAGCGCAGGATGTTGCGCTTGGCCCCGTAGTCGAAGGCCAGCACGTGGAACGCCCGGTCGCTGGGGGCGCTGCCGCCGCTGCGCGGATCCAACGTCTTCACGCTCCACTCTTTCAGGCGCGACTCTTTGAACTCGTAAGCGACCTTGGGGCTCACCAAGCTCACCAAATCCAAGCCATCCATGTTCGGGGCGGCGCGCGCGCGATCCACCAAGGTGTCCGGCGCTTCCGTGCCGATGGCGCCATTCTGTGAGCCGTTGTCACGCAGGTGACGGGTCAGCTTGCGCGTGTCGATTTCCGAGATGCCGATGATGCCGTGCCGTGCCAGGTACGCATCCAGCGTTTCCACGGAACGGTAGTTGGACACCACTGGGCTCTCTTCGCGGATCACGAAGCCCGCGACCTGCGGCTTGTCGTCGACGCTCTCTTGGTCGTCGTTGTTGATGCCCGTGTTGCCGATTTGCGGCGCGGTCATCGTGACGATTTGACCGGTATACGAAGGGTCCGTCAGCACCTCTTGGTAGCCCGTCATGCCGGTGGTGAAGACGACCTCACCGACCGAGGGTGTGTCCGAGCCGAAGGCGCGACCCGGGAACACCGTGCCGTCAGCCAGGGCGAGGTAAGCGCGCCGCACGCTCACTGGGCACCTCCGGCCTCGAACGCAATCTGACCTCGAGCGAGCGTGAGCATGATCTTTCCTTTGAGTTCGTGCTTCATGAACGGCGTATTCCGACTCTTGGATTTGAAGGGCAGGTTCTCGACCGCGAGGGTCGCTTCGGGGTCGATGAGCACGAGCTCCCCCAACGCGCCTTCGCGAATGCGAGGGGCCTCGATACCGATGATCCGGGCAGGGCGGGTAGAGAGAGCGTCCACCAGGCGCGCGAGCGTGATCCCGGATTGCCCAACCAATTTGAACAACAGGCCGAAACACAGCTCCAGCCCAATCATGCCCGGTTTGGCTTCGGCGAACTCACAGTCCTTCTCCAAGGACGAGTGCGGCGCGTGGTCGGTTGCGATGGCGTCGATGGTGCCGTCGGCGAGCGCGCGGCGCAGGGCATCGATGTCCGCCTCCTCGCGTAACGGCGGGTTCACTTTGCAGCCCGTGTCGTAGCCGAGCACGGCTGCGTCGGTGAGCAGGAGGTGATGCGGTGTGACCTCGCACGTGACGTCGATGCCGCGTGATTTCGCTTCGCGCACGATGCGAACCGCGCCGAGCGTCGAGATGTGTGCGGCGTGGTAACGCGCCTTCACGTATTCCGCGATCAGCACGTCGCGCGCGATGATCACGTCCTCGGCGATGCGCGGCCAACCGCGCAGCCCGAGCCGCGCGGAGATCACGCCCTCGTGCATTTCGGCGCCCGCGGTGAGGTCGTGATCCTCAGCATGCTGAATCACCGGGAGATCGAAATTTTTCGCGTATTCTAGCGCGCGGCGCATCACCGCCGAGGACATCACGCACACGCCGTCGTCGCTGACGGCGACCGCGCCGGCTTCGCGGAGCTCCGCCATCTCGGTGAGCTCTTTGCCCTGCTGCCCCATCGTGATCGCGCCGATCGGATGCAGGCTGGGGCCGCCGACCTCACGAGCACGATTTTTCATCAGCTCGGTCACGGCGCGCGTGTCATTCACCGGCTTGGTGTTGGGCATTACACACACATGTGCGTACCCGCCAGCAGCAGCAGCGGCGAGGCCCGAGCGGATGTCCTCTTTGTATTCCTGGCCTGGCTCGCGCAGGTGTGCGTGCATATCCACGAATGCAGGCAAGAGTAGCTTGCCGCGGCCGTCGATCACGCGCGCATTGACGGCATTCTCGAGGCCAGCTGCCGCGCCGCGACCAACGCGCGTGATGCGACCGCGCTCCAGGACCACGTCTCCTTGAACATCCAAGTTGCCGCTCGGGTCGAGCGCTCGCACGTCGCGGATGATGAGCAGTTCTGGGGGGGCGTCCACGGCGGCGGGTGATAGCACGGCGTGGCCGGTCCGGGCAGGGCTTCGGCCCTTGGGCCAACGAAAAGGCGCGACTCAGGAATCCGCTGGGGGTGCGCTCCTACCCAGTGGGCATGGTAGGCTAATTCCGGCCATGGCGGACGAACCTAGCTCCCCGAAAAAGCCAGCCCCAGCACCGCGTCCCGTGACGCGCTCGGTGCCGCCACCGCTGCCGCCGGCAGCCCGCGCGCCGAAGGCGCCCGAACTGGCGCGCAGCAAAGTGCTGCCGTCACCGATGCGCTCCGCAGGTCCGCCAGCGCCGCCGCGCCGCTCGCAGGGCGCAACCGCTTCTCCTCCCGGCGCTGCTTCGTTGCCCGCCGAATCTCCTGCTCCGCCCACGGCGGCCACGCCTGCACCGGTTGCAGTCGCGGCACCCGCGCCCGCGCCCGCACCCGCACCCGCGCCCGCGCCCGCACCCGCGCCCGCGCCGCTCGCGCCGGTGCCGGTTGTTCCGAGTGAGCTCAGTGCTGCGGGGCGCACGGCGGTGCTCAAGACATTGCCGCTCGGCACCACAAGCGAAACGGCGAGCGACGCGCCGACTTTGATGAAGGCCGTCGCGCCGAGCGACAAGAACCAAGCCGCTGCGGCGCGCGTGCGGAACGCCAAGGATCTGATCGCCGCGTGCGAGCTGGAACTCGGGCAAAAGCCGACGCCGCTGCGCGCCGGGCGTTTGCACTTCGAAATCGCGCGTTTGTGCGATAGCGGCCTCGGGGACCTCACCAAGGCTGCCGAGCACTACCGGCAGGCGTACGCGCTCCAGCCCGAACATCTGCCTTCGATTTTGGGCGCGCGGCGCGCGCTGCTGCAAGCGGGACAATTCGCGGACGCGCTGCCGCTGTTCGATGCGGAGCTGCGCGCGACCTCCAACCCTGCACGGAAGGCGCTCGTCTCGCTCGAGAAGGCGCGCGTTCTGGACGAGAAGCTGAACCAAAAGCGGGAAGCGCGCGATGCCTACGAGGCCGCGCTCGACCTCGACGAGCGCAATTCGTCCGCGCTGCGCGCGGTGGAACGCGCTGAGCTCGCGGTAAAAGCCTGGGACGCATTGGACAAGACCTATCAGCGCGCGGCGATGGTGCTGACCGAGGACGGCCGGCACCGCGCGGCGGTGTTGTCCGAACGCGCGCGATTGTTCGAGGCGCACAAGCGCGACAATCACACCGCCACGGAGCTATACCAAGCCGCGTTCGAGGCAGACCCCGGCGCGCCTTCGGCGATTCTCGCGTTGAAGCGACTGCACGCGGCGCACCAACGACACCACGACTTGATCACCGTGCTGGAGCGGGAAGCCACGTTGTCTGCGGATCCGGACGTGCGCGCGCTATCTTTGTATCGCGTGGCGCGCCTGTTTGCGGATCGAATCGGGGATCTGAAGTCAGCGGCGGACGCCTTGGAGCGTGCCCTGACGCACGTGGCTGACGAGCCGATGATCTTGGAAGAACTCGCACGCGTGTACGAGCTTTCGCGTAAGCACGCGGAACTAGTGCGCGTGCTTGAGCGCATCGCTGGTCGAGTGCAACAGCCGACGGAGCGCGTCGGCATCTTCCACCGCATCGCCCAGATCCACGAAGACAAGCTGAACGATGAGGAGCGCGCGATCGAGTGGTACGAGCGCGCGCTCCAAGAGGAACGCGGCTACGTCCCCGCGATTCAAGCGCTCGCCAAGCTGTACGCGCGTCGCAAACAGTGGGCGAACTTGGTTTCCGTGCACAGCGGTGAGGCGGAGGCCGCGCAGGACCCGCTGCGCCGTGCGGCCGCACTGGCGCGAATCGCTCACATCTTCGAGGCAGAGCTGAAACAGGTCGAGCAGGCCGTGCAACATCACGCGCGCGCGTTGGGCATCGTTCCTGGGTACGCGCCGTCGTTCAAGGCGCTGTCCCGGCTGTACACTCAGGCCTCGCGCTTCCCCGAACTGGCCGAACTTTACGAACGCGCGGTCGACGGCGCGGGCGACGACGAAACCAAAATCACGTTCCTATTCAAGGTAGGTCGGCTGTACGAGGACGCGCTCGAGGCGCCCGCGCAGGCTCTGACGGCCTATCGCCGCATCCTGGATGTGGATGCTCAGCATTTGGGCGCTATTCACGCGCTGCAGCGCGCCGCAGAGCGTGCCGGCCGCTACAAGGATCTCGTGCAAGCGCTGGAGTTGGAAGCACAAAAGGTGACGGACAAGCGACAGCGCCTGGCGTTGCTTCACCGCGCGGGTGAAGTCTCCGAAGTCGAGATGGGTGACGACGACGCGGCGCTCCTCTTGTACCGCAAGGTGTACGACATCGATCGCGGTTACGCGCCCGCGCTCTCGAGCCTCGGGCGGCTACACTACCGCGCCGGTCGCTACGAAGATTTGCTGGAGACGTACCAGGCGGAGCTGCGCGCGTCGGGCAAGTCGCCGCAGTCGGCGGCGCTCTTGTACAAGATGGGCGAGTTGTTCGAAGAACGACTCGGCCGCGACGAAGACGCCATCATCTCGTACCGCAAAGCGATCGAGATGGATCCGTTCAACCACCAGGCGCTGCATGCGCTCGGTCGCAAGCTCACCGAACGGGGCCGCTTCGACGAATTCGCCAAGCTGCTGGAGCTTGAACTGAGCTCGCTCACTGACTCCGGGCAGCGCGCGCGGACCGCCTTCCGTCTTGGCGAAGTCTATGAATACCGACTAAAATCTCCAGAACGCGCGCTGACTGCGTACGAACAGGCGCTGAGCGTCGAGCCGGATTTTCGACCTGCGCGTGACGGCCGTTTGCGGCTCCTGACCGAGGCACGTGATTTCAAGCGCCTGGTCGAGGAACTCGCGCGCGAGGCCGAAGCCGCCAAAGATCCCACGCTTGCCGTCGCCGCCCTGCTTCGTGAGGGCGAGGTTTGGCGCGATGAATTGTCCGAACCGATCCGGGCCATTGCTTGTTTCGAGGCTGTGCTGGTCCGCGATCCGGGTCACATCGACGCGTTGCTGGCGCTGGAACCGTTGTACGCGGAGCGGGGGGCGTGGGAACTGCTGTGTCAGGTGCTCTCGGCTGAAGCGCGCGTGTTCAACGACCCTGCTGCGCGTGTCGGCGCATTGCGTGAATTGGCGCGTATCCAGGAGGAATTCTCGGGCGCCAGCCCGGAGCAGGTGCAGCAGAGCTACTTTGCGATTCTGCAGCTCGTGCCCGCGGATCTAGCGGCGCTGCGCGCGCTCGAGCAACGCGCGCTGCGTGAAGGTGACAAGAAGCTGCTCGCGCACATCGATGCGAAGCTCGGCGCGTTGGTCGAAGAGCCGCAGCTGATTGCGCTCTATCACACGCGTCTGGCTGAGGCGCTCGAGGAGCTCGGCGATCCGTCGGCGCTGGAGGTGTATCGCTCGGCGTTGACTCGCGATCCGGAGAGCATCGCCGCCGCACGCGGGCTGAGCCGCATTGCCGAGAAGAGCCAGACGCCCGAACTCCTTGAAGAGGCGGCCGAGAGCGAGGCACGCATGGGGTTGGATCTGGGTGCCGCCGCGCGTCTCTTGATCAGCGCCGCCAATCTGCGCACCGATCGCGGTGACGTGCCGGGCGCGGTGCAGAACCTCTCTCGCGCACTCCAGATCAATCCGGAACACCACGCTGCAGCGGGCCGCGTGCGTGAATTGCTCTTGGCGCGCGGCGAAGTGGATCGCCTGATCGCGATTCTGACGCAGGCCGCGAGTGCCGCGAAGGCGCCCGAGCGCATCGCCAGCATTTGGGTCAGCGTGGCCGAGCTGTATGCGGACAAGAAGCACGATGTGCCGGCTGGGCTCGCCGCGCTTCACCGCGCGCAGAACCTGGTGCCCGGCCACGTGCCGACTTTGATGAAGCTGGCCGAGCTGTACACCCGAGATGGCCAATGGGCGGAAGCAGTGGACCGCCTCAAGCAGGTGATTGCTGAGGCGCCGCCGGAAGACGTGCGCGTCGAAGCGCACGTACGCTTGGCCGCCGTGCTGGACGAACACCTGGGCGACGCCGTCCGCGCGCTGGCCAATCTAAACCTGGCGTTGTCTGCAGACCCGAATCATCGCGCTGCCTTGGAGCGCCTGCTGTCGCTGCAGAAGCGACACAAGAACCTGGATTCGGCCGCGGAAACTGCACATAAGCTGGTCCGCGTCTCGCCCGAGCTAGGCGCGCGTGTCGGCGCGCTGATCGAAGTCGGCCGGCTCGAGCGCCTGCGCGGCCAAGGTGCGGCGGCCGCACAGGCTTACGAGCAAGCTGTGGCGTTGGTGGGTGTCGATGGCTCAGCAGCGGCGGAGTTCCGTGATCTAGTTACCTTCGAAGGCCGCAAAGGGACGCCCAACTACACGCGCTACGTGGGTGCACTGTCGCGTTTTGCAGAGGAGGCGCGCGCTTCGTCGCCCTCGCTCGTGCCGACGTACCTGGAGCTGTCGCGGGTGTTGGCGGAGGACATGGGCCAGCCGGAGCAAGCCGTCCAGACCCTCGCGCGCGGTCTGACCAAGGCGGGTGAAAAGGTCGAACTGCAAGCCGAACTGGCGACACGTCTGCTCAAGGCGGGTCAATTTGTGCCTGCCTTGGCCGCGGTACGCCGCTCGCTCGAGCTGGATGTGATGCGTCCCGCGGCTTGGCGCGAGCTGTCTGAGGCCTTCAAGGGCTTGGGGCGGTTGCCGGAAGCCACGCTCGCTCTGGCGCCGCTCGTGGCGCTCCAAGATGCCAATGACTTGGAACGCGCCACGCTCGCGGCCCGCGCTTCTCGCACCGGGACGGGCCACGCGGGCGCCTTCGACGCGGCAGAGTTCCAGGCCATTACGCTGTTGCCCGTGGACGACCCAGCCTCACTGCTGCTCGCGCAAATCGCCGAAGGGCTCGGCAAAGTGCACGCGCCCGAGCTGGAAAAATACGGCGTTTCCTCGCGTGATCGCTTAACGTCCAAGTCCGGCCACCCCTTGCGTGCGCTGGCGGATCGCGTCGCGAACATCGTCGGCGTCGAAGAGTACGATCTGTATTTTCACCGCGCGCCCGCCGGCGCGGTCGAGGTCGAGTTCACGGATCCTGTGAGCGTGCTCGTGCCCAGCCACTTCGCCAAGCTGAGCGAAAGCCAGCAGGTGTTCTCGCTCGGGAGGGTTATGGCCAACATTGCGCGCAAGCTGCACGCGGTAGATCGCCTGCCCGCCGACGCGCTCGCCGTGCTACTCGCGGCCGCCGCCCGCACCATCGAGCCGACGTTCGGAACGGGTCTCGCGGACGAAGAATTCCTCAACGGTCAGGCCCGCCGCGTGTCGCGTTCGCTGCCCTGGCTCGGCCGTGGCGCGGTCGAAGAGGCGGCGCGCGCCTACGTCGCCACGCCGCGCTTGGACCCGGCTGAGTGGCAGTTCCGCGTGCGGCTCACGGCTTGCCGGGCGGCGCTCGTACTGAGCGATGATCTGCCGGGCAGCATTGGGCTCGTGCGTCAGACCGAGGGCGATCTCGCCGGGCTCACGGGCAGCGCGCTCGCGCTGGGCGTGCGCACCGTCCAAGACTTGATGCGCTTCTGGGTCAGCGAGCCGGCGCTCGCGCTGCGTCGGCGCCTGGGTACGCTGTAACGCTGTTCAGAATGGCATCGCAGCGCGCTCGGCAAGTAGGCCTTCGAGCGAAGTCCACAGCGCGCGCACACTCTGGAAACGATCGTTCGGATCGATCGCGAGCGCCTTTTCCACCCAGGTATCGATGGCACGCGGCAAGCTCGGGCGGAGCTCATGCAGGCTCGGGCGCTCGCCGCTCATCGCCCAACTGCACACGTCCAACATGTTGCCCTTGGGCGTTGGCGTGCGCCCGCAGAGCGCCCGAAATACCAGGACCCCAAGCGAGTACACGTCGATGCGATGATCCAAGATGCGCGGATTGCCCTTCCAGGCCTCGGGCGCAATGTAGCTGGGCGTGCCCGCGACCATGCCGTCTGCGGTCAGGGCAGTGGCGTCCAGCATCTTCGCCAAGCCAAAATCCAACAAGCGCACGCCGCCGCCGCGCTCGGCGTCTACGATGAACACGTTGCTGGGCTTCAGGTCGCGATGCACGATGCCCTGCTTGTGCGCTTCCTCGAGCGTGTCGACCACGGGGCGCAAGAGTTCTAGCAGCTTGCTCTTCTTGATCTTGCCGCCCACGCGCTCAGCATCGCCCAGGTAGGCCTCCAGGTCCTTGCCGGCGAGCATCTCCATCGCCAAGTACAAGGAGCCGTCCTCAGCGACGTTCAGTCCGTGTACATACACCGCGCTGGTGCCGCGCAGCTTGGCCATGGCGATGGCCTCGCGCTCGATGCGGCGGCTGTACTCGGGGTCGAGCGCCTTACCGTCACCCAAAAACTTCAGCGCTACTTCGTCGCGCGTTTCGAGGTCGCGAGCTCGATACACGACGCCGTGTGCGCCAGCGCCCAGCTTGTCCAAGATCCGGTAACGCTTGTTGACTATTTCACCGGGTCCGTAGGCCATGGGCTGACTTTGCAGGGTAAACCAAGCCTCGGCCCCCGGCCAGGCGCTCTTGTGCCAGACTCCGCTCTTGCCGCTGCCTTTGCATGGGTTCTTGATGGATTTCAGTCAGTTTCTCGGTCGCTCTTGCTCGCTCACGTTTCGTCGCTTCAACGCCTCGGGAGGCTTCCTGGGTGACCCAGCGGACGACCGTGCTGACGCGCCCTGCTTACTCTTGATCGGCAGCGAGATCCCGCTGGGTGCTCGTGTAGGCGATACGCTGGAGGTATTCGTCTACCTGGACTCCGAAGGCCGCCCGCTCGCGACGACTCGCACAGCCAAACTCAGCATGGGTGAGGTCGCGTTCCTGCGCATCACGGATTGCGCGAGCTTCGGCGCGTTTGCAGATTGGGGGCTTGCGAAGGATTTACTGATCCCGTTCGCGATGCAAACCAAGGATTTGCACGTGGGCTCCTTCGAACCCGTCGGCTTGTACGTGGATGATAGCGGGCGGCTCGCTGGTACGATGCGCGTTGCCGAGCTGCTGGATCTGGAATCAGCGGAGTTTGAGCTGGATAGTTGGGTGGAGGGTGAAGCTTGGCGCAACGATCCGGAGATCGGGCTGTTCGTGATCATCGAGCGGCGCTTCGTGGGGCTCGTGCCGGCGGCCGAGCCGCATCGACTGACGCGCGGACAAGCCGGGCGGTTCCGCGTGAGCCACGTATTTCCGGACGGAAAAATCGAGCTGTCGTTGCGCGCTCATGCGTATGAGGAGCTCGAGACGGACGCGCAATCCGTGCTGGATGTCGTCACGAGGGCGAGCGCGCCGCGTGTTGGGGATCACTCCAGTCCCGAGGAATTGCGCGCGCTGTTTGGGCTGAGCAAGAAGGCATTCAAGCGTGCCGCGGGGCGGTTACTCAAACAGCGTCTGGTCGAACTCGACGCACAGGGCTGTCTGGTCAAAGCGCGAGGCTGATCTGGCTCGCCGACCGAGAGAACGGTCCGGAGCTGCAGGCGAGCGAGATCAGCGCGCTCGCGGCGACGAGCGCGCTGATGCGAACTAGGGACGCGGTTGCCGGAAGCACCACACGGTCGCGCCGCTGGAGTTGGTCGATGAGGTGACGAGGTCCCAACCTCGCAACCCAGCCGCGTTGGCCTTGAAGTTCACGTCATCGGTCGTGGCTGCGTCGAAGCAGAAGTACGACCAGCGCTGTTCTACGACAGCGGCGGCCTCTGCTCTCGGCACGCCATAACGGGTGGAACCCGCGACGCAGCCGACAATGAAAGCCAGCGACACGCTCAACCCGATTAAAAATCCGCGCATGAGGGAAGTGTTCCTCCCAACCCAGCCGCGAATCACCAGATTTTTCGCCGCCCCTAAAAACTCAGGGTGGAGCCCCGCTGGATTCAGTCCAGCGGGTGCGGGGGAGAACCCCCGATGGTAGCAGCGGGGCTGAAAGCCCCGATAACTAGTGCCGACGGAGGGACTTGAACCCCCACGACCTTGCGATCGCGTGGACCTGAACCACGTGCGTCTGCCAATTCCGCCACGTCGGCATTCTTGAAGAAATCAAGAATCCAGGCACTAACTCCTGCTGTCGTCAGTCTCAGGTTTTCGCAGGAACCAGGGGTCGGCTCAGAAGCCGAAAAAGTTCCCAACTGGCGCGCCGGGTCTACCCCAGCGCGGCCGTCGGATGCAAGAGGGGAACGACTGAATTTCGCGGAACCGTTCCCGAAATCAGCGAGCGCGCTTTTCACCGCTCGGGGGCGGCAAGGGCGGCGGCAGGCTGCCTGCGCGCGGCAGGGGCGGCGGAGCCACCGAGCCCGGGCGGCGCGACGCGCTTGGCGGCGGCAGCGGGGAGGGCGAGGGCGGCGGACGCAGCGAAGGATGCGCCTGCTCGTAGCGATGACGTTCCTCGAATAGCACCACCTTGATCAGCGAATCCACGTCCGCGTCTTTGATGACCGGATCGTTGATGTCGATGCTCGGATCGAGCAGCTCGATCAACGCGA
>JBDTJC010000091.1:0-7668 GCA_039936055.1 Polyangiaceae bacterium | reverse complement strand
CCTGACATCGTCAGCTCCCTGATGGAAAGCGTCCATAAGCACGTGCCTTCAGGTCGATCCCACAAAGTAAGAACAAACCCACATGGCGGGAACAAACCTACCTGTCGGAAGGCGCGCCCGCCCTGGTTTGGTCGGCCTCATGCGTAGGAACTTAAGCAGCCGCAGCGCGCAGGCCACACGCGAGACGACCTTGTCGTAGGTCGCGATTGGGGTGTGCGCGCGGCGCATGTGCGCCCAGAAAGCGCATCATCCGACGAAACGGTGCGGTGATTGAGCGGCGGCGGATCATCGCGAGCAAGACGTCGCCAAGGACGAGCGGGAGCGCCTTGGCTGCCGAAAGTGTCGAAGCCACAACGCCTGTCGGTACAGCGCGGTGAGCCAAAAAGCGCTTCAGCGTCATCACGAGAACACTGCCCCAGATCAGCGCGCGCGTGAGAGATTCCTTGCGCGTGTTCCAGCGACCGAGTCGGGCGAAGGACTTGAGCGCCTTGAACAGGATCTCGATTTGCCATCGCAGCCGATAGAGCTGACCCAGCTGCGCAGCCGAGAATTGGCTGCGTGGGAGGGAGGTGATCAGAGTCGTGCGAGTTTCGGCACCTGGTGGTGAGAAGCTCACGATCCGAAGTCGGACCTGCTTTCGAGGCCAAGAGACGTCCAGGTCGAGCACGGCGTCGCGAGCCGCGGACAAGAGAGTAACGAGCTCAACTCCGTCGAGCACCGGAATGCGACGACCGTTGATTCGAACGACCTCGACGATCGGATTGGCCTGCTGAACGCGTTGCAAGACGTGGCCACCGCAGGCGGCCACTTGGTTGACGTAAGCAACGTCGAAGTAGCCACGATCAGCGAGCAGGAGCTTCCCTCGAAGGCTTTCGGGCTGCGGCAGGCGGCTACGCTCCGAAACGGTATCGGCTGTAATGTCGAGGGAACTGAGCTGATCGCAGCGCAGGCTCATCGTTGCGTGCAACTCGACGCCGGCGACACCACCCCAATGACCGAAGCGACGTGGGTAGAGGTCAGCGAGTGCGTCGTGAACCCGGAAGCAGGTGCCGTCCTGCACAAGCACGTCATCGAACTGTCGGAGTCCGGCGATACTGGCGTCGAACACCCTTGCCATAAACGTGTCGAGGGCCTGGCGAGCCAAGGCCTCGATGAAAGGCTCCAAGGCCTGCTTGCTGAGCTGGTTGTGGAACGCCTTGTACGCGACGTGCTCGCCGGTCTGCGCGTTGTAGGCCCGGTGGATGTCGGCCAGACAGGTGGCCTCGCTGCCGAGCGACGACACGAGCGCCATCAGAAGCTCGAAGGGGCGGACGGAGCGCATGCGCTTGGTCAGCCCGGTGTCGCGCGCGAGCTGCTCAATGGAGGCGCGGTCGAAAAACTGGAGAAAGGTGGACTGGGCTTTGCTATATTGAGGCCTGCTCAACGGTCACCTCGGTGGGGTGTGTGGTTTTGGCGAATGACTCGCTACCACTGAGAGCCGTTGGGCCTCTATCAATCAGCTCTGTATTCTGGCGCTGGCCGACCGGCGATCACCTCGAGCAGAAGATGATCGTGACGCTGTACGGGGGACCTTAAGATCCTACGCATGTGGTCGGCCTAACCCCGGCTCGACAAAGTCCTTATGTCTGTGAACACAGAGGTCGCTCTGGCGGTCAATGTTATCTTCTTCGTGGAGCAGCTTCGACAGGACCTCTTGAAAATGGTCCCCCCACCAAAGACGCTCGCAGGATTTCCGGGGACCCGGCCCGTGAGACCCAAAACGGGCGTGCTAGGCGGCGGTGCCCTGCGGAAAAGATGGGTTGACGAAGCCGAAGGGATCCGCTCGCACTACCTTTGATGCGGCTTTGCGCAGTCAAATTCCTCCGCTAGGACGGCCAACGCCGTCGTAGTGCCGCTGCGGACTACGACGGCGTTGGCCATCTGTTGCGCTGAATGCGCGTCGGCCAAATGTTCAGTCGTTACGCGCAGCCACCGCGGGCGTCGTGCGCCGCCGCTAGTGAGGCGCGTCGTCCTCGCGGGCGGTGCGCCAATGCGGTTGGAGCAGGACACGGTTGACCTGCTTCAGATCAACGATCTTGGTGCGGTCGCGGACGGCCTCGAGCAGGGCGCTGAGGCACAGATTTTTGACCCTTCCGAGTACTCCTTCGGAAGAGCGGACGATGAGCGCGAGCGCGTCGTCGGTGAAGGTGGTGTGCGCGAGGGCGACCCTGTCGAGCTCACTGCGGACAAAGTCGGTGAGGCATCCGGAGCCAGTTTATGCATCAAAACCGAGTAAGTCACGCGGGTTTTGAGGTCTTCGTTCACAGTGAGGGCGAGCCGACTGAGCAGCTCAGGTTGGGCGATTCGCTTCGTCCGCTTCCACCCCAGCAACGAAAAGCCAACCAACGTTGGCTTTTCTCAGCGTAGCGCGCCCTAGTAGAAGAATTTAGAACCGCCGCGGGCACGTCCCGTTGCACGGCCACTTCGGTCGGTCGCGCGTTGACTCGATCCATTCTTGTGTTACAAATAACGAATGCTGGAGTTCGAGTGGGACCGCAAGAAGGCTGCGGCAAACAAGCGGAAGCACGGGGTCAGCTTCGAGGATGCGGCAACGTGCTTCGAAGACCCGAGCGCATGTTTTCTGCGCAACGAAGCGCCGTCCTACGAAGACCGCCTGATTCTGATCGCGCTTTCATCCAAGCAACGCCTACTATTTGTCGTGCACGCCGAAGTTGGGCGTGACGCCATCCGCATCATCAGTGCTCGTAAGGCGAGTCCCGCGCAGAGGAAAATTTACGATGAAGAACTGGGCTGAAGAACGGATCGATCGGAGGACATGGAAGCGAGTGCCCGGCAGTCCCTTCGCCGACTATGACCCCAAGGACGGCATTGCCTTGTGGTCACTGTGGGAGATGCCGTCTTCCTCTGTCGGCAAACTCGTGCGCCGCGGTCCCGGTCGCCCTCGGAGCAAGCCGACCGCGGTGCGAAGTATTCGGCTTCCTGTCGAGATCTGGCAACGCTTGGAGGAGCAAGCTGCGGCGGCGAAAACGAGCGTCAACTCGCTAATCGCGAAGCGCGTGGGCTAACCGCGCGTTGCTTCCACCCATCCCTCAAAAAGCCAACCAACGTTGGCTCTTCGCATCATGGCGCGCCCTAGTCGAAGAGTTTAGAACCGCGGCATCGTGAGGGGGCGTTGCCATTGGTTTTTTGATGGTCAAGCGTTTCGGCGCACCTCGCCGTCGCGGGTCGGCTGGCACGACCTTTCGTGCGGCTTTGCGCGGTCAAATTCCTCCGCTAGGGTTCAACTGTGAACGACGACGCGAGCGACCAAGCTACCGAGGAGCATCCGAAAGCGGACGCCCCGGCGGTGACCACGAGCGTCGCCCTGGACTCACGTGTGTTCGCGTCGGCCTACGACGCGGCTGGCGTCGATCGCTCCCTCATCCGTTGGATGCTCAGTCTGACGCCGAGCGAACGCCTGCGTCACGTGCAGGGAACGATCGACCTCGTGCACAAAGCCAAGCGCGTGCCGTCGTGGTTAACTGCCGGCCGCGCAAGCTGGCAGCGGTAGAAGCCGTCAGAGGGACGCCATGCCCCGTGCAGGCGGCTAGCACTACCCCGCCACTTTCAAGTGGGCACGAGCGGGCGTACAGGGTGCTCGCAGTTCGGGCACATGACAGGCGCAACCAACCAACGAACAAGCATCCGACGCACCGCAGGCAACGTGAGCGGGGCGGCTCTGCTGGATCCAACCGGCGACCATCACGACACAGAAACGAAAGATGACGGCGGTCATTTTCCGTCTGAGTCTATCGGCTTGTAGACTATCGAAACGCCGTCAAAATTCAGCCGGTCGCCGACAACTCGAACCCAGCCGAGTTTTTGCACACTTCGGGGTGCCCAGCGGGCTGCCCGGCCATCGGCTGCGGATCGGGCTTCACGGCGGTCACCAAACCGGGCGACTGTTGTCCGAGCGTGGACGCCGGTGAGCAAGGTCATGTTCGGCGCCATGAATGATCAGCTCAGCGCCTTCGAAGCCGCCAATTGCAGCGCGTGCATGCCCATTGTTCCGCCGTGCGCCGCGCCGCTGCCAGCGGTTTGCACGAACGGCCAATGCGTGCACGCGGCGAGCCTCTAGTCTCGTGTCCGAGCCCAGACGCACTACTCGGCCCGCGCGCAGCGCACTCCGGTCGTCGTGTTGTGATGGGTTGCGTCGTCGTTATAGGGTGTGGACACGAGTGCCCAGGTTGCGGTCAAGTAGTAGCTTCCCCCGCGTACGATCCGCAGGCCGGTTGCCGTTAGCTCGGCGCAGTCATCGCAAGTGGCGGGCAGAGGCAGATCTCCGGTGGAGTCGAGCGCCCAGTTCCAAACGTTGCCAGCCAGATCGGCGTGACCCCATTTGCCATCGCCCTTGGGCGACTTCGACCCGACGACGGCCAAGCCGCCGGGCAACGCAGGGGGATTCGGTGCGTACACGGCGTAGCTCGGATCGATGAGCTCGCTGTCGGGCGGATTCGACCACGGATAGTGACGCTGCTCTGCGCCCGCAGAGGCCGCGTTGTTGAGCTCTGCATCGGTCGGCAGACGTCCACCGTCCCAAATGCAAAAAGCAAACGCTTCGTACCAATCGGCGCAGTTCACCGGCAGGGTCTCGTTGGCCCCAGCGGCCGGAGTGAACGTGCCGTCGATATCGGCGCACTGAACCGCACTGAGAAGAGCGGCCTGATCGGCTGGCAGCGACGCATCCCAAGCGGGGTCCCAGCCCATGTCCGCTGAGTTTTTCGGATTTTTCCCCGTGCCCGCGCTGGGCTTGCTGCCCGGGTATACGGCCAGGAATTTTCGAAAACGAGCGACGGTGACATCGTAGATGTCCAAACGAAAATCGCTCACGGTCGCCATGGGACCTGGCGGCGCCACGTTGTTTCTCTGAAACGAGCCGCCCGGCACCACACTCGACGCACAGCAGTCCGCGTTCGTCATAGACCCACAAGTGGCGGCGAGTCCCTGGCAGCTCGGGTTCGCGCTGCCGTTGCCAGCTCCCGCCTGGACTGCATTTCCACCGCCTCCGCTAACGCTGCCCGCTTCGCCACCGAGCCCTCCAACGCTATTGCCGCCATGGCTAGTGTTCGATCCTGCGCTGCCCGAGGTGCCTGCATTGCTGCTCGCACCGCCCGCCCCCTGGCCCGCGGCGGACGCAGCTCCGGTGCCCGCGCCCGTGCCCGTGCCCGTGCCGGTTGCGCTCGAGCTACTGCTGCCGCAGCCCGCAATCACGACCAGCAAGAAAACCCCGTACACGGACCTTCGCATGCCTTCGCGCTACCATAGCGGCGACGCATCTGGAATGAGCCGCCGTCCGTTCAGCGGCATTTCAAGGCATTCAACGCCCGCTCAGTGAGCAGCGTTGTTCCCCTTACGGTTTGAAACAGGCGGCCGCCGCATGCCGCTAGAAGCGACGCTTGGTCGTCACCTCTTGGACGTCGTCGTATTCGGCGCCGTTAAACCGATAGGTCGCCTTGGTTGCTGCCTCTTTGGAACGCGCCCGCGTTGTAGACGAGCACTTCGGGTGCGCCCAGCTCCGCTTTCGCGCGCTCGAAGGCAGCAGCAACCGAGGCGTCGTCGCCAGCGTCAACGAGGATCGAGTGGGCACGTCGGCCGAGGGAGGTGACCTCGAGTTCTACGGGCGCAAGGCTCGCTTCGCTTCGTGCCATCAGAGCCACGTCGAATCCCCCACGCGCAAAGCGACGCGCGAGAGCTGCGTCAAGACCCGGACCGACTCCAAGCACAGCGGCCGTCGACATCACGCTCCTCCATCATGGCGAGACTCCGGAAATGCGCCGGCTCGCGGTCGTTTCAGCCAAAGGCGCGCGTGCATGACGAGATCTCCAGCCGCGAGCATCATGAACGACAGGGGAATCACGGGCGGCTTGATCCCGAGGGGGAGCACGGCGGCTGGCACGTTGGGCTGGAGATGAACGTAGGTCGCGACGCACATCTGTACGATCAGCAATAGGCAGGCGCCCGCGGAGAGCGCGTGGCGCACATCGCCCAGCCGTCTGCGCGCGAAAAAAGAGCCAAGCAAAGCCAGGCCCGTTCCGATCTCCCCTGCGATACCCATGACGAAAGACGGGGCAGGAAGACCGCTGTTCGCGACCTGCACCTCAAACCAGGAGTGAAACGGGTCGAAGAGTTTCAGGAAGCCGAAGAGGAAGATGACTGCCCCGAGAAAGAGCCCCAACCGATCTGAAACCTTTTCCACGTCGATGCGCATGACTATCTCTTCTCCCCGGCCTGAAGCACGGGGCGCTTCGCGCCAGCAAACGACCTTCCTCGCCTGCCAGCATGCGACCGTCGGGGAGCTTGCGGGAGTCGCGCTGCTCGCAACCGCGTTGTGCCTGGGGCTGATTTCTGATAGTTTTGTACTGCATCGCATTTAATACGGCAAGCCATTTCATGCACACCAGTACAAAACAACCACCGCGGCGCGGCAGACCGCCGTCGTATGACCGAGACGTTGCGCTTGGAGCTATTCGCGATGTCTTTTGGGATCGAGGGTTCTCGGCCGCATCACTCGACGACATCGCCGCTGCCACGGGCATGAACCGCCCAAGCCTGTATGGGGCCTTTGGAGACAAGCGTCAGATGTACCTCGCCGCGCTTCGGATGTTCGCAGTCGAGTCAGGGCACGAAATGCAGAAGACGCTCGAAGCGCCCACGCTTCGTGAAGCGCTCGAAGCTTTCTATGTGCGGGCGATCCAGGAGTACTTATCAGGCGATGCGGGCCCGCGCGGGTGCCTCATCATCTGCACGGCGGTTGCTGAGGCCACCGGCGACGCGGCGATCCGTTCCGCGGTCGCGGCGATACTGGCCGAGCTCGACTCCGTTGTGGTCGTTCGAATCGCTAGGGCCCAGGCCGAAGGGGATCGTTGCACAGGCGGCGATGCGAAAGTCTTAGCGCGGTTAGCGACCAGCGTGCTGCACAGCGTGGCCGTGCGCGCCCGGGCCGGCGCTCGCCGAAGCGAGCTTTTGACAATTTCGCGCGCCACGGTCGAGCTCATCGTCGGTCCTGCGTCGGGCGCACCAGTCCGTCGCGCAAGCAAGCGGCAACGGAATGTCAAACTGGGACGTGCAGAACGGGTATGAGAGGTAGGGACGCTGTTTCTCGAGCAGGCCATCTCCCTTCGATTCCCAAAGCTCCAAGATCAAGAGCGCGTGTTGAGCGGTCGGCAGATCGCGGGCGTGCCCCACCGCAGGACGCGGGCCACCGAACAGATCAGGACCGCGCGCCCGATCACAAGCTGGCGAATCGTCCACCGAGCTCGCGGATGCCATGTCTGCCCAAGGTATCAGGCTTCAGGTGCGAGGGCTGGGCGAATGCGATGCCCTCGTCTACAGCAAGCCGTTGAATCGCCTTATCCGGCGCGAACGTGAGCGAGCAGAACGCTGAGCGACAATGTGCTGCAACGCTTTGGGGACGACCTCCGGGAGCGCTGGCGTTCGTCGGGTACTCCGCCGCCTCTCCCGCGCGCTTGCTGCCTCTCCCGCGCCCTCGGCGCCACTCGGGGCTCCGAGCGCGACGGCGATACTCTTCCGTGCGAGAGCGGGGCCATCGGGTCGGCTGCTGGCGTGGCCGCTCCTTCCCGCATGGGAGGCTCGGGGCGAGCGTGCTCTTCGCTCCGAAGCGCAGGCGTT
>JBDTJC010000090.1:0-23046 GCA_039936055.1 Polyangiaceae bacterium | reverse complement strand
CCGCCCGTTGCCGCAGCGCCCGCTGCTGGGGCACCGGCCGCCGCAGCGCCCGCTGTCGTCGAGGCCATGCCGGAACTACCGCCGGCGACTACGCCAGCGCCCGCGGCACTGGTTGGCGCGCCGCTGCTGCCCGCAGTCACGGTCCCAGTGGGGCCTGAGGTATCGCTACTGCAACCCTGTTGAGTTGTAACGACGCCAAGCAAACCTGCCAAAACAATCACCGTTGCGTGCTTCGAAGTAATCATGGAACTCCATAGTGCCTGCGCGCGCAGGAATTTCTCGAAAATTTATGCAGGTCTGTTGCAGATTGTAGTCTTAGCGGCAGAATTCATGCTGCTCAGAATACGTCCGCTCAGTCTGCGCAGTGCTTTAGGTGTCATGCTTGTCCCTAAGCAGACCTTTTTTTTAGCGCCATCAATAAAAGGGGCGAACCGCTGTTTCCTCGCCAACCAAGCAGCGAGAACCTGGTGCGGATCGCTTTCCGTTGTGAACGCCGTTCGAGTTGAGCCACGTGCCCGCGTCAATCCACTGCGAAACGCTCGTGAAACAGTACGCGCTGACATTGAGCGCATCGATCGCGAACTGGTTCGTCCCGCCGCCGCGGCCACCTCGCGCGCTTCGTGGCCCGGAGTCGGCTGGGGGCAGCAAATTACGCTGGCGCAGTGGCGCGGCGCAGAGCAGCCGCAGAGCCCGTAGCGCGGCGCAGAATCGTCACACCATTTCCAGGCGCGGGCGTTCGCCACGTGTTGCGCTGAGGCTCATCGAAGCGCGCGCGCAGTTCGGAGCGTGCACGGCGTAGCCGCGAGGCCACCGCGCCCGCCGGGTACGTTACGTGTAGAGCACTGGCGGTCTCCGGGACGCGCGTTGGGGAGTTTCACGGAAGCGGTTCGATTGGACCACCGGGCGGGGGACGGCGTTCGCGGTCTTTGAGAAGCGCGTCGTAGCGAGCCTGCTGATCCGGACGCAGCAGCGCGCGGATTTCGGCGTCTAGCTGCGCTTTTTGGGCGCGGAGGGGAGCGCCGTAGTGATCCATGATGTCCCGCGTCGTGCTGCGGCGCTGCGCGGCGTACTTGTTCATAATGTCCCGGACTCTGTCTTCCTGGGCATCGTCCAGATCCAGCCGACGGGCGAGGGCGCCGAGCCGCCGGCGTTCGAAGAGGGCGGATGGATCCTTGAACAAGCGCGCGTAGCGGCGTTGCAGCAGTGCGCGCGAGCCGGCGCCGCCCGCCAGCACGCCGAGCAAGAAGACCAACGCGAACGCGCCGTAGCCTTTGAGTTTTGCACGGTCCATCATTCGAACTCCACGGAGGCGTACGAGGTGGCCAGTTCATTGTCTACCGACCGATCCGCCTGCACGGCCCAGCCCACCGCTAACGCAGCGGCGACCGCTGCGACCGGCAACAGGCGCCGGGACGAGAGCCAAGCGTTCTCCCAGAAGTTCGGCGCGCGAGGCGCCTCCTGCTCGATGGCTTGCATGACCCGCGCGGAGAAACCCACGCTGGGGCGGAGCGCGTTGGTCTCGCCGGAAAGGCGTGCCAGGCGCTGATCGATGTCGTCGAGATCGGTCATGGCTGCTCCTTGTTCTCGCGCATCTGCCGGAGCGCGGTGCGGGCACGCACCAAACGCTGTTCGACGGCGCCTTCACTGACGCCCATCACTTGGGCGATCTCCGGGTTGCTCAAGCCTTCCATGCTTTGCAGCACGAGCGCGGCGCGTTGGTCCGGCGGCAGCGCCGCTAGCCACTCATCTAACTCAGAGAGTGCCAAGCGCGCTTCGGCGAGCGCGGCGCCGTCCCAGCCCGGGTCCACCTGCACGTCCGTATCTTCGGCGCGGCGCGCGCGGCTGCGCTTGGCGTCAATGGCGCCGTTTACCACGATGCGGTACAGCCACGTGGCGGTGCTCGAACGGCGATCGAAGTCACCCGCCGTGAGCGCGCGGTACGCCTTCACGTACGCTTCCTGCACCACGTCTTCTGCGTCAGCGAGGTTACCCATGATCCTAGCGCCCAGGCGCACGAGCTTCTGACTCGTTGCGTCCACGATGAGTTGAAAGGCCGCGCGGTCCCCTTTGAGGACTCGCTCCACGGCCATTTCCAAGTTGTCCAAGACTGATTCTCTCCGCGTGACTCACGTTTCCTCTTCTTACGTGGTTCGACGCTCGGGACTGAGCGCTTCCTACGCGGCCCTTCACATTTCTTTAAAATGGGTCGGCCGCAGGCCCCGGCTAGCACCGCTAAGTGGCGGTAAGTATTGGGGTACTGGAATGCCCCAAAAAAAAGTGCAGGGCCCGCGTAGGGCCCCGGGGTGCAGCCGCGTCGGATGGCTTGAAACTCAAGGAGAACAATCATCATGCGCACCTCGATCATCAGTTTTGTCGTATCTGGTTTAGTGGCCCTGACGATGGCGGCTTGCTCCGGCGCGAGCAGCGAACCGGTCGACCAAAGCGCGCAGTCCGAGCACGCTGCGCTCGTGGCACCCTCCGCGGCTCCCGCAGCTTCGGGTGCAGCCGCTCCGGTCGCTGCGGCGGATGGCGAGCATCACAGGGGCGGTCATCACGGCCCGCCCGACCCTGCGGAGCTCGTGAAGCGCTTTGACAAGAACGGCGACGGCAAGCTGCAAGTGAGCGAGCTGCCGGAGCACATGCAGAAATTCATGGGCAAGGCGGACACCAACAATGACGGTGTGCTGAGCGTAGAAGAGCTCAAGGCGGGCGAAGACCAGATGCGCGCCGAGCACTTGGCCAAGGTCGACACTGATCACGACGGCAAGGTGAGCCCCGAGGAACGCAAGGCCGCCTTCGAGAAGTTCGCGCAAGAGCGCTTCGCGAAGATGGACACGAACAAGGACGGGGCGCTGAGCCGGGACGAAGTCGGTGACAAGCGTTGGGAGCACCTCAGTGTCGCGGACGCGGACAAGAATGGCAGCGTGACGGAGGCCGAGATTCGCGCGGCCGTCGCGAATGGCACGCTCAAGTTCCCGCACGGCGGTCACGGCATGCACGGCGGCTGGCGCGGCCAACCGGACGGCGGGGGCGACAACGCGGCGCCGAATGCGCCCGCTGCACCGAGCGCTCCCAGCGGCACGTGAAGTAATCTGAGACAGGCACACTCAGGCTCTGAAGTGTCCGTGTGTGTCCCGAAAAGCGAGGCGCCTCCGTGCTGACGGGAAACCGTGACGGCGGGCGCCTCGTCGCCGTTTGTATCGGAAAGAGCTGGCGAACCGCGTCGCGCATCGTATGCGCGGCTGTGGTTTTCTGAACGCCGCTGTAGGCGCCGTTAAGTACTTTGTAACTGGGCCGTTTCACGATGCGGAGCCCCAACCCTTGTCGCGCCGCATGCACTCGCTATCTTGATCGGTCTAGGTATGGTCGTTCGGATTACGCCTGCACCCAAGCCCGCTCCGGAAACCATCGGAGCATCGGAGCGCCCGCTCTCGGAAACAGGGCTCCACGCTGCGCGCGGTGCGGCGGTGCGGACGGAATACCTCGCCGGCGCGGTGATCGCGGACCGCTACAAGCTGGTGCGGCCGCTGGGGCGCGGCGGCATGGGCGTGGTCTGGGTCGCGCACTCGCTGGTGCTCGGGGTGGATGTCGCGCTCAAGTTGATTCACTCAGATCTGGGTGGCCCGAATGGCGGCACACGCATGGCGCGCGAAGCGCACGCGGCCGCGCGGCTCGGGCACCCGGCCATGGTGCGTGTGTTCGACTTCGGCTGGACGAGCCGTGCCGACCCGTTCTTGGTGATGGAGCTCGTGCAGGGCGAGAGCCTGGGCGCGATGTTACGTCGCGAGCTGCGTTTGCCGGCGATTCAAGCGGTGCAGCTACTGCTTCCGTTGGCGGATGGGCTGCGTTCTGCACACGACAAGGGCATCGTTCATCGCGACGTCAAGCCGGACAATATCCTGATTGCGCGGGACGAGTTCGGTCGCCAGCAACCCAAGCTGCTCGACTTCGGCATCGCCAAGGTCGACCAGACGCTGGCCAACGAAGACCGCAAGCTGACGCAGGAAGGCGTCGCGCTGGGCAGTCCCGAGTACATGTCGCCCGAGCAAGCCTTGGGTCGCGAAGACATCGATCATCGCTCGGACGTGTGGGCGCTGTGCGTGGTGTTGTACGAGTCGATCACGGGCAAGGTGCCCTGGGACCGGCCGAACTACAACGCGCTCATGCAGTGCATCATTCACGAGGCCGCGGAGCCGACCACCGAGTTCTCCGCTGGCGATGCTGACCTGTGGCGCGTGATCGAGCGCGGCCTGGCCAAGAACCCCGACAACCGCTGGTCGTCGATGACGGAGCTGGGGGAAGCGCTGGCGCTCTGGTTGTACGAGCACGGCGTAAAAGAAGACATCTCCGCAAACTCCCTGCGCGCCGTGTGGCTCGACGGATCTTTGTCCGGCGTGCGCATGGACTTGGGTTCAATGATGCCGCGTCGCGACTCGAAAGCGGCCACCAAAGAGCCGTTTTCGAAGGTTTCACCGATCCCGCAGCCGGGGCTCGCTACCGAGCACCCGCAGCTTCGTGCGCTGTCGCGCTCAGTGCCAACGATGGCGCGGCGCGCGATTGTGGCACCTGGTGCGCCGCGGCGCTGGCTTTTGGCGTTGGGTATTGCTGCGGCGTTGGGTTTGGGTCTCGGCGTGGGCCTGCTGCTGCGCGGCGCGCGCCAGCCCGCTCCTGCTTCCGTGACCACGGTTACGCGGGCTGTGCCCGTGCCGCCAGTCGCTGTGCCCGCGCCGTCTGTCGCGGAAGCGACGCCAGCGCCGGCTCCGAGCGCCGCGCCTGCCGCGTCAGCGAAAGGGGCGTCGAGCAAGACGGGGACGCGCTCGGCTGCGAACACTGCGCGTCCGGGGTCTGTCGTCCACACTCGAAACGGAAAGCGCTATGACTTTGGGTTTTAGTAGGATCTCGCGCCGTCTGCACGCGCACGGCGGGTGCGCGTTGCTGGTCGGTCCGTTGCTCTTCGCCGCGGCGCCGGCTTACGCAGCGCCGGTTGCAGCGCCCGTGGCGGACGACGCCGAGACGCGCACTGCTGCACGGGATTTGGCCACGCAGGGCGCGCAGGCCTTCGATGCCGGAAATTACGCGGAAGCGAGCGACTTTTTTCGACGTGCACATGAACTTGTGTCGGCTCCCTCGATCGCGCTGATGCAGGCGCGCAGCCTGGCTAAGCTTGGTCAACTGTTGGAGGCGGTGGATACCTACGAGCAAACCATTCGGCTGAAGCTGCCGGAGGACGCGCCAGCGGCATACGTCGCGGCTGTACAAACCGCGCGCGCCGAGGTCGAAGCAGTGCGCGCTCGTCTGCCGCGGCTGAAGCTCACGGTCGTCGGCGCGACGAAGGCGGATGCCGCGCAGGTGAGCATCGACGCCAAGCCGACCCCGCCCGCGCTGCTCGGCGTCGAGCGACCGGTCAACCCCGGCGAACATCATTTCGTCGTGCAAGTTGCCGGAAAAGTCCGCGCGACACGCGACCTGACGGTCGTCGAAGGACAGAGCTATCAAGTCGAACTCGACGCGCGTGCTGTCGCGCCAATAGGGGCCAAGGCGACAGCCGACCTGACAGCCGAGCCTGCTACTTCGGGCTCGAATTCACGCCGCACGTTGGCGTACGTCGCGCTCGGGGCGGGCGCAGTCGGTCTTGGTGCCGGCACGTACACAGGTCTCGTCGCCCTGCACCACAAGGCGGATTTGGACTCGGCGTGTCATCCGGATTGCCCGCGTTCTTCTGCGGACGAGCTCAGCAGTTGGCGCAGCAATCGCACGGTTTCCTGGCTCAGTTACGGTGTGGGCATCGCGGCCGCAGGCGCTGGCGTGCTGCTGCTCACGTTGGGCAGTGTCGACCATGAGCAGGTTGCGCTCAGGGCTTTCCCGAATGGGCTTTCGATCGGTGGTCGGCTTTGACGCGTTACTTCGCGTTGTTCCCAGTGCTCGGGCTGAGCGCGCTGCTCACGCATTGCGCGCTCACGGATCACTATGAAGTCGCGTCCGACGCAGCCGGCGTGGGCAGTGGCGGTGCTCGCGGCGACGGTGGGACGGCGTTTGGCGCCGCTGGTGGGAACCCGACCGCCGGCGGGGCAAACGGCGGAGCCTCGACTGCCGGCGAGGCAAACGGCGGAACCTCGACTGCCGGCGTGAGCTGCATGGCCGGCCTATGCAATGCGGGTTGGGTGGGCATGAGCCCGCCGCCAAGCGGCTTCGTGCCGCGCACGAGAGCCGCCTCATGCGCCATGGGTTCGGACGTGTTCATCTGGGGTGGCTCGGACGCCAACAGCATCGCGCTCGACACGGGCGCGATCTACTCGCCCGCGTCGGACTCGTGGACTCCGGTTTCCAAGGGCGCAGGCATGCCGTCCCCGCGCACTTTCGCGACCGCCGTGTGGACCGGTTCGGTGGTGGTCGTATACGGTGGGACTGACAACGGCAAAACGCAGATGGCCGTGAATTCCGGCGCGGTTTACGATCCGAAGACCGGCATCTGGACCGCGCTGCCCAACGCACCGAGCGCTCGCAGTCAGCCCATCGGTTATTGGGACGGCAACCGCGCGGTCTTTTGGGGTGGCACGACCGGATCGCTGAGCAACATCGCGGTGGCCGGCGCGGATCGCTTCGACCTGACCCGTTGGACGGCGGCGAATGACTCTGGTGATCCGGGCGCCCTGGTGGCTCCCGCCTTCGCCTTCGACGGCTCCGCACTGTACCTGCAGGGCGGCATCCAGGGCAACAATCGCCAAGACCGCGTGTATTCCTATACGGGCGGGGATGACAAGTGGGCGGCGCTCACCACGAGTTTGAGTGCGCGTTCGAGCGCGTTCGGCGTTTGGGATGGCTCAAACTTCGTGGTTTGGGGCGGCAACGACGGCAACACCCTGCGCAACGACGGCAAGTACATGACCGGCGCGACGTGGACGACCATGAACACGACCGGTGCGCCCAGCGCGCGCATCCTCTCGGTTCGGCGTTCCGGTTGGGGGTTTGAGGTGAAGCCCGGCGTCAGCGTCATCCTGGGTGGCCAAATCAGCCTACAAAACACGGCCTTGCTGTCCAGTAACGGCGCCACCTACGACTCCGGGACCAACGAATGGACAGCTCTCGGGGATTGGCCGTCTGGTGAAGATCACGAGTACGGCGTCGGCGTGTGGACGGGCCAAGAATTCGTGCTCTGGAGCGGCCGCAACGGTGGCAACCTGACGGGCACTGGCGAGCGGCTCGCCTTCTAAGCGCGTTTCAGCCGTCGCGCCCTGTGCTAGCTGCCGAGGCCGATACCCGGCATCGTGCGTTCTTCTTCCGGGTCGTAAGCGTCGCGGAGGTCGGTTTGCAGTACGTCACTCACGGTAGAGAGCAGTAGCGCGACGCTACACGGTTTGCGCAGGTAACCCGCGGCGTTGCCGACGCTACTCGAACTCTCGCGGATGAAATCTTCGTGGCCGGACATGAACAAGATACGCGCCTTGGGATCGATGCTGAGGATCACGCGCTGCGTTTGTTGGCCGTTCAGGTACGGCATGTCCAAGTCCAAAATGACGAGGTCTGGGTAGCGCTCTGCGTTTGCGTAGAGCTGGGTCGCTTCCTTGCCACCCGGCGCTTCGAGCACCTCATGCCCGGCTTGGCGTAGCAGCCGAGCCGTACTGCGGCGCACCACCTCTTCGTCATCCACCAGCAGAATGAGGGCGGATCCCTGGTTTTGCGGCCTGAGCTCGCGATGCCCGCTAGTGATGCGGACGGGTTGCGGCTGCCCGGTACACGCCGGCAAATAGATATGAAATCGTGTGCCCTTCCCGGGTTCGCTCGCGACGGTCACCTCACCGCCGTGCATGTTCACGACTTCACGCACGGTCGAAAGCCCTAGGCCGAAGCCTGCACCATCCGGCTTCGTAGTGAAGAACGGCTCGAAGATGCGCGCGCGGGTGGTTGCGTCAATGCCGGTGCCGGAATCCTCGATTGAGATTCGGATACGGGCTCGCTCGCCTGCGTGCTCGGCCAGGAGCTCGGCGCGGATGCGCAGCTCCCCACCTGCAGGCATGGCGTCACGCGCGTTGAGGCACAGGTTCATGAGCACTTGGTGCAGCTCCGCCTGATCGCCCGACACGACCAAGTTGGGTGCGATGTCTTGATCTAGCAGGATGGCGCGATCGAAGGTGTGGTGCGCCAAGCGGATCACCTCCTGGCAAACCACAGACAGATCTACCAGCGCGTGACCCCGGCTTCGCCCGCGCGCAAATTTCAGGATCCCACGCGCGAGCTCACTGGCTTGGGTGAGCGCGGTGCGAATGTCCGCGACGCTATCGCGCACTTCGGCTGCGCCGACGGGGCGATCCGGTGGCAAACGCCCGAGAAAATCAATGCTCGCCGAAATCGCCCCGAGCATGTTGTTCAAGTCATGAGCAATGCCCGCGCCCACACGGCCCAGCGCTTCCAAGCGCTGGCGCTGCAGCAATTGGTCTTCGATCGGGTCAAAGGGCGCGAACAGAATCAAGACACGCGGACCGACTTGAATCTTGTCGCCGAAGATTAGAAATTGCTTTTCGATCGGGACGCCATTGACGAGCGTGCCGTTTCGGCTGCCCAGGTCCTCGATGATGTATGCGCCAGCGTGGCTGCGCGTGATGCGCATGTGGCTGCGCGACACCTCGGGGTCCTCCAGGACGACCGTGGAGTCAATGGCGCGCCCGAGCACGACGTCACCGTCGATCTTGAACTTCTGGCCCGCCTGCGAGCCCTCCATCACGATCAGGCGCGCCGGCCCACCGCTGACGGTGCGTTCCTGTGTGATGTGTTGTCTGGGCTGCGCCAAGGCTGGTAGAGTTTCTCGATATCGAAGACCAGTGAGCTTGTCACGTTTTGCGCCGGAAATCACGGCACGGCTAGCTCAGGAGGCAGTCAGCCGAGGCTGATTTGCACTCCGAGTTCGTGAGACGCGCCGGGAGCGAGGCATACCGTCGACCGCCCCACATTAGCGCTCTCTACACACAACATCCGCCGCCAAGCGCTAGCCCCAAGATCCGCCATTTGTGCCGCCTTTTCCGACCACGGGTTCCAGACCACGGTGGCGGCGGAATTGGCTTTCTCAATTTGAATCGCGCGCGCCGGTGTGCGACCGCGATCTTGGATGGTGCACATAGCGGCGCTCTCGTACACGCGGTCTGTTTCACGGGCGATGCGTAGCTCGCGCGCGCCTTCCGTGAACTGGGCCATGCCCTTTACTTTGTCGGCGTAGGTGGCGCCTTCCAAGCCGAGCACGCTGGCTTGCTCGATGTTCGCGACACCGAAATACGTGTGCAGTGCTTCCTCGAAGCTGAACGGTTCTGCGTCAAGGTTCGTGACCGTGAACGCGATGTGTAGCGCCTTCCCGAACGTGACGCGCAAGCACGCCCTGAACGCGTGTGGAAACACGGTTCGCGTTTGGGCGTCACTCCCCAGCGTGAATCGTAGTTCGGCTGCGCCGTCGGCTGACAAACGCGCGCCGTCATACGCGAAGTTCCGAGTGCGCGCGAAGCCGTGGGCTGGGTATGTCTTGTGCTCGGGATGGGCGCCGAACCACGGGAAGCAAATCGGGATCCCGCCGCGCAGCGCCTTGCCGGGTGCGTAGACGGCGTTCTCACTCATCCAGATCACGGAGCCATCCGTCACGGAGGCGGGCGCCCAGGCTGCGACGTGCGCACCCTGTAGGAACACCAAGCCAGATGCACTCGCCGTTTGGACGCGCACGGCCGCGAGGCCATGCTCCACGGTCTGAACAACACCGGGCACCGTACCGAAGGGGTGTGACGCTTCTTGGGTCATGGCGGGATTTCTCAGCGGTGAAAGGTGTCGAGGCGAGGGCAGGGTTCAGCTAGTTCGGTCATCGGTGTTCGGCCAGATAGTCTTGCGCGCTCTTCACGGCATCCGCGCCCGGCGCGTTCAAATCCACCGGTAGCGGGGCGCCTGTGATCTGCTCCACGGCGTGTCGCGCGAAGTAGCGCACGAGCGGGTAGTCATTGCCCAACTGAAGGACGACCAGCGGCAGCCAATCCTGTCTGTGATCACGGCCTGCAATGGCGACTGCCGTGCCCTCTTCATGCGGCTTGCCGTACTTCAGCGTAGCTTCTATAGCGTTGATGCTCAGGTCTTGACCGTACAACTGACGGAGCGCGTTGCGGTCGTACTTTTTGCCCCAAAAGCGCTCCATCGTCGCCACGAGTTGTTCGACTGATTTATCCGTGTGGCACAGCGCGCACTCCAAGGGCCGGTCACCTTCAACGCGCTCGCGGTCCGTGGGCGAGCCGATGCGGTGGTAGCGCGTGAGCTCATAGGCTAGCCCCATGTTCTTTTTCGCCATGTGGCAATTGATGCAATGGCTGCCCGCGCTGGTCGGTGCGTGATGCGTGTGTGCCCGTTGCGCGGCTTCGGTTGCCAAATCCTTGTGGCAGCCCGAGCACAAGGCGTCACCTTTGGGACCCTCTAGTGCCAAGAGCGCGCTCTTCGGATCTTCGGTGTGCGGGTCGTGGCAGTGCACGCAGCTCAGTTGCGTGTTGCAGGCGCCGAGCTGAAAATCACGCGCTTCACCGGAGTTGATGCTGCTCCCGCCTGGCTCATGCCGGCGCCCTTGGCCTTCCCAAGTGTAGGGGTAGCGCGAGAACAGTACGGTGTGGCACTTGGCACAGGTGCGGTTGATGTCTTGTGCATGCGTTGGCTCAGCGCCGGCGGGCGTAGTGACTTGCAGGAAATCACTGCGCAGCGCGAGCGTCGGGCGGGCCTTCATCGGGTCAAGTACGTGTTCGCGTGCGCCGCCATGACACGCCTCGCAGCCGATGCCCAGCTCGACCAAATGCTTTTCGTCGAAGGCATCCCGCGTGCCATCGATGCCCAACGTGAGTGCGCGTTTAACGCTATATTCGTCGGTGTCTCGCGGCTTTCCAAGGTAACTCAGCTCGGCGGCGAGAGCGGCTTTCAGCGCCGTTTCATCCGTGACTACGTAGCGCGGGCGCTTGTTCACCGGCAGCTCGACGCTCATCGAGCCTTGATAGGTGTGCGCTTTGGGGCCGTACACGTCGTCCAGCAGCAGTGAGAGTTGCGGCGTAGTGTTG
The DNA here is from genome assembly GCA_039936055.1 of Polyangiaceae bacterium. Lineage (GTDB taxonomy): Bacteria > Myxococcota_A > Polyangia > Polyangiales > Polyangiaceae > PMG-095. The sequence continues at coordinate 11,989 of JBDTJC010000090.1, read as the reverse complement.
TGGCAGAAAATGCAGGCTGTTTTCCAGACCACACCCGCCTCAAGATCCGAGCGTTCGCGGACCATTACCGAGTAGCCCTTGTAGCGCCACTCGCCGTTGAAGATCAGGTACGAGACGGGGAGAATTCGTTCCGCGCCGAGCGCGGGACCTTGCGGCTGAGCTGGGTCCACTTGAACGCCCACGAAGTCTTCGCGGTAGCGGCCGCCGATCACCTTGCTCACGCGAAACAGGCTGGTTTGGCCCGCCGCGGTCTGTAAACGCATGAAGCGCGCGCCAGCGCTCTGCTCGAGGCGCACGCTGTCCTCGCGGAACGCGAAGCTCGTGCCGGTGAACGGCGCATGGATCTTGGTTTGGTGCACATCCCGCGTCATGCGATGCATCGGGGAGTTGAGCCACGCCGCGTATTCTTTGGCGTGACAGCGCTCACAGGCGGCGGAACCGGCGTAGTCCCCGCGTGCGATGTTGCTGCGGACTTCACCGTCGTGCTTGGCGCTTTTGGCAGCCGGGCCGGCTGGACTTGCGGGTCCTGCGCCGTGGCACGCGGCCAGGGCCGCGCAGCCGAGTGCGAAGAGCAGGGCGGCGTTTCGGGCGGGTCGCATTGCGCGCTCCGACGCTAGCATTTTCCGCTAACTTGCGCGGGCCAGCATGAGCCAAGCGCCGCCCTATCGTGACCCGACACAACCCATTGAACGCCGCGTGCAGGACCTGCTCGCGCGCATGACGCTACCCGAGAAGGTCGGACAATTGATGCAGCTCAACGGGCAGGTCGAGCCCGTGCGCACGGTGCGCGAAATACAGCCAGGGTCCCTGCTACACATCTTGAACGAAGAGTTGTGCTTGGCGATGGATGCCGCCGCGGATACGCGCTTGGGCATTCCGCTCTTGATCGGTGAGGACGGCATTCACGGCCACTCGTTTCATCGCGGCGCCACCATCTTCCCGACACAGCTGGCACTGGCCTGCTCTTGGAACGTGGACACGATAGAGGCCTGCGCGCGTATCACTGCTCGCGAGATGGCAACCACGGGCGCTCACTGGACGTTCTCCCCCGTGTTGTGCCTGAGCCGAGATCTGCGTTGGGGTCGCACGGGTGAAACCTTCGGCGAGGACCCGTTCCTGATCGGTGAGTTCGGCGCCGCGATGATCCGCGGCTACCAAGGCGCGGGCCTGAACGACCCGGACGGCGTGCTGGCCTGCGCCAAACACTACGCGGGCTACTCGGAAACTCAGGGCGGCCGGGACGCCTCCGAAGCCGATATCTCACGCCGTAAATTGCGCTCGTATTTCCTGCCGCCGTTCGAACGCGCCGCGCGCGCGGGCTGCATGACCTTCATGACCGGCTATCAAGCCATTGACGGCTTGCCCTCGACCGCCAATCATTGGCTCCTGACTCAGGTGTTGAAGGAGGAATGGGGCTTTCGCGGCATCCTAGTGACGGATTGGGATAACGTGGGTCGCCTGCACTGGGAGCAACGCATCGTGCCCTCCGCGAAGGAGGCCGCGGTAGTGGCGATTCGCTGCGGTAACGACTTGATGATGGCAACGCCGAGCTTCTTCGAGGCCGCGCAAGCCGCGGTGCGCGAGGGCCTGCTCGCTGAGAGCGAGATCGACACAGTGGTGCGTCGCGTTCTGAATCTGAAGTTCGCGATGGGGCTGTTCGAAAACCCACGGCGTCCGGATTTGGCCAAACAAGCCCGCGTGATCGCGTGCGCCGCGCACACAGAACTGAACCTGCGCGCGGCGCGGGAATGCCTCGTGTTGCTGAAAAATGACGGAAGTTTGCCGCTGGATCCGGGCAAGCTGCGCAAGCTAGCCGTGCTCGGCCCGAACGCGGACGACGACCTGGCGCAGCTCGGGGACTGGTCTTTGGGTAGCCCTCAGCATCCACCCGCGGCGGGTAAGCATCCTCGCGAAAGTACCGTGACCCTGCTAGACGGCATTCGTGCGCGCGTGCCAGCATCCGTGAGCGTGGCTTACGCCAAGGGCTGTTCAGTGCGTGTGCCTGACACCAGTGACATCCCGGCTGCGCTAGCCGTGTGTGCTGACGCGGACGTCATCGTGCTCGTGCTCGGTGATGAGCTGCCATTCATCGGCGAGGGGCACAGCACCGCGACGCTCGAATTGCAGGGCGCGCAGCGCGACTTGCTGGATGCCGTCGCGCAGTTGGGCAAACCCGTGGTTTTGGCGCTGGTCAATAGCAAGCCGTTGGTGTTGCCGGCGGCCAGCGAGCGCTGCGCCGCGATTGTGGAGTGCTTCAACCCAGGCATGCAGGGAGGGACCGCCTTCGCGGAGCTGCTCTTCGGCGACCTCAATCCGTCCGGCAGACTCACGATTTCCTTCCCGCGCCACGTTGGTCAACAGCCCACCTTCTACAGTCAAGTCCGCGGGCAGCATGGCAATGAGTACGCAGATCTGGACCAAATGCCCCGTTTCCCATTCGGTTTTGGGCTGAGCTACACGCGCTTCGAGTATGCGGATTTGCGAGTGGAGAAAGCGCACTTGGCGCTAGGGGAGGCGGTGGAGCTGAGCGTTGAGTTGCAGAATGCTGGCCAGCGTGAAGGGACGGAAGTCGTGCAGGTGTACGCTTCCGACTTGGTGACTTCGGTCACCTGGGTGAATCAAACGCTGATCGCGTTCGAGCGCGTCACGCTGGCTGCAGGGGAAACACGCCGGGTGAAGTTTAGCATCGCGCAAGAGCGACTGTCACTCGTGGACGCCTTCGAGCGGCGTGTTGTCGAGCCGGGTGAGTTCGAAATTACAGTGGGTCGCTGCTCGAGCGCAACAGACGGGCTGCGCTCTAAGTTCTCGATCGACGGCCAAGCCTTCACGTTCGCGGGCATCCCGGGCGTCGCTGGGCGCTAGTACCCGTCTCAGCAATTCCCATGGGAATGTGCCCGTGCCCGATCACTTTCTCGGTTTTTGTGGGTCGCCTCGCGGCAGCCCGCGTGCGCCAGTGCGGAGCGCTGTTGGGTCGCGGTGTCCGTTTTTCGGGCACAGGCGCGGGCACGGGCACGGGCACGGGCACGGGCACGGGCACGGGCACGCGCACGGCGGGACCTGAATTTCAGAGACGGGGTGCTAGTCGCGCAGGGTCTGCGCGCAGCTCTTGGCCAAGAAATCTCGAAACGCGGTCACCTTCGCGGGCAGCTGGCGAGACGAAGCGTAGATCAAGTGCAGCGCCGCCCCGGTCTGCCCGTACTCGGGCAGCACGCGCACGAGTCGCCCCGTGGCGATGTCCGACACTGCGATCATGCGGGGTATCAAGCCGATGCCGCCGCCCGCAACGGTCGCGGCGCGCACGAAACCAAAGTCGTCACAAGCGATTCTGACACTTAATTCCGCGGTTTCTTTGCCGCGCGGGCCCTCGAGCTCCCAGCTGACGGTGCCGTCACGCGCGCCCCAGGCGACGATCTTGTGCCGCGGCAACTCCGCGAGCGTCGCCGGCAAACGCGCGCGTTCCGCATAGGAGGGTGAAGCATACAGCTCGACGCTCAGCGTGCCGATTTTGCGTGCCACCAACGACGAGGATTCGAGCTTTCCGGCCCGCACCGCGATGTCGATGCCTTCCGACACCAGATTCAACTTGCGGTTCGTGAGCAGCAGCTCGACCCGCAATAGCGGGTAGCGATCCGTAAAGCGCACGATCTCGTCCGACAAGAAGGCGGAGCCAATGTCGTTCGGCGCGGTGATGCGGAGCAATCCTTCGGGCTCCTTGCCGCCGGACTCCAGCGTGCGCGTTGCTTCTTTCAGAGAAGCGACCAACGGCGCGACCCGCTCGTGAAACGCATGCCCCTCGCTCGTGACGCTGAGGTTGCGTGTTGTTCGGTGCAAAAGCCGAACGCCGACGTTTTCCTCCAGCCGTGCTACCGCGCGACTCACCGTCGAAGTCGGCACTCCGAGTTCGCGCGCCGCCTTGGCAAAGCCGGAACTTTCAACGACGCGCACGAACGTCGCCACGTCATTGAGGTCCAAGTCAGACATGCCGGCAGTGTACCCCGCCCAACCAATGCGGCGTCATCAAGCGCGCGAACTTGCCTCGCCTCGCCGCGGTATTCCGCACATCTATGGCCGAAATGCGGGGACCGGCTTGCCGGCAAAGCGTGCCTCGTCGGGCTGTACGCTCAGCCGGCGCGGCGCGGGAACGACGTGTACGTCGTTCCGCCGGATCTCGCCACGTGTCAGTGATTACTTCTGCCTGATCAGCGAAACGTCGATCGTGATTTTCACGTCGTTGCCGACGAGCACGCCGCCTGCTTCGAGCGCCGCGTTCCAGACCATGCCGAAGTCATCGCGTTTGATCTTGGTGGTTGCGGTCGCACCCACGCGTGAGTTGCCCCACGGGTCAGCAGTGGGGGCGCTCGGTGCTTCGAGATCCAGCACGACTTGTTTGGTGATGCCGTGAATCGTGAGGTCACCCGTGACGCTGAGGTCGTCGCCCTTGGCCTTCACCCCCGTTGATTTGAAGGTGATGGTCGGGAACTTCTCGGCGTCCAAAAAATCGGCGCTCTTCAAGTGACCGTCGCGCTTTTCGTCGCGGGTGTTGAGCGACGCAACGTCGATCGTGGCTTCGATCGTGGTCGCTTCCGGTTTGGCGGGATCGTAGCTCACCGTGCCTGCGAGCTTTTGAAATTCACCGCGCACGTTGGTGATCATCAGGTGCTTGACGGAGAAGCCCGCGTTCGAGTGAGAAGCGTCGATGACCCATTGATTATTTGACATACTGAACTCCTGATGAAGCGCTCCGCTTGCTGCGAGCGTGTCTGGAGTGTGCGCACCGACGGCGCGCTGCGCTAGAGCACCTTTTGCGCAATCACCGTTGCGTGGACGCAACGCCGAAATCCGGACGATTCGGCTTCAAACCGGGCGGGTGCGCTCTTCGTGCTGGCCGGATTCCTCGGCATTCCTGAGCGCGTCGGACACGGCGCTCAGCAGAACCTGCACGTTGCACGGTTTGCGCAGGAAGCCGAGCGCCCCGCGGGTGTACACCGCGGCCTCGCGCGTTGGTTCATCATGCCCGGACACGAATAGGATCCGCGCGTGCGGGTCGACCTGCAGTAACCGCTCTTGCGTTTCTTCACCGCTCAAGACCGGCATGTCCAGATCCAGAATCACGAGATCCGGGCGACGCTCGGCGTCGGCGTAGGTTTTGACGGCTTGTACGCCGTCTGGCGCTTCGATCACGGTATGCCCGCCTTGGCGCAGCAAGCGCGCGAAGCTGCGCCGCACCACGACTTCATCGTCTACGAGCAGGATGGTGCCGCGCGAGTTCGAAACCGGGGGCTCGTGTGCGCCGGTGACGTTGTTCCGCTCTACACGCATGTCGTGTCGCGGCAGGAACACCAAGAAGCGCGTGCCCTTGCCCTCGGTGCTCTCGATTTGGATTTGGCCGCCGTGAAATGTCACGACCTCTTTGACCGTGGCCAGCCCGAGGCCGAAGCCCGCGCCCTCGCGCTTGGTCGTGAAGAACGCCTCGAAGATGCGCGCGCGCGTCGCTTCATCCATGCCCACGCCGGTGTCTTCCACGCACACCACCAGGTGCGGGACGGCCGGGTTGAGCTGCGCGGGCAACACGTGACCGTGCGGTGTGGCGGCGCTCGCGCTGACCGCGAGCACGCCGCCGTGGGTCATCGCGTCCCGTGCGTTCAAGCACAAATTCATCAGTACTTGATGCAGTTCGGCTTGGTCCCCGCGCACCGACAGGCCCGGCTGAATTTTAGATTCAATTTGGATCGTGCGGTCGAACGTGTGGCGAATCAGCCGCATCACGTCACTGCACAAACCGGACATGTCCACGGGGGAGTGCGCTTGCGCGCGGCCACGCGCGAACTTCAGAATGCCCCGCGTCAGGTCCGTGGCCTGCGTCGCGGCGAGACGAATGTCCTCGAAGCACTCGAGCACCTGCTCGCTGTTCAGCGCGCTGCCCCCGGGTAGCTTGCCCAGGTAGTCGATACTCGCGCTGATCGCGCCGAGCATGTTGTTCAAGTCATGCGCAACGCCCGCGCCGACGCGGCCTAGCGCCTCGAGCCGTTGTCGTTGCAGCAGCTGATCCTCGACCGGGTCGAATGGCGCGAACAGCAGCACCACGTGCGGTCCGACTTGGATCTTGTCGCCGAACGAGAGCAGGTGCTGCTTCACCGGTGTGCCGTTCACCTGGGTGCCGTTCTTGCTGCCGAGGTCTTCCAGGAGCCACGCGCCGACTTCGCTGCGCGACACGCGCGCGTGGGCTCGCGAGATTTCCGGGTCTTCCAGGGCAACGGCGGCGTCCGCCCCGCGGCCGATCACCGCGGTATCACCGATCTTGAATTTGCGGCCCGCTTGCGCACCCGCGATGGAAATCAAGCGCGCGGGGCCGGTATCCAGCACGCGGTCTTGAGTCGAGATATGGCGCGATGCACCGGTCAATCGAGTTCCGCCCCTGAGGTTTTGGGGTGTTACGAGGTTGGCCCCGCCCAGAACGGGCGTCACCACGCTTCAGAATAGCACGGCCCCCGGCAATACCCAGGAGACCGCTGCTCGTCTGACAAAAGACTCACCCCGCACTATTCCGCGTCTTTTGCGCAACGAAAGCCGGCCACTAGCATGCGGAACTCGGGCGGATGATGAACGCGGTTGGAGGCGCGGAGCCCAGCGCCAGGGTAGTTGAATGCACCACCTCGCAGCGCACGCTCACAGCTCTTCGGGATCGGATTCGAGCCGGTGTAGCCCTGGCGCTTGGCTTTGCGCAGCGCAGTCAACGACTCCATGACTTGCTCGCAGCTCCCGGGAATGCCTTGGGCGCTGCCTTCGCGGCTGTACGCCATCGGGTCGTAGATGTCCCGCGTCCACTCCCAAACGTTCCCGGTCAGATCGTAGTGACCGTACGGCCCGCGCCCGTCCGGGTATGAAGCGACCGGCATGGTGGTCGCGCCCTTCGCACCCACTTTGCGTCCGAAGCACGCCAAATGCTCGGAGTCCGGTGGCGTGTTGCCCCAAGCGTACTTGCGGGCATCCTCCCCGCGCGCCGCGCGCTCCCACTCGGCTTCGCCCGGTAGTCGTCCGCCGCGAAACGCGCAGTACGCGCCGGCGTCGAACCACGACACGCCGACCACGGGTTGGTCCGCGCCGCGAAAGCCGGCTTCGGGGCCCGCACCAAAGCCGCGCGCGACGTTGTCGCGATACGGTTTGCACGCGCCGGCCGCGACGCACTCCAAGTATTTACCGTTGGTGACTTCGGTCTTGTCGAGCAAGAAGCCGCGAACCGTGACCGAATGTGCGGGCTGTTCGTCCCTCTCGCCCACGCCGTCCGCGCCCATGGTGAACGTGCCGCCGGGCACGGGCAGCATGTCGTCGGGCATGGCGGACTCCGCAGTGCTCGTGGGCTGTGTCGCTACCACGCTGGGCGGCGCGACCGCTGTCGGCGCGGGGAGCGCGCTCGGCTGCGCATGCGCGGTGCTGCCCGCTGCGATCAACGCAGCGAGCAAGAGTCGATTCGAGTTGGGCAAGCGCGAGGCGTGGCTCACTGCTTCGCCGCGGCGCCGGATCTCAGCAAAACGCTGAGCGAGACGCGGCGATCGCTCGCGCTCGTGGGTTGGGGGTTCGAGGCAGGCCCGTACACGTGCGTGGTCAGCGCGATGGTCGTGAGCCGTGATTTGTCGACGCCAAGTGAGACCAACAGCGCCTTGACGCCGCGGGCACGCGCCTCGGCGAGCGTTGCCGATTCCCCGTTGCCGATCTGCCCTACCAACCCGACGCATTCGATGCCCGGGTCCGCGGCCATGCGCTGGGCGACCGCGCTCGCCAAGGCTGATGCGTCGGCGCCCACGGTCGAAGAATCCGCATCGAACAGGAAGCGCTCCGGAAAGCCCACCACCGAAGCGTCCGGGTTTTGACTCAAGCGGTCTTGCTCGCTCGTTGTTTCGATCGCCGCGCAACCCGTGGTGTGTGCGGCCGCGGGTACCGCTTCGTGATTCGGATCGAACTCCGCGACGTCCGCGGTTGCAGGCTGGGGCGAGCACGTGCCCTGTGTCACCGCGGCGTGGCACGTGACGCTCTGCTGCGCGTTGATGTGCGTCTGCAACGCGAGCTCGTAGCGAGCTTGCGCGCCAAAACGCACGCGCACGTCTGCGGGCGTGAACTGTGGGTCCCGCGGGTCCGGCTGCGGCGTGTAGATCGCTTCGTAAACAACCCACGGCACTGGGTTCTCGCGCTCTTCTACCTTGGTGATCCCGCGCAGCACGCATCTGCCCGACCAGCCATCACTGGAACATTGCTTCTGGGATGAACTTCCCGAGGCGCACGCGGCGCTGGTTGCGAGCCATGCGAGTGCCAGCGTGCTCGTTACCCTGAAGCCCCAAAGCGCTCGTGATGTAGCCACGACGCGCAGGCTACACTGCCCACTGGGAGCACGCTGCGACGCTCCGAAATAGGCTTTTTTCAGGCCCAAAACGAAACTCGTAATGGGGACGCGACCGAGGGCACTTGGTGGTGGGGGGAGGGGTGCTCCTCGGCCGCGCCCACGTCCACAGCACACACGAGCATTGAACTTTCATCCACAAGAATCTGAATCACTGATGAAGTATTTATACGCGCCTAAGCATGCACCGCGACGCGCGGGGCTTTATTCCCCGTCGCTTTATTCCCCGTCGTCGACAGTTGGGGCAGCGTTCGCGTCTTTCGCCAACGTGTCGCCGAGCTCACCCATCGTGAATGGCGCCGTGCGTTTCGTTGCGGCATTGCCGACCTCACAACGCTCTGCTTTGCCGTCAAGCGAGCGACCGTACGGGAACTTCGGCTTTGCCGGCGCGACGTACACTTTGCCGTCGCCGACAGGCTTCGGAATGATCGCAGAGGTCGTGCGCGGGCGACCGGAACGCACGCCTTCGACGAACACGATCACGTCGTTGCCTACGATTCGATAGCCCCAGTACGACGCGCCGGTGCTGCCCTTGGGCTCGTTGTTACAGACCATGCTCTCGGTCGTCATGGCGAACGCGAGTTGAATGTCATCATTCAAACGCGGGACGGCGCCTTGCCATTGAAAGGCGGCCGAAGATGCGCTGCCGATGCCCGCCTTCAGGCACGCGCAGGCCGCGTTCGCGTGTTCGGTGACCAGCGTCATGTCGTGGCGCGCGCCGAGCAGTGCGGTGTCGACGAAGGCGATGGCTGGCGGGGCTTTCGTCGCAAGCGCATCGGCGCCAACAGGCTTATCGAAGTCCGGCTTGTGGTCCTCGGGCCCGTCTTCGGATTCGGCCTTCGTGTGCTGGTTGGCGCTGGCACTCACCGACGCTTGGCAGCCGAGCGCTAGCAATAAAGCCGCCGAAGCGCCGACGCCGACGCCGCGCGCCGCCTTGAAACGCGCTGAAGAACGCGCCGAAAGTAGACGCGCCAAATTGCGCCCGATGGCTTGGTAAGTCGAACCCACGACAAAAGCCTCCCATCCTTCTTTGGCTTTGGGCAAACTCTTGCCGTGGACATCGATTCGCTGCGTGCGCGCCTCGCCGGCACGGCCACGCTGCGACCCGTGGGCAAGGTGGTCGGAGTGACCGGTCTGATGCTGCGCGTCACCCTGCCCGGCGCACGCGTCGGGGACGTGCTGATCGTGCACCGTCGTGGCGAACCGCTGAGTGCGGAGGTAGTGGGCTTCGCCGCCGGTGAGGCGTTGGTCATCCCGCTGGGTGACCTATCCGGCGTCGGTCCGGATGATTTGGTGGAGTCCACCGGAAGCGGCCTCGAGGTCGCCGCGGGTGAGGCGCTGCTCGGCCGCGTGCTGGACGGCCTCGGACGCCCAATTGACGGACTCGGCCCGCCCACAGGCCTCAAATGGGTGCCCGTGGATCGCTCGCCGCCGCCTGCACTGGGCCGCCGCGCCGTGGACAGCCCCGTGGCCACCGGCGTGCGCGTGATCGACGGCTTGATGACCTTGGGGGTCGGGCAGCGCGTCGGGCTCTTTGCCGGCTCGGGCGTGGGCAAGAGCCTGCTGCTCGGCGCCATCGCACGCGGCACGAGCGCGGACGTGGTCGTGGTGGCGCTGGTGGGTGAGCGCGGCCGTGAAGTGTCGGAGTTTTTGGATCGCGCACTCGGTGCGGGAGGGCGCGCGCGTTCGGTCGTGGTCGTCGCGACGAGTGACGCGCCGCCCGTCGAGCGCTTGCGCGCCGCTCAGGTCGCCACCGCGATTGCCGAATATTTTCGGGATGCAGGGAAGAACGTGATGCTCCTGGTCGATTCCGTAACGCGCGTGGCGCGCGCGCAACGCGAAATCGGTTTGGCCGCGGGGGAACCGCCTGCCCGTCGCGGTTACCCGCCCAGCGTGTTCGCGCTCCTACCGCGCCTGCTGGAGCGTAGCGGCCAAGGTGAAACCGGCGCAATCACCGCAATTTATACGGTTTTAGTCGAAGGCGGCGATATGGACGAGCCCATCGCCGACGAGGTGCGCGGCATCCTGGACGGCCACATCGTGCTCGAACGACAGATCGCCGCGCGCGGTCACTACCCCGCCGTAGACGCCGTTACATCACTCTCCAGGGTGATGGACCATGTGGTCTCCCCGGCGCAAGTTCAAGCCGCGCGCAAAGTGCGCAGCGCGCTCGCGCTGTACGAACAAAAGCGCGATCTGATTGCGCTTGGCGCGTACGAAAAGGGCACTGACGAGCGCTTGGACCGCACGCTCGCGGTGCTGCCCGAGCTAGAGCAGTTCTTGTGTCAGGACGCGCAGCTTATCGAGCCAATCGAACGCACGCGCGCCGAGCTGCTCCGGCTAGCGCAGAAGCTCGGGTAGCGGAGCCGTCCGCGACGCCGAAGGCTGCGCCGGACCAAGACGCCTCGCGTGACCATCAAAAAAATACGAAAATAGGGTTTGAATTCCAATGCCGTTTTCTGTTTTCAAAGGCCATGCGCAGCCCGCTCGGAGGAGACCATGCGCAGCCCGCTCGGAACTAAAACGAGCCTGAAGTCTTGGAAGACCCCCCCGTCGGGGATCACGAAGCGCGTCAGATCACGATCCGCGATCCAGACCACACACACAAAGCCGCTTCGGAACACCCGACGGGGTGGAGCCGGCGAACCCGGGAGCTGCCTTTTCAACCAGTCGCCGTAGCCGCCAGGCGCCGCCGCCGCTCTCAACCCTCCGCCAGGCGCCGCCGCCGCTCTCAACCCTCCGCTTTCACTTCGCCGAGTTCGGCTTCGAGCTCACGCAATAACTTCTTGGCCTGTTTGCTCAGCTTCGTGGGCACACGCACGTGTACGGCGACGTGCAGGTCACCGCGTCCGTGGCGATCCAACCGCGGCATGCCTTGGCCGCGCACGACGATCACGGCGTTGGGCTGGGTGCCGGGGTGTACGTCTGCGCTGATGACGGTGTCGTCCGGCATGCGGATTTCGACTTTGCTGCCCAACGCGGCTTCGGCGAAGGAGATCGACGCGCGGGTCCCGAGATCTGCGCCTTGGCGTTCGAAGCGTTCGTCGGTTTCGACCTCGATATCCACGTACAAATCACCAGGCGGGAGCCCGCTGGGGCCGGGCATGCCTTGCTTGGGTACGCGCAGGCGCTGGCCTGAATCAATGCCGCCGGGAATGGCCACGATCACTTTGCGCTGACGTTCCACCGCGCCGGAGCCGTGGCAGGTCTGGCAGGGGTTGGGCAAATACTGCCCGGTGCCGCGGCAGCGCGCGCATGGGCTTGAGAACATGATGAATCCGCGCTGGGCGGTGACCTGCCCCGAGCCGCGACACTGGGTGCAGGTCTCGGTCTTGGTGCCGGGCTCTGCGCCGGAGCTGTTGCACGACTCACACGGGGCGGCGCCGCTGACGTTGATCTCGTGCTTGCCGCCGAGCAGCGCGTCCTTCAGCGAAATCACCGCTTCGACGCGCACGTCTTGGCCGCGCTCGGGACCGCGCTTGCGGCGTTGCCCGCCGCCCTGACTGCCGCCGAAGAAGTCGGAGAACATGTCCTGGAAGTGGCTCAGGATGTCGCCCATGCCGGCGCCGTTGAAGTCAAAGCCTTGGGCGCCGTTCA